>JAWOBF010000059.1:0-124616 GCA_046498225.1 Candidatus Aegiribacteria sp.
TTCGACGTAATCCGCGAATTGCTCTGTGAGATCCTCGGAGCTTGCAACACTGAAACCGTTCTCAGAAAGTACTTCTTCGTACTTCCCTCTGCTGTAGACATGGGGGAATTTCATGAAGGTGCAGATTCTGAGGGCGGTTTTCCCGTCCATTTCCGACGGGCCTTCCACCCAGTCTGAAAACGCGATGGTTCCCCCGGGTTTGAGAACTCTGGCGATCTCGGCTATCATTCTCTCCTTGTCCTCGACGTAACACCAGGCGTCCTCTCCCCAGACCACGTCGAACTCATCGTCCGGCCATGGGATGCTTTCTGCGTTTCCTACCTTGTATGTAATCCTTCCGGACTGTCCGTCACGTTCCGTGCGTTTCACAGCTTCGTCCACCATGTGTTTCGTCGCATCCAGCCCGAAGCCTCGTACCCCGTAGTTCCTCTCGAGGAACCTCAGTCCGGCTCCCAGGGCGCTGCAGATGTCCAGCACCTTCTGATCGCCTTTAATGCCTGCTTTTTCTGCCAGAATCTTCGACTGGTCCCAGCCTCCCACATGGATCTGCTCACCCATGATCATTTCCCACAGCTGACCCTCCGGTCCACTGTAGACTTCCTTCACGTTCTCGATGGTTATCCCGGTTTGCTTCACGGTACCCTCCTCCAGTCTGAATGGACATGGACATGATAGATAAGGACCCGACCGATCCATCCATTCATCGACAGAGACCGCGAAAACGTCAGGGATCTATAGTGATCAGGACTGCATTCGGGAGCTGCCGATGTCCGACCGGCCCATCCAGGGCACGGATCGAATGGCTCAAATGCAGGCTCTGAGAACCAGTTCCGGCATTATTGCTCCCTTCGCTGAAATGATTCCTAGTGAAAAGGTATGAGAATATTGTGAATTATCTGCTGTACGTAACGCGAGGTCAAGGGTAATGAAGCTCCAAAAGTTCTTCCCCTGCCTCTGCATCTGGAAAAGTGTCCCTCTATTCCGCGGTGGCTCCTTTTGCCTGGAAGCTATCCGTCAGGGATGGCCGGGTGACCTGATCTCGAGGTACCTGTCGCGTTCGCTGAAAACGCACCCGCAGTAGGGCTGGCGGTACATGCCGGCTTCCCGTGAAAGGGAAATGGACTCCCGGTAGCCGTCCCTGAAATCCCTGAACTCGAAACGGACTCCCCATTCCTCCTCCGCCCGCGCTCCGGCCTTTCTGATAAGCTCCTGGTCCTGGTACGGACTGACCGAGAGGGTGGTGGAGAAGCGTTCGATCCCCATTTCCGAGGCTCTGCGGGCCGTGGCCGAGAGACGGTCATGGAAACAGGCGCTGCACCTGTTCTCCGCGGCCAGGAGCATTCTCAGGTTCTCCTCCAGCGGGTAGTCGACCTCGACTTCCAGGGGTATCCCTCTTTCTTCCGCGTAGTCGGAGAGGGCGGTGAGCCTTCGTTCCCTCTCCTTCCATGGATGGATGTTGGGATTGTAGAAGTAACCGGTGACCCGAAAGCCCTCACCAGCCAGCTCCCTGTGGACCACGGTCATGCATGGACCGCAGCACGCGTGCAGAAGCAGGTCCCCGCCGGCGGTCACAGCGGAAGCTCGTCCTGTCCCGAGGGGTTGAGGCCCAGGTGCCTCCAGGCCTTCTGTGTGGTCATCCTTCCCCTGCTGGTGCGGTTCAGAAAGCCGGATATCAGGAGATAGGGCTCCACAACGTCGATCAGCGTGTCCTTCTCCTCGTTGAGGGTGGCCGCCAGGGCCGCTACTCCAACCGGGCCGCCGGAGTACTGTTCGATTATCACCCTCAGGTACCGCCTGTCCAGGCCGTCCAGGCCGGCCTCGTCCACACCGTGTATGTCCATGGCCTCCACCGCCACTTCCTCGGTGACGGTATCCATGCCCTCCACCTGCGCGAAGTCCCTGACCCTCTTCAGCAGCCTGTTGCATATCCTGGGCGTACCCCGGGAGCGGAGGGCTATGGTCTCGGCGCCCCCCTCGGTGACTTCCAGTTTCAGTATGCCCGAGGAGCGGCGGAGTATCTCCGCCAGCTCGGAGGTGTTGTAGAACTGCATGTGAAGCGACAGGCCGAACCGGTTCCTCAGCGGCCCGGTTATCAGGCCGGCCCTTGTGGTGGCCCCTATGATGGTGAACTCCGACAGGTCCAGTCTCACCGTCCTGGCGTGGGGTCCGGGGTCCAGCACTATGTCTATCTGAAAATCCTCCATGGCCGGGTAGAGGTACTCCTCCACCACCCTGGGCAGACGGTGTATCTCGTCTATGAAGAGCACATCCCCCTGCTGAAGGTTGGTGAGTATACCCACCAGGTCCGCCGCCCGCTCCAGGGCGGGACCGGAACTGCACACCAGACCGGCGCTCATCTCGTTGGAAACTATGTGGGCCAGGGTGGTCTTGCCCAGTCCCGGAGGACCGTGGAACAGGATGTGATCCAGGGGCTCCCCCCTGCCCAGGGCGGCCTTGATGGCTATCCCCAGTTTCTGCACCACATCATCCTGCCCGACGTACTCCGCCAGACTGCGCGGGCGCAGTGAAGCCAGCGTGCGCTCCTCCGCCGCTTCCTCCGGTCCGGATACCTGACTGGACAGTATGGATTCCCTGCTCATTCCCCGCCCCTGATCCTCATGGCCCGTTTGACTATCTCCGAAGTCCCGGCATTCTCATCCAGCTCTCCGCACGCCGCTTCAATGAGCCTTTCCGCCTCGGTGAGCTGGACCCCCAGCTGTCTGAGTACGGCCCTGGCCTCACTCCTGGGACCGGCCGCGGTTCCCGCGGAAGTCACCTTCCCCACCATGGCCCTCATCTGTTCCTGAAGCCCCGCGACTATCTGCCTGGCCCTCTTCCTGCCTATTCCCGGAAGGGTTATGAGATAATCGTAATCCTCGCCCGCTATGGCCGCGGCTATCCTGTCCGGAGGCTGCTCCAGCGCCCTGACGGCCGCCCGCACTCCAACACCGGAGACCGATATGAACTTCTCGAAGAACTGCCTGTCGTTTTCCTCGGGGAATCCCACCAGCAGAGGGACCACACGGTTGCCCTCCATCTGCAGATGCAGGTAGACCGGGATATCCAGCCGGCTGCCGGCGGATACGCTTCTGAGGAAATAACCCGGTACCAGAACGCTCACCACAACCGGGCCGACCCTCACCAGAAGACAGGACTCAGCCGTTCTTTCTACCGTACCTCTTATACTTTCTATCATTCCTGTCGCTTTCGTATGCGGCTATCGCCACCGCCAGGGCGTCGGTGACGTCATCCGGCTTTATTTCTCCGGTTATGCCCAGCAGATGCTTGACCATGCCTGAAACCTGCTCCTTGCTGGCCCGGCCGTTGCCCGTCACCAGTTTCTTCACCCTGGTGGCGGGGATGGGGATCTGGCGCACTCCCCGACGGGCGGCGGCCAGGCAGAGGACCCCCCTGGCGTGAGCCATCTTGACCGCGGTGAGAGGATGTTTGTAATGGGCGTAGAGCTTCTCCATCCCCATGGCGTATGGAAGGTACCTGTCGATAACCTCCAGAATGCCGCAGAACAGTTCGTTCAGCCTTTCGGGAAGGAGGTCGTCGGCGGACGACCTCAGGACTCCGGCGTCCAGCACCTCCATGGCTCCCGTTGAGAACCGGATGACTCCGTACCCTGTAGTGCCCAGACCCGGGTCGATTCCCAGGTAGACCTCTCCCGCCGGCTTCACCGATTAGTCTTCCCGCATCTCGAAATTCGTATGTATGGCCTGCACGTCATCGGATTCCTCCAGGACCTCCAGGAGCTCCAGCGCCTTCTCCGCCTCCTTCCGGTCGGGCATGACGTAGGTATCCGGCTCCTTGGTGACCTCGGCGCTCTCGGGCAGCACACCGTTCTCCGCCAGAGCGTTCTTCACGTCGAAGACATCTGATGGAGAGGTGGTGGCGATTATAAGGTCGTCGGATTTCTGAACATCCTCCAGTCCCGCGTCCAGCCCGGCCTCCAGCACCTGGTCCTCACTGTACCTGGATCCGTCGATGGTTATCCTTCCCACCCTGCTGAACATGTAGGCAACGCTGTTCCTGGAGCCGAGGTGACCTCCGTGCTTGGAGAGCAGATGCCTTATCTCCGCCGCGGTCCTGTTCTTGTTGTCGGTCAGCACCTCGATGATGATGGCTACCCCTCCGGGACCGTAGGCCTCGTAGATTATCTCCTCGTAGCTTACACCCTCCAGCTCTCCGGTGCCCCGCTTGATGGCCCTCTCGATGTTGTCGGAAGGCATGTTGTGCGATTTTGCCGTTTCCACTGCCACCCTGAGCCGGGAGTTGGACTCAACGTCTCCCCCTCCCTCCCTGGCGGCCACGGATATCTCCTTCACCAGCCTGCTGAAGATCTTGCCCCGGGCGGCGTCCGCCTTCTGTTTCTTGTGCTTTATGCTGCTCCATTTATTGTGTCCTGACATTCAACGCTCCTGTTCAGTAATTCCCGCCTGTAACCGTTATTGTCATGGTGAACATTAGTAGCGGTCCGCTTTCAGTCAAGAAGAGGGGAGATTCAGGTCCGGCTGTTCATCCTCAGTATCTCCCCGCAGTCCCTTACCGCGGAGAAGGGCAGGGCGATGCGGGAGCCGTTGATCCTCATCAGGTGTTCCTCCTGCGTGCAGCCTACGGCGTAGATGCTCGCGGAACTCACCTCCACGTCCAGGTCCACGCAGGCAAGGAAGTCCTTCCGGCTCACTTCCACTCCCACCGCCACTCCCCTGGCCAGGGTCCGGGCGTCCGGAAGGCCCACCGACCCTCCGAAAACCCGCGCAGAAGAGCCATGCTCGAGCCTTTCCGGAAGGAAGTTCTCCCTGTGCATCCTGACACCTGTGGAGAGGACCAGGCTGGTGGAGAACGCCGGGAATATGAGCCGGTCCCTCCTGGTCTCGGGTTCGTGGTCGGAAAGACCCCTCTCCCCGCCGGTAAATTCCCTGAAGCCGCGGACCATGGAGGGGGACGACTCCCTGCGGGACATCCGCCGGTATATGGAAACGGTAACGTCCACCTTCCAGAACGGAAGCGGAACGGTACCTTCCCCTCCCATTCTCATGAAA
Organism: Candidatus Aegiribacteria sp.; assembly: GCA_046498225.1. Lineage (GTDB taxonomy): Bacteria > Fermentibacterota > Fermentibacteria > Fermentibacterales > JCC-6 > Aegiribacteria. The sequence goes on from JAWOBF010000059.1 coordinate 5,049, forward strand.
TCTATCCCGAGCGGGCTGAAGTCCTGTTCGAGCCCCCAGCATCTTCCGCAGTGCCAGCAGTAGAATATGACGTCCGTCGGAAGCCCCTCCAGGTCATTTCCGCAGTTGCGACACCTGAACGGGAGCGGAGAAGGATGTCCAGGTTCAGTATATGACATGGTCCCCCTCCCTTCCCGCCAGGCCTCCCAGTATTCCCAGGAACCGCCATGTTGCGTAGGCGAGACCGCCCAGTATCAGAAGCAGGACCGGAAGGCAGCTGGATTCTCCTCCGGATGTGTTGCGGTAGCTCAGTCCGCCGCTGAAGATAAGTTCGACGTTGTAGGGCAGTATCGCGGCCCAGAACAGCGCCGCCGCCACCGTGAGTATCCTCCGGTCCCTTCCGGACGAGGGAAACCTCCCCCTCAGCACCTCGCCGGACCGGCCGTCCACCACCACCTGGTAGGAGCCTCCGCCGTACCTGAAATCCGTTACCCAGAGCGGATAGTAGACAAGCGCGTCCCGGTGGCCGGACAGCACCGCGAACTCCCACTTTTCCTCCAGGCCGAAACCGACGCCGGAACCGAGTCTTCTGAGGTACCTTTCTGTCTGTTCACGGGCCTGTGACAGGGTCACCGCGGGATCGACGAATATCCCGTCCCTGGAACTCTCGTCCTCCAGTATCTCCAGCCCCTCCGGAAGGTTGTTCTTCTGGATCTCCAGTCCCTGGATGGACAACTGGGAGTCCGCGGACAGGGAGGGTATTCCCAGCGGTTCCAGGTCCGCCCCGCTTACGTTCACGCTGCCGGAGAGCTGTATCTCCCGCTCCACCGCGGTTCCTCCCGACCTTGTTCTCACCTTCCTGGTGACGGTTACGGCGTAGCCGCTCCCGGACTGGCCCTCGCTGTCCACCACCGATATCTCCCTCTCCCTGTATACCGGCTCCACTCCCAGAACGTAGCCGTTGACCTGAGCGCTGCAGTGCCAGAAGGGAACGTAGTAGAGGACCGGTCTGCTCACCCTGGCGTTTTCCACACCCCGGGGATTCACTTTCTCCAGCTGACGCCGTACCGTTCTCAGCGCAGCGACCCTGGAGACGGCGGAGGGAAGGACGTACTTCCTCACGGCGCTGGGGAGTATGAGACTGGATGAGCAGTTCGGGCATACGGTATGCGTATCACCCTCCCGTATTCTGAGGGGACCCGCGCAGGAGGGACATTTCAGAGCGATGGAGACCCTCTTCAACTTCCCCCCCTCCTTATCCCGCCGTAATAGACCGCCGCCGCCAGTAATATGACAACCAGGTATACCCATATCAGCGAAACAGGGGAAAGCGAGAGACTTCGTGAAACCAGGTAAACGGGCACCGACACCGCCAGACCCGCCAGAAGAGCCCTGAGGAACAGTCCTTTGAGCCCGGCTGAACGTTCCTCGTCCCCGCCGTGGGCGGGAAGCTCCCCCAGGGCATTTCCGGACACCCCGTCCACCAGCACGCCCTCACCGTAGCCCTGAAGCTTCAGCATGACGATGAAATAGGGGTGAAAGACCAGCCTTCCCTCCTCAGGTTGAGTCTGTTCTCTGTTGAAGGGAATGATCTGGCCGGGCTCGGCGAGGCTCTCATCGAAGACCTGCCTGTCCCCGTCGGGGGGAGTGTAATCCACCAGCTCCTGCCAGGGCTGACTGAAACAGGGTACCCGCTTCCGGCTGCCGGCAGCTGCCGTCTCAAGGTAGGGGAAATACTTCATCTCCATACCGGTTACCATTCCGGGCGGGAACAGTCTGCGGACATCCTCCTCGGTTACCGAGGTCTTCACCATGTACGGAGTGGTTGGAGGAGGGTTCACGATGAGCCTGGAGCCGCAGTAGGGACACCTGAGGAAGAAGTCGCTGTCCAGGACCACCTGCTCGCTTCCGCACTGGGAGCAGCTTACCTTCATGTCGGGCTCCCGTCCTCGGCTTCCGGGTCATCCGGAACCCTTTTCCAAGCAAGTTCTCCCACGGCCGCCGCGAGCCTGCCCATGCCGACGGGGCTGCCGATGTATATAACCTCCGGTCCGTGCTCCACCGGTAGCCTCAGTGATTCATCCATGGCGACGATCACTCCGTTCAGGGAGTATTCCTCCCCCGCCAGGGCCTGCCTCTCCGCCGCGAAGTACTCGTGGTCGGTTAACAGCAGCCGGAACTCCTCCTGCCCGCGCACCGGTAGCCCCGGGCGTGGAGCGCACCCTATGGCTTCGAGCATGCGGGCGGCCCTGTCCGCCTCGACCTGGTCCAGCCCCGTGCAGTATACCACGGGCATCACGTCTCCCGATGTCTCGGTCTCGATGCCTTCGGCAGCGGGAAGGTACACAGTGAACGTGGAACCTCTTCCAGGTCTTGAATCGACGGTAATGCAGCCGCCGAAGCCGTGCACTATGGAATAGACAGCGGACAGACCCAGCCCGTACCTGTTCCTTCCGGTGGTGAACCTCGGGCTGAATATTCGCGTCAGGTTGTCGCCGTGGATACCCGGGCCGTTGTCGGATACGCTCACCATCACGTAGTTCCCAGCTCCCGCCGGAGTTATGTCACCGGAAAGGGCGGCCCTGCATGCGGCCAGAAGAACCCTGCCGCCGTGTCCCGCGGCCTGTCCCGCGTTCATCAGCAGGTTGATGAGGACCTGTTCCAGCAGTCCGCCCGGCAGCGCCGCGAAACCGGTCCTGTCGGGAAACGCCAGCTCGAGCTCCGTCCCTTCATGAACGGAGTTGAACAACCGCGCGCATGACATTATCACCTTTCCGGTATTGCAGAGGTCGGCACCCTCCCTGCTCCCGGGGTCCGCGCCCAGGCTGGAGACGACTTCACTTATCCTGCCGATGATCTTTCGGGACTCCCTCAGGTTGCGGAGCACGGCTTCTCTGTCGCCATGCTCTCTGCCCGCAGCGGAAAGCTTTGCCAGAAGCACCGTGAGCAGGTCATGTATCCTGCCTGTGATCCCCCTTGCGATGACCCTGACGGTATCGGCCTTCTGCACGTTCCGGAGCGAACGGTCCAGCAGCCAGCGGGCGCTTACGTCCCTGAAGACCATTCCTCCGATGGACCCCGGAGCTTCGTCCGACAGAAATACGGTTCCGCTCACCAGCACATCATCGCCGTCGGCGGTGACAAGAACTGTTCCCAGCGGGAAATCGTACAGACCGTTCCCGGGCAGTATCTCCTCCGCCTCATTCCGCAGTGGCGTACGCGTATTGCTGTCCACGACCCTGCAGATTTCCCACAGGTCCCCGCCTATGCCCCCGGACGATCCGCATCCGATAATGCGCCGGGCCTCGGGGTTCATGTAGGTTATCCTGCGGGTTCCGTCGGCCAGCACCACGGCGTCGGACACCGAATCCAGGAAGACCCTGAGGCCCGGGGCGTTTTTCATCGCCTGACTGCGCGGGACCTAATCATGTCCGCCGATGACTATCAGTTCTCTGGACAGTCTCACACCCGGAGCGTCCATTACCGCGAAGTACAGGCCTCCGGGTATCCGGCTGCCGGAGTTGTCCCTGCAGTTCCACTGCACCGATTGCGCTCCCGGCCGGGACAGCTGGCCGGACAGGTCCGCCACACAGCGGCCGGACAGGTCGTATATGGCCAGGGTGACACCGCCCAGGTCCGTGGCGGAAACCGATACGGGGATAACAGCGAGCTCGACGGCCGGGTTCGGGCTGAACCGGCCCATGCCGGTGGTCCCGGACGGCTCCTCCCCCTGGGCGATGCCGGTTCCGGTTATCTGCGCTTCGGCGGCGTCCGAAGGCCACCCGGGACCGAAGTCCGGGTCCATGGCCACCACCCTGAACCAGAATTCACCGCTTTCATGGGTGGAGACGGTATACGAGTTGGAGGGAACGTTCAGGTCGAGGAATTCGTTCTCCTCCCACACCTCAAGCATGATGTCATCTATGTACAGGTCGGAGGAACTGCCCTGGGTGGCCCAGCGGAAACTCAGCGTATCCCCCTGCCATTCGTCCAGTTCGTGGATGTTGATCCTCCAGGCGGGATCATTCCTCGTGAATGTCTGAAGGTAGAACCAGTTCTCTCCTCCGTCTGTGGAGACCTCGACGCTGCCCAGGCAGGAACCGTTTGGAATGTTGTAGTAGCTCCAGAAGCTGAGCCTTCCTCCGCCGTTCTCCGGTATGGCGACGGTCCCGGTCCAGGTCATGTTCCCGGTGCCTCCGGAGAGATAACTGCTGGGCGAGGAATGGTACTGGGAGGTGGTGGTGGACCAGTTGTTCATGGTGAAGGGTCCTCCGGACCCGTCGTCATCAAGGACCACCTGGTAGCCTGAAAGCTCCTGCAGTGCGTAGGAACCGGCCTCCGGAACGCTGTTCCAGTTTATGGTGAATGGTGTGGTCACCGCCCCAATGTCATCGATGACCGGCGTTCCCGGAACGTGGGGGTCGTAGGGGCAGCCGGCCATGAAGGCGGTGAGCAGATAGCTCCTGAGATTCCTCCTGGTGAGCTTCACCGTTTCCTCCGGGGACGGCCAGAAACCGGCGAAGTCCGCGCCGGTCTCGTGGTTCCAGCTCATTGCGCCGTACAGGCCGTAGGCATGGTCCCTGGTATTGCCTGAGCTGTAGTAGAGTATGTGAGAGGACTGCCCCCATAGATCTCCCGTGCCCCACTGCGCCATCAGCTCCGCCTGGGTCTCGTAGGCGGTTACGTGGGTCGGGGGGTCGTCCTTGTAGCCCCAGGGGTAGATGAGAATGTTGCCGTAGGCATGGGTGGAGTGCATCTGGGCGGGCGGATGGTCCTGCCAGAAGGCGTCCACGTTGTCTGTCTCCGGCTCGCTGAGTGGAGCGGTTCCCCTGTAGGTCTGGGAGCCGGGGTCGCCGCTGGAGCCGGCGCCTCCCCATCCTATGGTCCAGTTCCTGTTGAGGTCGATTCCATCCCCTCCGGCGCTCCAGTTCATGTTCTTCCTGTGCATGCCGCCGCCGCCGGGGGACTGCTGCTCGTTGTAGACGTACCCGTCCACGTTGTTGCACGGCAGGCACCAGATCTCCCTGTTGTCCAGGAGCCAGGTCGCCTGGAGCCCGCAGAATCCGTTCCCGCCGTAGTTGTCGCACAGCCACAGCATGAAGAAGCGGGTGTTCCTCATGGAAGCCGGCTCCCTGGCATGTATCAGGCCGTCGTACCACACGTTGGGAAGGGAAGGGTCGTCGAACCAGAAATCGTTATTGGAGGATATCTTCACAACCGTCTGGGGCCTTCCCTCGTAGGTGTTCCCGATGGAAGTGGGGGCGCTCGTTATGTCCGGATAGGTGTCGTGCAGGTCCACCATCCAGTCGGACAGTTCGTCCCAGGTGAGGTAGCCTCCCATGGACCTGCCGTCGTACCGTCTGCTGTAGAACCTCTCCAGGTCGTCTATCCTGGTGGTGAAGGGGATGCCTGCGGAAAGCAGCGCGGTGTACTCATTCTGGTTCACCACGCAGTCCACCGAACCGTCATCGTAGACCTGGACGATTTCGCAGCCGGTCCCGGCCAGCCTGTTCAGCTCGGTCCGGTTCAGGGGTGTTACGCTCACCAGGGCGTACCTGTCCGCAAGCAGGATGGAAGCGGCCGCCAGCAGGAGCAGAAGTGTTCTTCTCATGATAACCTTCTCCAATGTGGGAATGTTGATTATTATTCGAAAATGCGATACCCGGTCGGAGTTTAATATATGCAGGGGAGGTTTCCATGTCAGAGGGTTTCAGGGAAAAGATACTGAAGGGCATTCCGGATTCAATTCCACCCATGCCGCCGGATATGGAGGGTGTTATTCACGCTCCCGCCAGGCCCGACGTGCTGACCCTCGGCGAGAAGAAACTGGCCCTGAAGAACGCCCTGAGATACTTCCCCCGTGAATGGCACATGGAACTGGCTCCGGAGTTCGCCGCGGAGCTGAAGACCGACGGCAGGATATACATGCGAAGGTTCAGGCCCACCTACGAGATGAAGGCCAGGCCCCTTGACGAGTACCCGGCCCGGACCCCCCAGGCGGCGGCCATAATGCTGATGATACAGAACAACCTGGACAGGTCGGTAGCCCAGCATCCCCAGGAACTGATAACGTACGGGGGCAACGGTACGGTGTTCCAGAACTGGGCCCAGTACCTGCTCACCATGAAATACCTGGCGGAGATGACGGAGGAGCAGACCCTGGTCCTCTACTCCGGCCATCCCCTGGGGCTCTTCCCGTCCCGTCCCGACTCACCGCGGGCGGTGGTGACAAACGGAATGGTGATACCCAACTACAGCTCCCGCGAGGACTACGACAGGATGGCCGCCCTGGGAGTGACCTCCTACGGGCAGATGACGGCGGGCAGCTTCATGTACATAGGCCCTCAGGGCATCGTCCACGGGACCACCATCACCATACTGAACGCGGGCAGGAAGTACCTCGGCCTTCCCCCGGAGCGGGACCTGTCCGGAAAGCTGTTCGTAACGTCCGGCCTGGGCGGCATGAGCGGGGCCCAGGCGAAGGCATCGGTTATAGCCGGAGCGGTGGGGGTAATAGCGGAAGTGAATCCCGGGGCGGTGCGGACGAGGTACGACCAGGGCTGGCTGCAGGAGGTGGAGACTGACCTGGACAGGGTCCTGCTGAGGATAGACAGGGCCAGGAAGTCCGGTGAGCCGCTGTCCCTGGGATATACCGGCAACGTTGTGGACCTGTGGGAGAAACTGGCCCGGGAGGACGTACCGGTGGACCTGGGAAGCGATCAGACATCGCTTCACAATCCCTACTCCGGCGGCTACTACCCGGCCGGGCTGACCCTGGAGGAATCCAACCGGATGATGGTGGAGGCCCCCGACAGGTTCAAAAAGATGGTCCGGGAGTCTCTCAGAAGGCAGGTCAGGGCCATCAACAGGCTCAGTGACAGGGGCATGTTCTTCTGGGACTACGGCAACGCCTTCCTTCTGGAGGCCTCCAGGGCCGGGGCCGAGGGAATACTGAAGGATGACGGCACCTTCTCATATCCGTCCTACGTGGAGGACATAATGGGCCCGGTCTGCTTCGACTACGGTTTCGGCCCCTTCAGGTGGGTATGCGCGTCCGGGGACCCGGGCGACCTGAGGACCACCGACGCGATAGCGGCGGAGGTACTGGAGGAGATGGCGGCGGTTGCAGGTCCCGAGACGAGACAGCAGATGCTGGACAACGTAAAGTGGATAAGACAGGCGGAGGAGAACAGGCTGGTAGTGGGCTCCCAGGCAAGGATACTGTACGCCGACCGCACCGGCAGGATGAGGATAGCCGAAGCGTTCAACCGCGCGGTGTCCTCGGGGGAGATTAAGGCTCCCGTCGTGCTGGGCAGGGACCATCACGACGTGTCCGGGACCGACTCCCCGTACAGGGAGACGGCGAACATTCGGGACGGCAGCATGTTCACCGCGGACATGGCGGTGCAGAACGTCATCGGCGATTCCTTCAGGGGAGCCACCTGGGTCTCCCTGCACAACGGCGGCGGCGTAGGCTGGGGCGAGGTGATGAACGGCGGCTTCGGCCTGGTACTCGACGGCTCCCCGGAAGCCGGCGGGAGGGCCTCGGCCATGCTCAGCTGGGATGTCTCCAACGGCCTTGCCAGAAGGTCCTGGGCCAGGAACCCGGGAGCCATCTACGCGGCGAAGAAGGCCATGGAGGCGGAGCCGGCGATGAAGATTACCATTCCGGAGACAGCCGACGACAGCGTAGTGGACCGCTGCTTCGAGTAACACAATATTAAACATGTAGATGAAGGGATCAGAATGCGCTGTCTGAACACTCTCATTGCGATGGTCCTCATCCCCTCAGCCCTTTTCGCGTGGGGCTTCCACGACGCCATGTGGAAGGGGACACCCGTCACATGCGTCACCTCGAAGCAGAGCGCCATGGGCGGCGTCTGGGCCCTTCCATCCAGCGGGGCGGCGTCCATATTCCTTAACCCGGCGGAGCTGTCCCTGCTGGAGGGGGCCGAGGTTAACGCCGCCGCAGCCATCATCGAATGGAAGTCATACGTATACGGCGCCCTGAACCACGATTACGTGCTTACCGGGACCGGCGGCGCGGCCACCTTTGCCCTGGGAGCGCCCCTTTCGGACAGGCTGGCCGCGGGAGGGGGCATCACCAGGGTGTCGGACTTCGGATTCCACGGTTACATGGGTGTGCTGGAGGAAACCGTCCCCGGGTTTTTCGAGGTCAATTCCATGCAGGTACTGGATTCGCGCGGTTCGCTCTGGGAGACCGGCGCCGGACTTTCCTATGTCATCACCGACAGGGTAACCCTCGGAGTATCCGGCGGGCTCAGGTTCGGCAGCGGTTCGTACGAGTACAGGAACGATTACGTGCATGAAGGCTCCCTCGACGATACGGTGGAGGTAGACTGGAAGGAATCGGACATTTTCATCCACGGGGGCGTCCTGCTTCCCCTGGAGTTCGGCACCTTCGCCTTCTCCGGCACCAACGGCACCGGCAGGTACCGGTCCAGGCTGGCCGGGGGATTTCAGAGCGATTTCGAGGTGCTGCACGGCAGTACCCTGGGGATCGAGTTCGACATCCAGTCGGCCACGGAGAGACCGGCGTACTCCGGCAGGTTCTTCGCGCACTTCGCCGAGATGATACCCGGTGTCCGCTCCACCTACAGCATCGGCTTCAACAGAGCCACGGACTACCACCGTACAGCACTCTGCCTGGGGACCGGGGTAAGGATATTCCTGGGGGACGCTGACCTGGACCTGGGTGTCTCCTGGAACAGCAGGAGCAGGTTGGGGACACATTTTCCGGAGCCCTACGTCGACACAGTGGACGACTCCGGATTCTACTACTCCATCGGCATGGGCTGGAGGATCTAGCGCGGTCTTTTACGACCCCTCTATCCTTCCGGCAAGGTCATCCGCGTACTTCCTCAGCTCCCTACGTCTTCTGCGCCACGACCCGCTCACGAAAAGAAGCAGGTCGGGGGTCACCGGCAGCTTCAGCTCCTCGGTCCCGCCGGTGGAAGTACTCCCGGTCAGGTGGGAAACCCTCCTGCCCATAACGCGGCAGAACCTGAAGCTCAGTCCGGGAAAGAGCGATCCCAGACGGTCCAGCTCACCGTCGAGAATGTCGAGAAGTTCCCCTGGTGCGGCGTCGTTGCCCATGGCTCCCTTCGATGGCTTGCCTCGTTGACGAAACAATCCTGATTTGAATATACATGATAGTCATCAACCAATGAACAGAGGAGGAGGCATGAGAAGACTTCTTGTATTCGCGGCCGCTTCAGCGCTTTTCGCGGCCTGCGGAGGAAACGGCGGCGGTACCCCCGGGGAAGCGGTGACCGGAATGTTCGACGCGCTGAAGGCGGGTGACGGCGCCGCAGCTGTGGCCTACATGTCCGAGAGCGCTCTCGAGGAGATGGACGTACAGCTGGAGATGCTGAAGGTGGACCCGGAGGGGTCCTCCCAGCAGCTGGCCCTCATAGGGATCGAGATAGACGCGGAAGATATCCCGGGTATGACCGCCCGCGACTTCGCCGCGGCCATGATATCCTCGCCCAGCATCGTTTCCATTATGCAGTCGGCGGAGGTCACCGTCGGTGAAGTGGAGATAGAGGAAGACCTTGCCCGGGTCGAGGTCACTGTCACGGTAGCGGGAGACTCCGAGACCAATGTCATCGACGTGGTCAAAGAGGACGGTCAGTGGAAGGTCACCGAGTTCGGCATGAACATGTAACGGCCGGAACCGACTGATCCCTGAAGGGACCTGTGCTACAGGTACAGGTCCCTTTCGCCTTTCCGGACCCTCTCCAGAAGCCCAGATACCCTCTGTCTGAGCTCGGGGCCGGGGAGCCGCTGAAGCTCGCTCTCTATCAGTTTCCAGCCCTTCTCCCTGGTCTCTTCGGAGGCATAGTCGTCGAGGTACTCGGCGAAGGTGAGTATGGCGTTGGGCATGCAGAGGGTATGCACCTTGCCGCTCTTTGCCACGTCCATGAAGTAATGGCCGGTCCTTCCGCACCTGTAGCCTGCCGTGCAGAAGCTGGTTATCATTCCCCGGTCCACCAGATCGGATATGACCTCCTCCAGTGTGCGGTCGTCCGCCAGCTGGAACTGCTCCCTATCTCCGTTCTTCTCTCCGCCGGCGTAACAGCCCACACCGATGTTTGACCCTGCGTCCAGCTGGGTTATTCCAACCCCTGTCACATCTTTCCGCACCCTCTCCGGTTCCCTGGCGGTGAGTATGAGCCCGGTGTAGGGCACGGAGAGCCTGAGAACGGTCACCAGCTTCTTGAAATCACCGTCGCTCACCAGATGGTCCGGATTCTCCACGAAGGGTGTGTTCACCGCCGGTTCAAGCCTGGGAAAGCTTATGGTGTGCGGGCCCACGCCGCCGAACTTCTCCTCCAGGTCCATCGTATGGAGCAGCAGGGCCATCACTTCGAACCTGTGGTCGAACAGGCCGAAAAGGGCGCCTATGCCCACATCGTCCACTCCGGCGTCCATGGCCCTGTGCAGGGCATACAATCTCCATCGCATGTTGCCTTTGAGGGTATCGGGAGGATGGACCCTGCGGTAGGTCGCAGGATGATAGGTTTCCTGAAAGACCTGGAAGGTGCCTATACCCACTTCGGACAACCTTCTGAGATCATCTATGCACAGGGGCGCCGCGTTGATGTTTGCCCTTCTGATCTCGTCGCCGCCCTGTTTCGTACCGTATACCACTTCCAGGGTGTGGGCTATGAAATCGGCTCCGCTGGTGGGATGCTCGCCGTAGACCATGATGAGACGCTTGTGCCCCCGGGCTGTCAGGGCCCGAACCTCCGCCCTTATCTGCTCATCCGTCAGCCTCGTCCGGGTAACCGCGGTGTTCTCCCGCCGAAAACCGCAGTAGGCGCAGTTATTGACGCAGTAGTTGGATATGTACAGCGGGGCGAAGAAGACGATCCTCCTGCCGTACACTTTCTGCTTTATCCTGAGTCCGGCTGTGAACATCTCCCGCCACAGCTCCTCGCTGCGGCAGTTGAGAAGGGCCGCCGTCTCAGGGGGGTCCAGCCTTTCCAGCTGAAGGGACTTGGCGATTATTTCTCGGACCATGGAGTCGGGAGGATCATTCTGCTCCTCCAGACAGCTCCAGATCAGCTCCTGGTCCACGAAATCCCTGCCGCCGGTCAGGTAGCGGTCGATCTCATCCTGTCTGACCACCGAATCTATCCAGCTCCTCTCGTTCTTTGTCAGGCCGCTCATGTCATCATTCCCCGTCACCGTCGATCCGCTCGATGAGACCGGACACTATTCCCTCGAAGGTCCTGGCGAAGCCGGTTTTCCCGTAATGGTAGACAAATGGTTTTCCGCTGTCGCCGGACGCGACTATGTCCGGTTCGATGGGTATCCGTCCAAGAAAAGGCACGTCCATTTCGCGAGCCATCTCCTCCCCGCCCCCGGAGCTGAAGAGTTCTGTCTTCTCGCCGCAGTGGGGACAGACGAAACCGGACATATTCTCTATAACACCCAGGACGGGCAGTTTCAGGGCGCGGCAGAACTGTATGGACCTTCTCACGTCCGAGAGGGACATCTCCTGAGGGGTTGTTACTATCACGGCTCCGGTGGGCTCGGGTATCAGCTGTACAACCGAAAGGGGCTCGTCGCCGGTGCCCGGGGGGCAGTCAATCACCATGTAGTCCAGCTCTCCCCAGTTCACGTCCTGGAACAGCTGCTTTATCACGTTCATCTTCATGGGACCGCGCCAGATAACCGGGTCCGTCCTGCTGCCCAGCATGAAATCCACCGATATGACCTTCAGCGCCCCCAGCTCCGCCGGATCCAGAAGCTTCCCGTCAGCTGATGTGAGCCGGGTGCCCTCCATTCCCAGCAGCTTGGGAATGCTGGGTCCGTGGAAATCCGTATCCAGCAGCCCGGTGGCGTATCCCTGCAGGGAGAGTGAGATGGCCAGGTTGGCGGCCACGGTGCTCTTGCCTACGCCGCCCTTTCCGGACAGGACGAGAATACTGTTTCGGGCCGGGGATTTGTCGAGACTGAACGGCGCAGTTTTCTGATCGCTCATGGTAACGGGACCTTTCCAGTATGTGATATCACGGCCGGTGTAAATCGGTATTAATATAACTGTTCCCCGGTGGCGGGGCATGCGGGCACCTGTAAACAGCGGTATTGCCTCTGGAGGATTTCCTTACCATTGTAACGGCATGATGGATTCAGACGGACTGGACCCCGGTAAGTACGAAGCGATACTCTTCGACCTGGACGGGACGCTTCTGGATTACGGGGCTGCGCAGGAGCACGCCGCCTCTAGGCTGGCAGCCGTACTGGGATTGGATGATTCCCCGGCATGGCTGAGGAAGATAACCGATTTCCTGCAGGGCAGGGTCGTACAGGACCTGGAGGCCTGCAAACCCTCGGCCATCGAACCCGGCTCAGCGGAGATGAGGCAGGCCTTCGGAAGGGCCGGCCTGCGCGTCGATCCCACGGAATTCATGGAGGTCTACTTCCAGAGCATGGAGGAACATGGCCGTCCCCTCCCCGGCGTAACCGGCATGCTCGGCCGGCTGCAGGACCGTTTCACCGTCGGAGTGGTGACCAACGGCCCCGGCAGGATGCAGAGGAGAAGACTCGAGCTGGCCGGGCTGATGGAATTTCTCGATCTGCTGGTCGTAAGCTGCGAAGTGGAGCGGGCCAAGCCTGACCCGGAGATACTCAGGCTGGCCATGAAACTGGCGGGCTCCGCCACCTTCAGTACCCTGTTCGCAGGAGACAGCGCCGGGAGCGATATGGGCGCGGCGAACGCCGCAGGGGTCGATTTCGTGTTCATACAGCCCGACGGTGATTTCTCGGCCCCGGGTCCCAGGGTTCTCGAGCTCAGGAAGACTGTAGAGCTGATGAGATGGATGGATACGGAAGAGAGTTAGACATCGCCACTTTTTCCTGTATAATTGTGTACAGACACCAACCGAGAGGAGAAAAATGAAAAAGCTGATATGTCTGTTGATGGCGCTGGCCGTTCCCGCCTTCGCGGTAGGATCGGTGGAATACGGCGTGCACGGTGGCCTGCTCCTGCCTACGGGTGACGCGGGCGACTTCTACTCCACCAGCTTCCTGTTCGGAGGCAACATACTGGCGCACATGCCGATGTTCGCCATAGAGGGAAGCGTGAGCTACGGCATGCTCCAGGCAGAGGAAGACCTGGAAGGTTTCTCCGCCAGTCTGATACCCATACTGGCGGGCATCAGGACCTATTCCGGTTTCGTCTTCTACGGCGGCGGGGTAGGACTCTACATGGCATCGGCGGAATATACCGCGGGTGGGACAACCTATGATTCCAGCGACGAGAATTTCGGTATCTACGGAAACCTTGGAATGATATTCCCCACCGGGTCCATGGACATCGAGGGAAGCATCAAGTACCACCTGATCGACTTCGATACCGACAACGGCTGGATCGGCCTTACCGTGGGAACCTACTTCTAGAACTCCCTCACGGTCATCGGGCAGGGGGCATGGCGAAGCCGTGCCCCTTTATTCTATCCCTCCCTCAGCCCTTCTGATAAAGTACTTCCTCAGGAACAGCACTCCCGCCAGGGCGAAGAAGGCCGAAGACACGAGAAAGGCCTGGGAGTATCCCCCGAAATGAAGCAGCAGGCTTCCCAGTATGGGAGCGAAGCTGGCCCTCAGGGCTGTCATGGTCACATGAAGTCCCTGATAGGTGGCTTCCTGCCCCGGGGGGGCGAACTGAAGGCTGGAGATGTCCCAGGATATCTTGATGCCAGCCATACCCAGGGCGAATACGGCAAAGGCCAGGTAGAAAAGCGCCGTACCCGCGGCGGGGAACCAGTTGGCCATGGCCAGGGAGAGGGGGTAGAAGGCGAGTATCAGGCAGACAATCCCTGTGAACCGGAAAGGATGCAGTCTCTCCAGCCTGACACCCAGCATGGGCGAGAGGAACAGTATTCCCAGCTGGCCTATGACGCCTCTGGCCATGGCGTACTGTTCGTAATCCAGCTGCAGCCGGCGGGTGGCGAAGAATGGTATGACCGGCAGGACCATCAGGAAAGCTATTCCGTAGAGAAAGAAATATACCTCGAACCAGGCGAAGTCCCTGTCCTTTCTGAAAACCGCCCACAGGCTCCGCAGGAAGTGCGCCGAACCTCTTCCGGGAGACCTGTCCGCGACTTCCCTGTCCATGCCTTTTGCCATGATGGAAAGGAAGACCGCCTGTCCCGCTCCGAAGACCCCCTCGACCACAAAGAGTATCCTGTAGAACTGGAAGTCCATGTCCAGCAGGGCTCCCGCCAGCATGGCCACCGGAAGGCTGAACAGGGTGAACACGCTTATCCACCATCCGTAGAGCCTTGCCCTGTGACCGTCCGAATAGCGCTTCTTGATGATGCTGTTCTGCGCCGGCAGGATGACGCTGTTGGACGTGAAGAAGAACATCAGCAGCAGAAGCATCAGGTTTACGCTGGAGGAGAAGAACATGAGTGCCACCGGAAGCCTGGTGAGCACGCCGAACAGGAGTACGGCCCTGTCGTAGCGTCCCCTGCCGTCCAGCCAGTGGTTGATGAAGACCGACAGGATGTTGCTCACCGGCCACATCATGGTGAGGGCGGTTATCTGCCAGGGCAGGGCATTGAGGCCGTTGACCGCTATGTACTCGTGGTTCAGGACCACACCCATGGAGATGCCGCCGGCGACGGCGGACAGCAGATGCATCCTGAAGCACCGGCCCTCGGTCCTGCCCAGGGGCCTGAAGAATCTCCGGCTTCTCGGCCTGCCCCTGAGAGGAATCCAGGGGAAGTTATGCATTGTCAGCCGTTCTTCTTGATTATCGCTTTCTCTTCCAGGACCCTGATTATCTCCGCCGCGCACTCCTCGGGTGTGGATTCCGCCGTCTTCAGCACCACCTCCGGCGACAGGGGCTCCTCGTAGGGAGCGGATATGCCTGTGAAGGAGGGTATCTCACCGCTCCTGGCCTTCTTGTAAAGCCCCTTGGGATCCCGTTCCTCGGCCACCTCCAGGGGAACTTCCACATAGACTTCCACGAAATCGTCATCCTCCTGAATGGACCTGGCGAAATCACGGTCCTCACGGTAGGGACTGATGAAGGCGAGGATGTTCACTATGCCGAAGGAGCTGAACAGCCGCGCTACTTCCGAGATCCTGCGGATGTTCTCCTTCCTGTCCTCCGGAGAGAAGCCCAGGTCCCGGTTGAGACCGTGCCTGATATTGTCCCCGTCCAGTATGGCCGTGAGCACACCCCTCTGGTGAAGCATCTCCGAGAGAACGTCCGCCACGGTCGATTTTCCCGACCCGGAGAGGCCGGTCAGCCAGATGGTGGCTCCCCTGTGACCGAGGAGTTTTTCCCTGTCGGCCCTGCAGATACCGTGATGGTGCCATGTAAGGTTGCTTCCCGCAGTCTTCTCCCGCTTCATGATCGATGCTCCTGTTCCTTTTCCGATGCTTTGAATATGGTTTCACCTAGTGGAAAGTTTGACTATCATACATACTCAGAAAAGAAATCGCTAACCGTATCAACCGTTAACCGAGGAGTCGCCATGCTCAGCAGAGATATCATCAGAGAGAACCTCTCCAGCTGTCTGACCGACACGTCAGGCCTGGGCCTTCCAGGCGGAAAACGGGGCAAGGTGAGGGACAGCTACGACCTGGGAGACAGGATGCTTCTGATAACCACAGACCGTCAGAGCGCCTTCGACAGGGTGCTGGCCTCCGTTCCGTTCAAGGGACAGGTTCTCAACCAGGTCAGCGCCTACTGGTTCGACCGGACCTCGGACATCGTTCCCAACCACGTAATTTCCATACCCGATCCCTGCGCGACTCTGGCTGTCAAATGCGAAGTATATCCGGTGGAGTTCATCGTCCGGGGTTACCTTACCGGAAGCACCAGCACCTCCGCCTGGACTCTCTACAGCGGCGGAAACAGGAATATCTGCGGGAACATCCTTCCGGACGGAATGGTGAAGAACCAGAAGTTCCCCGAACCCATCGTCACTCCCACCACGAAGAGCGAAGAGCACGACGAGTCCATCACTCCAGAGGAGATAGTGGAAAGAGGGCTGATGACCGCCGGGGAATGGGAGCAGGCTTCCGCAACCGCACTGAAGCTGTTCAAAAGGGGCATGGAAATGGCCGCGGAGAACGGCCTGATACTGGTGGACACGAAGTACGAACTGGGCAGGAACGGCAAGGGGGAGATGGTCCTGGTGGACGAGATACATACTCCGGATTCATCCAGGTACTGGCTCGCCGACAGCTACGGGGAGAGGTTCGGAAAGGGACTGGAGCCGGAGAACATAGACAAGGAGTTCCTGAGGCTGTGGTTCCGGGACAACTGCGACCCCTACGCGGACCGGGAGCTGCCGAGGGCGCCGGACGATCTGGTAGTGGAGCTTTCCAGGAGGTACATCCAGCTGTACGAGATGATCACCGGAAGGGAATTCCAGCCTGTACTGGATGTCGAACCCCTTGAAAGGCTCCGCAGAAACCTCATGGGGTCAGGTCTTGCATTATAGCATTTATGGCATGACGTAAATATAATTATTTATTAAAACGCATGTTGTAGTCGATATGCTGCCGTCTGACTGAAGCTGGCCTTTTCAGGAATGTCTCAAGGATCATTTTGGCTGGTTGTCGGAATTTGAGTCCGCTCCCCACAGGTCAAGGGTGTCGGACGATTTCTGTTTGAGTTCCTCGGATTTCCTTATCACTTCCTCGGGAGAAAGGGGCTCCCCCTTCGTTTCCTCACCGCTTCCGCCGTTCTCTCCGGACAGCTCCTCCTCTCCTTCGTCCCGCTCGTCGCCGTCTTCCGTGTCCTCGGGACCGTCCTCATCCTCCATGGGAATTCCGCGAATGCTGGAGACAATCTTCCTGCCGCACAGCTGAACGCCCTTGGCGGAATCG
Organism: Candidatus Aegiribacteria sp.; assembly: GCA_046498225.1. Lineage (GTDB taxonomy): Bacteria > Fermentibacterota > Fermentibacteria > Fermentibacterales > JCC-6 > Aegiribacteria. The sequence continues at coordinate 21,906 of JAWOBF010000059.1, forward strand.
CTGGTAACCCTGAAGTCGGATATGAGCGCTTCCTCCTTGCGCTTGCGCATCCTCTTCTTCCTCTGGAACCAGATATCCAGTTTCATCTCCTCCTCGGCGGTAAAGAACAGCAGGCTGCCTTTCCCCGGAATGAAACGGTACTCCTTGTCCATGATGAAACTGTCCACCCGGAACCTCTTTATGTAGGCTATGTCGGTCTTCTCCTGCCTGTAGACCACGGTGAAGACCCTCTCCCTGTCCAGGACCCCGCAGTAGAGGACCGTTCCGTCGATGAAGTACTTGTCCTGCACCGGCACCACTCTGTAAGTACCGTCGTCCAGGAAGAAGACGAAACGGTCGTACTCGGATACGCTGAAGGACCTCTCGCCCTTTATGGTGGTGCCCAGCAGGCCGGTCTCCCGGTTGAATCCGGCCTTGAGATTCCTGATAGCCACCTCCTTGACGTCGATGTCGCTGAAATCCTCCACCACGGTAAGTCTGGGGTAGCTCTTTCCGTACCTCTCCAGCAGGGACTCCAGGTAATCCACCGCGTAACCTACTATGTTCCTCAGATGTGACCTCGCCAGTTTCATGTCGGCACTGATGGTGCCCATTTCTTCCCGGTGGCTCTCGATATCGAACCTGGATATCCTTCTTATCTTCAGGCCGAGAAGCCTCTCCAGGTCCTCCCCCGTCATCTCTATACCCTGATCCTCCAGGAAGGGCTTCATTCCCTTCCTGACCGTGCTCCGTATCTTCTCCAGGGACCTGCATTCCTCTATCTGCTTGTAGATCCTGTTCTCTATGAATATCTGCTCGAGAGTGAGCCAGTGCAGTTTCTCCTCACAGTCGGATATCTCCAGTTTAAGCTCCAGCTTCAGTATCTCGATCAGGCGGCCGGTGCAGTAGTGGACCGCTTCAGATACTGTGGTGTCCACCGGGTTTCCCTCCTCTATCACCACCACCTTGGAGGAGTGAGAGGTCTCACAGTCGGTGTGGGCGAAGAGCCTCTTGATCCCTTCGTCTGCCGTGACACCCCTGGAGAGCCGGATGTTTATCTCCACCCTGTCCGTGGTGTAGTCGTCGATGGAGGATATCTTCACCTTCCCCTTCTTGGACGCCAGCTCGATGGAGCTGATCACGGATTCGGTAGTGGTGCCCCAGGGCAGTTCCCGGATGACCAGGTTCTTGTTCCCGTCTATCTCTATTCGGGCCCTGTTCCTTATCCTGCCCCTGCCGTCCTCGTAATCGGATACGTCTATCCTGCCTCCCTGCGGAAAGTCCGGGTACAGCTGGAAATCCCGGCCCTTGAGGCAGGCTATCTGCGCCCTGAGCACCTCCTGGAAGTTGTGGGGGAGTATTCGGGTGGACATGCCCACCGCTATTCCCTCCGCTCCCAGAAGGAGAAGGACCGGCAGCTTGGCCGGCAGGAGGACAGGTTCCTGATTCCTTCCATCGTAGCTGGAGACGAAATCGGTTATTCTTTTATTGAAGAGGGTCTCCCGGGCCAGCTCGGTGAGCCTGCACTCGATATACCTGGCGGCGGATGCCTCGTCACCGGTCAGGATGTTGCCGAAATTACCCTGTTTCTCGATGAAGTACCCCCTGTTGGCCAGGGACACAAGGGCGTCTCCTATGGACCTGTCGCCGTGGGGATGGTACTGCATGCAGTGGCCTATCACGTTGGCCACCTTGTTGAACCTTCCGTCATCCTTCTGGAAAAGCGACCAGAGTATCCTTCTCTGCACCGGTTTCAGGCCGTCGGCCACGTCGGGTATGGCCCTGTCCTTGATGACGTAGGAGGCGTACTCCAGGAAATTGCGCCTGTAGAGCCTGCGAAGGCTGGTCTCGCTCATACAAGGTTCTCCATTATATAATCGCGCCGGTCGGGAGTGTTGCGTCCCATGAAGAAATCCAGCATGTCCGGCACCTCTTTCAGCCTGGTTATCCTGACCGGTTCCAGGCGCATGTTCTCCCCAATGAACTGGCCGAATTCGCCGGGTGATATCTCTCCCAGACCCTTGAACCTGGTTATCTCCGCCTTTGGCCCCAGCTTGCCCACGGCCGACCTGCGCTCCTTTTCGCTGTAGCAGTAGATGGTCTCGTTCTTGTTCCTGACCCTGAAAATGGGAGTTTCGAGAATGAAGAGATGCTCGTCCAGCACCAGCCCTTCGAAGAAGTGAAGGAAGAGGGTAAGCAGGAGGTTCCTTATATGCATGCCGTCAACGTCCGCGTCGGTGGCCAGAACTATGCGGTTGTACCTGAGCCCCTCCAGTTCGTTCTCTATATTCAGGGCGCGCATCATGTTGTAGATCTCTTCGTTCTTGTACACGGTATCCTGCTTCTTCCCGTAGCAGTTGAGGGGTTTTCCTCGAAGGGCGAATACCGCCTGGGTCTGGACGTCCCTGCTGGCTATGATGCTGCCGGAGGCGCTGGCGCCCTCCGTGAGGAATATGGTGGTCTCCTCCGCTCTGGGATGGTCGTCCCCGTAGTGCACCTTGCAGTCCTTCAGGCTTGGTATGCGCAGGGCGACCTGCTTCGCCCTCTGCTTGGCCTGTTTCCTGACCGTGCTCAGTTCCGTTCTTATCTTCCGGTTGGTCTGGACCTTGTCCACCAGCACTGAGGCCACTTCCGGGTTCCTGTGCAGATGCTGCTCCAGCTCCATCTTCACCCTGCTGGCCACCCACCCCCGAATATCGTTGTTGCCCAGTCTGGTCTTGGTCTGGGATTCGAAGACAGGTTCCTTCAGCCGTATGGATATGGCGGCTATTATCCCTTCCCTCACGTCCTTTCCGGAATAGGACTCGCCGGTGAAGGAATTGATTCCCCTGGTTATTCCCTCCTTGAATGCCGATAGGTGGGTCCCGCCGCTGGAGGTGTACTGCCCGTTGGCGAAGGAGAGGTAGCGCTCTCCGTAATCGGTGGTGTGGGTGATGGCGAATTCCAGGGTCTTCTCCCTGAAGAATATCACCGGGTACATGGCGGAATCACCCGCCTCCTCCTGCAGAAGGTCCATCAGGCCGTCATCGGAGACGAAGGTCTCCCCGTTCAGCACTATCTTCAGGCCGGCGTTCAGATGGGCGTAGTGCTGGCACCTGTCCTGAAGGAATTCCTCCCTGAAGCTGTATTCCCCGAAGATCTCACGGTCGGGTGTGAATTCCACCATGGTGCCGTTCTTCGCGTCGGTCTCACCGGTGGTGTCCTCTTTCAGCTCTCCCCTCTCGTACACTACTTCACGGTAGCTTCCGTCACGGCAGCTGACCACCCGGAAGCTCTCCGACAGAGCATTCACCGCCTTGGTGCCGATGCCGTTGAGTCCCACGCTGAACATGAACACGTCGGTGTTGTACTTGGCGCCGGTGTTGATGCGGGACACGCATTCCACGAGTTTTCCCAGGGGAATGCCCCTTCCGTAATCCCTGACCGTCATGCGGGTCCCGTCGCAGGTGACCTTTATCCGCTTGCCGTGGCCCATGATGTACTCGTCCACCGAGTTGTCCATGACCTCCTTGAACAGGACGTATATCCCGTCGTCGGGATGGGAACCGCTGCCCAGCCGTCCAATGTACATTCCGGTTCGAAGACGGATGTGTTCTATGGAGGATAATGTCTTAACCTTGCTCTCGTCGTAGACCTGAGTACCAGCTGAGGTATTTTTTGTCATTTTACACCATATGTTATGCGTTCATCGAAGTCCTAACACAGCATATAGTATACGAACGCCGGCAGCACAGTGCCAGCCTCAGCATGGTGTGGCGCAGGTGAATCGGGACTACGATATATAGTATCGGGCGCTGGTCCGGAACGGTCTCAGGGAAGCATCTCCCTTACCTTTATGGCCAGTTTCCTCAATGCGGAGTTCCGTCCGCGGAAATTGAACACGGACTTCTTCTCTATCCCCTCGAGTACGGAAGTGTCACAGTCCAGGGAGTCCAGAAAACGTTCGAAGCCCTCGGGCGGCTCATCCGGCTCACGCCGCTCCACGGTCTTCAGGGCCTCTTCCCTGGATATCACTCCGGACCTGACCATGTTCGCGTAGAGGTACGTGTACTTGCCGAACCCGGTCCTCATTCGGAACAGGTAGCTGGAATGGGGCGTAGCCAGGCAGTCGTAGCGTACATCTGCCATGGACTTGCCGAAGTCCAGCTCCCGGTTCAGTGTTTCGTATATCTCAGGCAGGTCCCATCGGATGAAGTCCGGCAGGTTTATCTGCTTCACCCTGAACATCCTCTTCCAGGAGGGGAAGAAGTAGTCCCATCTGAGTTCCTTCAGAGGCACGTGGCCCTTCATTATGTTCCTGAAGCATACCCGGTCCATGTAGGAGGTCTCCCGCGGAGGGGCCTCCAGCATGTCGGAGAACCCGGCGGCTATCAGTCTTATCCCCTGGCTGTCCGCCGCCCTGAATATCGCCGTGGGCATCAGGACCACGCAGGCGGAGCAGAACTCTCCTGTGGCCTCCAGGGCTCTTCTGTACACCTTCTTCAGCAGCTGGAAATCCGGCGAATATGTTATCAGGTCAACTCCCAGCCTGTCTGCGGCTTTCTTTACGAACGCCAGCGCTCCAGGGTCCTGGAAGCCGTTATCGAAATTGAAAGCCAGGCACCTCATTCCATACCTGTTTTTCAGTGTCCACAGTGTGTAGGTGCTGTCCTTGCCCCCGCTGAAGGGAACCATCACATCGTATTTTTCGCCCCTGCCGCGGTACCGGTCCAGTATTCTCTCAAGCTTCTTTTTTCTTGCGTCCCAGTCAATGTCGGAATACCTGGCGTCATGCTCCCTGCAGACCCGGCACACCCCTTCGTCGTCGAAATCGATGTTCGGGTAGTTCTCCGGCAGTATGCAGCGGGTGCATCTCCTGACATCTTCCTTCATCGGCAAACCTCCATGGTGCGGAATATATTTCCTAGTATTTTAATATATAATACCACCGGCGGGAAACGGGCAATGCTCGACAGGAGGTTTCAGACCCGGTAGGAGACTTCCTCCTCCAGCCCGGCCTCCCTCAGGACTTCCTTCCTGCGGACCTTTCTCGTGGTGGTCTTGGGGAATTCGTCCTCCCTGATGATGAAACGGGCTATCCTCTTGTAGATGGGCTGGGATGAGTTGAAATCCCTGACAACTTTCCTCATGTAGTCCGCCAGGTATTCCGTTGTCAGGCTGAAACCGTTCTCCTCGGCGGTGAGGATGAATTTCTCCATGTCCGGCACCACGATGAGCCAGATCTCCTCGCCCTTGGTTTCCGTCTGTTTGCCGGCCACCATGCATTCCAGGATATAACCGTCCCTGCCTACCACCAGCTCTATCTCCTCCGGGTAGACGTTCTTCCCGTTCTTTGCCACTATGACGTTCTTCTTCCGGCCGGTTATGAAGATGAAGCCGTCGTCGTCTATGTGGCCGTAGTCCCCGGTCCTGAACCACCCGTCCTCCGAAAGGACCTCGGAAGTGGCCTCGGGGTTCCTGTAATAACCCTTCATGACATTGGGACCCCTGGCCAGTATCTCGCCGTTCCCGTCAAGGTCCGGGTCCTCTATCCTCACCGTGACGCCGGGCAGCACCGGCCCCACGGACCCCACCCTGTTCCTCTCCAGGGTGTTCACCGAGATTATGGGCGAGGTCTCCGTGAGCCCGTAGCCCTGAAGGAAGGTGAAACCAAGCTTCTGAAAACCATCCACCACGTCCGGGGCGATGCCGGCCCCGCCTGAGATGCAGAGCCTCATCCTGCCTCCCAGCTTGTCGTGGACCTTCGAGAATATCTTCTTTCTGATCTTCCTGCTTCCCAGCAGCTCGCCGACACTGGATATGGTGAGGCCCAGCCTGTATTTGAAGGCTCCGCCGGGCATGGACTGGATGGCTCCGTATATCTTCCTGTACATGGCTTCCCAAAGAAGCGGGACCGCGAGAAGTATGGTGGCCCTGGAGTTGACGATGTCCTCCGCTATCTGACGGACTCCTCTGCTGATGTAGATCGGGACGCCGTTTGTTACCGGGAAGAGAAAGCCGCAGGTGCATTCGAAAGTATGGTGGACCGGAAGGATGGACAGGAATATGTCGCCCTCCTCAATATCAACGCTCTGAGCCATCTGCCTGATGTTTGCCAGGATGTTGTTCTGGGACAGGACCACGCCCTTGGCCTGACCGGTGGTGCCGGAGGTGTAGCAGATGGCAGCCGGCCTGTCCAGGTCCCAGCTGTCCGGAAGCACCGCGGAGCTTCCCGAGCCGTCCCTTATCAGGTCGTCGTGGGTGGGGATACCGTCGTAGTGCGCGGTGTTCATCACCGTCATAACTATATCCCGGCCGGACAGCCTGTCGGTGAAATCCTCCGCGTACCTCTCGTCGAAGAAAAGCATGTTGGCGCCGGAGTAATGAAGAATGGTGAGCATCTCCTGCACCGGAAGCTCCCTGTCTATGGGGACCACGGTCCCTCCGGCCCTCAGGGTGGCCAGATAGGTCGTGGCCCAGGCTATGCTGTTGCTGCCGGTCAGACCCACAACGGGGTTTTCGCACCTGTCCAGGATGGCGCGGGCCAGCGCGTCGACCCTTCTTCTCAGTTCCCTGAAGGTCATGGAGTGGTATCCGCCACCGGCATCCGGCTCGCTGAAAGCGATCCTGTCGGGATGCTTCTCCGCTATGGCCATAAGACCCTCGGGTATGCTCTTCAGGCCGGGATCCTCACGCAACTCCACGCCGGTAGTCTCGGTTTTCATCCTCAACACCTCACTGAAATGCGGTGATAAACGGGCAGTTCACTGTGTGGTATCAATAACACAGCATGCAGCTCGTGAAAAGTCCGCCGAACTACGGCCGCGAAGTGGCGGCGAGACGGAAACCCACGAATGGATAGCCCAGCCCGGTATCAGGAAGCATCGCGGCGTCCGCTGCGCAGTCCTCCGCCGAGGAGAGCCAGCCACCCCCCAGTGCCACGGGGGATCCGCCGCTGTCCGCTGGCATGCAGTACTCCCATACGTTGCCCGCCATGTCGTGCAGTCCCCACCCGTTGCAGGGAAAGCTGCCCACCGGTGCCGTTTGAGGGAAGCCGTCGTCCATTGACGGGTGCCTGCGCAGCATTCCCTCGTTCCCGTCCGACAGGTTCAGCAGCCTGCCGCCGGGCCTCCCCCCGCCCCAGGGCCAGGGTCCGGCCCCGCCTCCGAGGTAGGCGGTCCGCCATTCTTCCTCATTCGGCAGCCTGTACACGAGTCCGGAGCTGTCCCTGCTGGTCAGCCAGCCGCAGTAATCCACAGCGGAACGGAACCGAAGGCCGGTGACAGGATGCTCCTCGAGACCCTCACGGACCGTCCACCTTCCATTCGGACCGATATGGAAAGGCAGCGGATAATCGCTGGGAAAAACGGACTCCAGCATTTCGGTCCTTCCCCATCTGTTGGTGCTGTCCGTAACCGGCGCGGGTTCCAGCCAGTGTAGGTATTCGCAGAACTCCCCGTTGGTGACCTCGTACCGGGATATCATGTAGGAGTGCCGAAGGCCGGAAGGCGACCCCTCCCCGGCGGGCACCAGTATCATTCCATTGTCCGCGGGACGGGGAAGAAGGTAATGAAGGGTATCCGGAAAGTTGGCGGCCAGGGAAAAGCTGTCATGGAGAACCGCGAGCCCATCCAGCGTCAGCCGCAGACGGTGGAGCCCCGGTTCGTCCAGCCGAAGAAGCAGTGGTGTGCTGCCGGATCGAGAACCGTCCACGAAGACATTCGCTCCCGGGGGGTCGCTGGTGACGCTGACGGAGAACAGATACGGAAGGTCCAGAAGGACCGGCGCGCCGGACATCGCCGGGGTAAGCAGGGTGTCGACGGATACCCTGCCGGGATGGGAAACGGTGATGGACAGACCCTTCTGGGACACCGGTACCTGGGCCGGTGTGGTCCAGTAGTATCCCTCCCCGTCGAACACCGAAGCACCGGTGGGGGTGGAAACAACGTAAACGTAGGCTATGGGCCAGGAAGCTTCACAGATGAGAGCCGTGAACAGAAAGGCCAGGGCCGACAGCAGGATAACCGCCCAGTAGTCCAGGATTCGTCTCATGTCGCGGAATACACTCCTGCAGAACTTCCTCTCTAGGCTGGTTTCCGGAGTACACATCACACCAATAATAGTAACGGCCATGCGGGGAAGCCAGTTTTACGGAATTCCGGCGGGAGTAGTATAATATCAATGGAAAAGCCCATGGATATCAGGGCGGACCGGGTCCAACCTCCGGAAGGAATGATATGGTACAGAAAGATCTCAGCAGCTATGCCGGGCTGTTCTCGGAATACACCGAACTGCGGGTGCAGGAGAACAGGTCCCTGGGCATCAGCATGGTAAACGGTGACGTCATGGCCAACAGCCGGTCCACCGTCAGCGGGGTATCCGCCCGCGCGTTCAGCCGGGGACTGTGGGGATTCGCCTCCACCCCGATAGCAGACGACGAGAACGTAAGGAGGACCGTAGAGGCGGCCACCGGGAACGCGAACTTCCTGGCCTCCAGGGAGGGACGGGAAGGATACCTTCTGCCCTCCTCCCCGGGCAGGCACTCCATCGACCTCTCCACCTCCAGGGACAGGATGCCGCAGAAGGATATCATCAGGTTCATGAAGGAGATGGATGCCAGAATAAGGGAGAAATACGGCAGAGTGGTCTCACGGACCCTCTCCCTGCAGCTCCTGGACATGGAGAAGTCACTTGTCACCTCCGACGGCTCGTCCAGTTACTCCATGATTCCCCGGTCTATACTCTACGTCTCCCTCAGCACCGAAACGGACGGCGAGCCGGTGGAGCTGATGGACGTTCACGGCGGGCTCGGCCAGATCGAGGACGTCTTTCTCAACGCGGATTCGCTGTTTCAGAAAATGGACGAGCATTACGAGCAGCTCCTGAAAAAGGCCGAAGGTGTCTACCCGGAGACCGGCATGAAGGAGTGCGTTCTGGACGCCGACCTGGCGGGAATACTCTCCCACGAGGCCATTGGCCATACCACGGAGGCGGACATCGTTCGGGGAGGGTCCGTGGCCGGCGACAGCATGGGCATGCTCGTAGCCAGCCCTCTGGTGACGCTGGTGGACTTCGCCAGCGAGGCCCTGGGAGAGACCTGTCCCGTGCCGGTGCACATAGATGACGAGGGTACCCTGGCGGAGGACACGGTAATCATCGAAGAGGGCGTACTGAAGAGATTCATGCACAACAAGGAATCCGCCGCCCATTTCGGAGTAAGACCCACCGGCAACGCCAGGGCCTACCGGTTCAGCGACGAACCGATAATCAGGATGCGGAACACAGCCATTCTGCCCGGTGAAAGCAGGCTGGAGGATATGATAGCCTCTGTAGATGACGGCTACTACCTGATGAAATCCAGCAACGGCCAGGCCGATTCCACCAGCGAGTTCATGTTCGGCGTGGTCCAGGGCTACGAGATTAAGAAGGGGCGGCTGGGCCGGGCCATAAGGGACACCACCATCTCGGGGGTTGCCTTCGATATGCTTAAGACGGTCACCGCCGTATCCGACCAGATGAAATGGACCTGCAGCGGAATGTGCGGGAAGAAGCAGCCGATACCGGTGGGGATGGGCGGCCCGGCGGTGCAATGCATGATGAACATTGGGGGTAAGTGATGCGGGACAGAACAGAGATAGCCGCTTTCAGCCTGGAAGCCCTGAAAAAGGCGGGACTGGAAAAATCAGAGTGCCATCTTCGTTTCACCCGCAGTGATGAGCTGAACCTGGACAGCGGAGAGATAAGCCTCCTCAGGACAACCGACGACGTCTCCCTCACCCTCACCGGAATCGTGGAGAACAGAAAGGGCTCCGTCACCATCAACAGGACGGACGGCCGCTCCCTTGACGAAGCGGCGGCCAGAGTGCTGGACATGGCCGTTTCCTCCGAACCCGACGGCGCCAATGACATATCCCCCCGTCAGCCGAGTGGGGAGTTCGACAGGGGGCCGGACGGACCCGACCTGGACCTGATGTACCGGAGGATGAAGGATTTCCTGGAATACTCCACGGAGAAATATCCCAGCCTGATACTGGAGCAGGCCATACTGGATTTTTCCGCCGTGCGGAAGTACTACCTCAACTCCAACGGCGTGGACCTCCGGTCGAGACGGGGATGCTACTCATTCTTCCCCATGTTCACCTCAAAGGAAGGGAAGGACACGTCCTCATTCAACTACTCCGTCGTATCCATGACCGGGCTGGACCGGGAACTGCAGGACTACGGCATCATAGACGAACTGATGGAACAGTCCACCGGGCAGGTCCGCTCCAGGGAATTCCAGGGCAAGTTCAGCGGGGACGTCATCATTACTCCCGACTGCCTGGAGGACTTCCTCAGCATGACCTGCATGTACCTGGGCGACTACCCCATGATAAAGGGCACCTCCATCTTCAGGGATTCCCTGGGCGCCGAAATCGCCCACCCCGGACTGACCCTCCGGTCGATGCCCCTGTCGGACGAACTGGCCCATGGCTACTTCATCACACACGACGGCTACGCCGCCGCCGACAGCACAATAATCGAGAACGGCGTTCTCAGGACCTTCCTGCTGAGCCTTTACGGCTCCAACAAGACAGGAAAGGCAAGGTCGGTAAACAGCGGCGGGGCCTTCGTGGTCGACCCGGGAAAGGAAAGCAGGGAGGAACTGGTCTCCTCGGTGAAGAAGGGCATCCTCCTCTGCCGGTTCTCGGGGGGCATGCCCAGCGAGAGCGGCGATTTCTCCGGAGTGGCCAAGAACAGCTACTACATTGAGGACGGTCGGATACGGCACCCGGTAAGGGAGATAATGATATCCGGGAACCTTCGCGACCTCCTCATGAACCTTGACGGGATTTCCTCCGAGAGGGTTAACTCCGGCAGTTCCATACTGCCCTGGATAAAGGCCCGGGATATCTCCATCTTCGGCAAGCAGGGGAGTTCTTCAACGGGCTAGGTTCCGGGATGCGCTTCATCATCGGGCGAGTATATCCTCTTCAGGAGGATGAGCATCCCGCCCACCGTCCCCACCGTCATGAGGAAGGATTCCTCCGGTCCGAAACCGCCCCAGGGCGGTGGGGTGACCGGGCTGAACAGGGTGGGCATCAGGATGTGGCCGCTTACGTTCCACCCGAAGACCATACCCGTCATCAGGTTCCATATCCAGTGAACGGCCACCGGGTACCATAGGCCGCCGGTCACTATCCTCAGCAGGCCGAAAAGGGCTCCCGCCAGGAAGATGTTGGCCAGTCCCGCCGCCGAGGCGTTCTCGTTGCCCAGGTGCATCATGGAGAATACCGCCGATGAGAGCAGGAGCCCGGTAAGCCTGCTTTTTCTGAAACTGAGACAGTCCATCAGGAACCCCCGGCATACGATCTCCTCCCACGCGGCGAGAAGGAGCAGGGACAGTGCGAACACGAACCACCGGCCGGAAATGCCCTGGTATTCCAGGCCGAATCGCAGCGCAACCGCCGCGAAAGGCAGGAACAGGGCCGCGGCGGAGGCGGCGGCGGCGCGGCCGTCCCCCGCTCCCAGAACGCCGGCCACCGGCGGCACCAGCCGCCAGAAGAGCAGTACGGGCAGAAGGGCCGGTATGCCTGCCAGGGCGTACCTGGGGATGAAATCCTCGATGAAGCTCAGGAAGCCGCCGGACAGAGCCTGCAAGTAACCCCATATAACCACTCCGGCCACCGCGATAGCCAGCCTTGTCAGCGGTCTGGCTTTCCCCGGGACCCCCGTCTCCAGGAATACTCCGCCCTCAGCCGGTGGCATCTGCGGCACTCCGGTACACTTTCATGGTCTCCATGGCGGTCCGTTCCCAGGAGAATTCTGCAGCCCGTTCAAGCCCCCTGGCGATGTACTCATCCTTCAGCCGGGGCGAAGAAGCCAGGTTTCTCATGGCATTCGAGATTCCCGCTGTGTCCTCCGGGTCAACCAGGACGGCGGCGCCGGCGGCGGTCTCCGGAAGACACGACCTGTTTGAGGTTATCACCGGGCAGCCGCTGGACATCGCCTCTATCACCGGAAGGCCGAATCCCTCGTCCAGCGAGGGGAACAGGAAGGCCAGCGCGGAGGAATAGAGACGGCGGAGGTCCGCGGCCGACCGGTCTCTGAGAAAGATCAATCCATCCTCATTCACAGCCGTGTCCAACGGTTTTCCACCGGTTACCATCACCAGGGAGCATTCCGCCCTCAGCCCGCCGGGGAGTTTCCTGTATGCCTCTACGATCCGGGGCAGGTTCTTCCGCGGGTCGTCCCTTCCCACAAAGAGAAAGAACCTTCCGCCGGGCCGCAGGCTGAACGGAAGCTCCTCGGAGCCGGAACCGGGACGGAATTCCCCGGACGCGGCTTCGGGAATGACGGTGACGGGGGCTGGAATGTCCGGATAGAGTTCCAGGACCTGGTCCTTCACATAATTGGAGGGGGTTATTACCGCCGTGGACCGATCCAGTATGAGAGGCGTCCTCTTCCTGTAGAACCGCTCCAGTACGCTTCCGCAGTATTCGTTCCTGGTCAGCGGAAAGAGGTCGTGCACGGTGGAGACGAAGCGGCGGGGAAGGGCGGCGGTTCCGTAGGGGTCGGTGAGATGCACCAGGTCCACCCGGCGGGAGACCCTCATCCACATGAGTGAGGTCAGCGCGCCGGTCAGCGGCCTCATGGGCTCTCCCAGCATCCTGATATGGGGCAGGGAAGCGGTGACCCTCACGTTGGGCATGCCCTGGAAGACGCGCAGGAGCTTGTCCCTCCTGGCGGAGCTGAAGGTGGACAGAAGGTGGAAGGTGTCCTCCGGATACTGCTGCGCCAGCCCCCTTACCAGTTCCCTCGCGTATGTCTTTATTCCACCGTAACCCAGTATGTTAGTGGCGTCGAAACCGATGCGCATGTTCCGCTCTCAGAGTGTCACTCCCCCCGCGGCGTGCTGCGGACGATGGACATGAAACTGTCCGCCTTGAGGCTGGCACCCCCCACCAGGGCTCCGTTGACCGACGGGCGTGAAAGTATCTCGGCGGCGTTGCCTGGTTTTACGCTTCCCCCGTACTGTATTCTGAGTTCCTCCGCGAAACCGGCGTCCGTTAGGCTCTTCACCCATTCCCTGATGAGAGAATGCATTCTCTCGGCTTCCTCCGGCGTCGCCGTAAGACCGGTACCGATGGCCCAGACCGGTTCGTAGGCGATGACAAGGTTCACCGGCGAGGCGGTTTCAAGCCCTTCCATGGCGGCGCCTATCTGTCTTCTGACAACCTCCTCGGTCCTGTCCGCCTCCCTCTCCTCCTTCAGTTCCCCCACGCAGAGAACACCTTTCAGGCCCGCCTTCAGTCCCGCGCGCAGCTTCTTCCTCACGATCTCGTCCGTCTCTCCTATCACGTGGCGTCTCTCGCTGTGTCCGGCTATGAACCAGGTCGCCCCCGCCCGGGACAGCATTCCAGGACTGACCTCCCCGGTGAACGCGCCCCGCTCCTCCCAGAACAGGTCCTGTCCTCCCAGTTCCACCCCGGCGTCACGGGCTTCCTGCCGCAGCAGGGGCAGAAGGGTGAAGGGGGGAAAGAGAACGATTTCCGGCCCTTCGGACGGGGAGCCCAGCTCCCTCATGCTCCGAAGGAAATCCAGCGCGTCCTCCGGTGTCCCGTTCATCTTCCAGTTGGCTCCCATTACATACTTCATGTCCCGGACCCCCTCAGCGCTTCCAGGGCGGGCAGATCCTCCCCCTGGAGCAGTTTGAGGGAAGCTCCGCCGCCGGTGGAGACGAAGCTCATCCTGTCCTCGAGGCCGGCATCGGAAATCGCCCTGGAGGAGTCACCCCCCCCTACCACAGTGAAGGTTCCGTTATCGGTGGCCCGGGCCATCGCGTCGGCCATGTCCCTGGTTCCCCTGTCGAAGGGAGGTATCTCGAAAACTCCCATGGGACCGTTCCAGACCACTGTGGAGCTTTCGGCGACAATTTCGCCGAAACCGCGGACGGTCCCGGGGCCTATATCGAATCCGGACTGCCCGTGGGGGATCGAGTCCGCGGGAACCGTCTCCGCCAGGTCGCACCTGTCCGTCGAGGGGGCCACAACCATGTCCTCCGGCAGATGGAATTCCACACCCAGCTCCCCGGCCTCCTTCATTATCTTTCCGGCGGCGCCCAGCCTGTCCAGCTCCAGCAGGCTGTTGCCCACCTCCATTCCCATCTCCTTCATGAAGGTGAAGGCCATGCCTCCCCCTACCATGAGGTGGTCCAGCCGGGGCAGGAGGTTCTCGATGACCGGTATCTTGTCAGATACCTTCGCCCCTCCCAGCAGAAGGGAGAAAGGCCTTTTCGGAGAGGACAGCCTGTCCTGGAAGACCTCCAGCTCCTTCTGGACCAGGAGCCCGGCGTAACCGCCTCCCAGAATGCCGGGAACCCCGGTCATGGATGCGTGAGACCTGTGGCTTGTCCCGAAGGCGTCGTTGACGTAGATGTCCGCGTTGTCCGCCAGCTTCCGGGCGAACTCCTCGTCCCCCTCCTTCTCCTCTGGATGGAACCTGAGGTTTTCCAGCAGGAGAAGGTCGCCCGGACCCATGGAAGACCTGAGGGTGCTTACCCTGCCTCCGACGCAGTCCGGGGCGAAAGTTACCTTGATGTTCAGGAGCTCCTCCAGTCTGTCCGCAACCGGCGCCAGCGAGAGGTCCGGATTGCGGGTGCCCCCCGGCCTTCCCAGATGGCTGGCCATAACCACGGAGGCTCCGTTGTCCAGAAGGTACCTGACGGTGGGGAGAACGCCCCTTATCCGGGTATCGTCCGCCACCTTCCCATCCTCCAGCGGCACGTTCAGGTCAGCCCTGAGAAAGACCCTTCTTCCTTTCAGTTCAGTATCCTTCAGCGAAGGGTACTTCATAGGCCCACCTCTATCATGTACCTGGTAAAATCGACCATCCTGGCCGCGTAGCCGTACTCGTTGTCGTACCAGGAGAGCACCTTGACCATCCGAGGGCCCATGGTCCTCGTCATCAGCGAATCGAATATCGAACTGAAGGGATTGCCGATGACATCGAAGGAGACCAGCGGCTCGTCGGAGTACTGAAGCACCCCCTGCAGCGGGCCGGCCGCAGCTTCCTCCATGGCGCTGTTGACACTCTGCGGCGTGACGTCCTTCCGGAGCCTGCAGACGAGGTCCACCAGCGACCCGTCCTTCACCGGCACCCTTACCGCCATGCCGTCCAGCCTGCCGTTGAGCTCCGGAATGACCAGGCCCACCGCGGCGGCGGCGCCGGTGGTGGTGGGTATGATGTTCACGGCGGCGGCCCTTGCTCTCCTGGGGTCCTTGTGGGGGAGGTCCAGTATCTTCTGGTCGTTTGTGTAGGCGTGAATGGTTGTCATCAGGCCATTCTCAATTCCGAAGGTATCGTTGAGAACCTTTGCCACGGGAGCCAGACAGTTGGTGGTGCAGCTGGCGGTTGAGAGCACCTGGTGCTTCTCCGGGTCGTACATCCGATGATTGACCCCGTAAACCACCGTGAGGTCAGCTCCCCTGTCCCCCTTGGCGGGAGCGCTGAGAAGGACCTTGCGCGCCCCGGCGGCAATATGGCTGGCGGCCTTTTCCCGTGTTCGGAAAAGACCGGTGGCCTCGATGACGATATCAACTCCCATATCCTTCCAGGGAAGTTTGGACGGGTCGGGCTGGGAAAGCACCGTGAAACTGTCAGCACCGGCTTTGATCCGCTTCCCGTCCACCTCTATCTCGCCGGGAAACCTGCCGTGAACCGAGTCGTACTTCAGAAGATGGGCCAGAGTACCGGGGTCGGTAAGGTCATTCACCGCAACTATATCTATGGCTCTGTCATCCAGGGTCTGCCTGTAGACCAGTCTTCCGATCCTGCCGAATCCGTTGATCGCTACTTTCACTGCCATTTCAGCCCTCCATCACCCGAAGAAAAGTTTTGCTGTTTCGTACAGTTCCTCAGGAACCGTCTTCATCGTGCCCACTGCTTCCTTGAGGTCCACCGCCACTATTCCGGTGCCCCTCAGGGCCGCCATCATGCCGAACTGGCCCTCTTCGGCCATCTCCACCGCCTTTACTCCAAGGCGGGTTCCCAGGACCCTGTCGAAGGCCGTGGGACTGCCCCCACGCTGTACATGGCCGAGGACCACGTGTCTGCTCTCCAGCTCGGTCCTGTCCGTTATCTCGTTCTTCAGGACCTCGCCTATTCCTATACCTGTACCCAGCTGCACATGACCGAAGGCGTCCCTCTCCGCCGAGTGCATCACATGCCTCTGGAGCTTGGGGTCCATGGCTCCCTCGGCCACCGCGACAAGCGCGTACCTGTTCCCTTCGTCGTAACGCTTTTTCAGTATCTCACACACCTGGTCGGTATCGAATTCCTTCTCTGGAGTGAGGATTATGTGGGCGCCTCCCGCCATGCCTCCGTGAAGGGCCATCCATCCCGCGTGCCTGCCCATTATCTCCACCACTATGACCCTCTCGTGGCTTCTGGCCGTAGTATGGAGCTTGTCCAGCGCTTCCATCACGTAGTTGATGGCGGTATCGAAGCCGAAGGTGAAATCGGTGGCGGAAAGGTCGTTGTCTATGGTCTTGGGCACTCCTATGACATCGATCCCGTCGGAGAAGAGCTTGGCCGCGACGCCCAGGGTATCGTCGCCCCCCGAAGCGATGAGGCAGTCCAGCTTCATCTTCCTGAAATTTTCCCGAATGAGTTCGAAACCGTTCTCGATCTTGAAAGGGTTGGTCCTGGAGGCAAGGATGATAGTCCCCCCCTGCATCTGAATATCCCTGACCTTCTCCAGGTCCAGCGATACGGACTGGTTCTCTATGGCGCCCTTCCAGCCCCGAAGAAAACCGGTGACAGTGTGGTCGCTGCTCAGGGCCCTGACCGTCACTCCCCTGATTACCGCGTTGAGACCGGGGGCATCGCCGCCGCCGGTAAGAATTCCAATATGCATCGTTCACTCCCTCTTCTGTTGTTCCGCGTTCCTGTTGGACATTCTTCGAAGAAGCCTTCCCGCAAGCTCCGTGAACTCCGAGATTGACAGGGACTGCCCCCCGTCGGAAAGCGCCTTGTCGGGGTCGGGGTGTACTTCCAGCATGATACCGTCGGCTCCCGCGGCCAGTCCGGCCAGGGACAGCGGCTCCAGCAGGTCCCTTCTGCCCGAGGCGTGGCAGGGGTCCACGATCACAGGGTATCCTCCCAGCATCCTGGCCAGGGGTATCGCCGAAATATCCAGCGTATTCCTCGTCCAGGGTTCGAAAGTGCGTATACCCCGCTCGCAGAGCACCACCCTGTCATTTCCTTCCTTGACGATATACTCCGCCGCCATGAGCCATTCCTCGATGGTGGCCATGAACCCTCTCTTCAGAAGTATGGGGACATCGGCCCTTCCCAGGGCGGCCAGAAGGGAGAAATTGTGCATGTTCCTCGCTCCCACCTGGATCATGTCCACACACTCAAGGGCCGGTTCTATCTGATCAATGGCCATCACCTCGCTCACCACCGGAATGCTGAATTCCCGTCTGACCCTGTCCAGCAGCTGGAATCCCTCCACACCCAGCCCCTGAAAGGAATAGGGGGAAGTCCTGGGCTTGAATGAACCGCCCCTGAGTATGGAGACGCCCGATTTCACCGCGGCGGCGGCCACCGTTCTCAGCATTTCCAGGTTCTCCACGGAGCACGGACCGGCTATCAGAATGGATTCGCCCGCGCCCACCCGGACATCGGCGACTTCCACGGCCCGGACGTCCATATTCACCCCTTCCCGAGTTCGCTGACTATGAATCTGATGATGTCCCTTATGGAGCTGTCCGGAATCGGGCCCGCGTTGTGTCCCATGGCGTTGTCCACCTGGTCGTCCACCCAGGTGGGGTCGAATCCCCCTCCGCCTATCAGTTCCATCAGCTCTGCCCGCCGGTTCAGCAGCCTGACCAGCTCCACGTCCGACCTGAGCAGCTCGCTCCGGAAATCGGGGGCTATCTCCCTGGTACCTACCGCCTGCCTGTCGATCTTCCCGTTGGCTGTTCTGGGAAGACCATGAACGAAATTTATCAGCTTCGGGATCTTGTACTCATCGATGTGTTTTCTCAGGAAAGCCCTCATCTCGGCCACAGCCAGCTCCTGTCCGGGCCTGAGAACGATATACGCCGAAGGTATCTCGCCCCTTGTCGGGTGGTCCCTTCCCACTACGCACGCGTCCACCACCAGGGGATGCTTTAGAATGGCCAGCTCCACCTCCAGGGGGTACACCTTCAGGCCGGCGGCCTTTATCAGCCCGCCCCTCCGGCCCAGGAAAACCAGGCGGCCGTCCTCCCTGCGGAAGATGTCGCCCGTGCGGTACCAGCCGTCGAGGAACGCTTCCTCCGTCTGAGGCCTGTCACCCAGGTACCTGCTCACAACTCCCGGTCCCGAGACCCACAGCTCCCCTGTGCCGTTCCCGCTCAATTTCCTGCCGGAAAGGTCCCTCAACTGCACGCTGTATCCGTCCACCACCTTCGTGAAGCCGGCTGATCCGCTTTCGCCCACCAGCCCCACCCCGGCTGTCTCGGTGCTGCCCCACACGGGAACGAGCCGGACTCCGGTCTTCATCAGGAAGTTCTCCATCATGTCCTCGGACACGTGCATACCTCCCGCCTCCGCAATTTTTACTTTTGAGAGGTCCGAATCGCTCCTCTTCCACAGGTGGGAGAGGGACATCAGCTGCGTGGGCAGCGCCATGACCGCGGTGACCCCCATGTCGGATATCACCCTGAGCAGGTCCCTTGGATACCTGTGTTCAGTCAAGACCGTCCTGCCTCCGAGATACAGCCCTCTCATGAAGAGCTCATGTGGATGCCCGTAGACCCCGAAGAGAGACGTATGCACGTCGCTTCGAGTGAAGCCCATGGTCCTGATCACGCCCCGTGTATTCTCCAGCAGCTGCCTGTGGGTGGTGGGAGCCACTTTCGCCTGGCCGGTGGAAGCTGAGGTCACGTTGAGGTAGAACTCACGGTCGCTGTCCGCATCCGGAAGGTCCAGCCGGCCGGCGCTTCCGCGAAAAACGTCATCATCGATGAAAAGAACTGGTTCATCCGATTGCAGGGCATCATCGGCACGGGTGGTCAGAACAAGACGGCTGGACCTCCTGCCGAAAACCCTCTGACGCTCCTGTGCGGGCCATTCCGGATTGAGGGAGACGAACCGCGCTCCCAGCATGGAGACCGCGGTGAAGACACACGGGAGCAGGACATTCTTTCCCGAGACGACACCTATCACGTGGCCCGGACCGCCGCCGGCCTTCTGAATCCGGGCGGCGATGTTCCGTGAGACCCGCCACCAGTCAGCGTAGGTTATTTCCACCCTGTCATCGCGCAGGGCCTCCGCATCGGGGGTTTCCTCAGCCCATCTCCTGAGAAGACCGTGTACCGTGCCCGGCATCTATTCCTGTTTCTCTCCGCATTCCGGGCAGAAACTGGAACCCTCCGGCACATCCGCGCCGCATTTTCCGCACTTGCGTCCTCCGCCCAGTTTCGTCCCGCACTCCGGACAGAATTTCGCGCCGGGTGAAACTGTGGCTTTGCAGTTGGGACACAGGACCCCGAGAGGTTTGCCGCATTCAGGGCAGAACTTGCCTGGGACCACGCTCTTGCCGCAGGATGGGCAGGTAACCCGGGGAGAGCCTCCTTCGCCCCCTCCTGAGCCTCCCGTGCCCTGGTTTCCGGCCATGGTCTGCCCCATCATGTTAGCCATGGTCATTCCCATGCCGAGACCCGCGCCCATTCCGACCCCGGCGCCGGCGGCTCCACCGCCGCCCTCGTTTGTAGCGGCATCCCCCATGGCGGTGGCCGTCTTGAAGCGCATGTACTGGTTCATGTCGCCCAGGGCGCCCATGGCGCTTCTCTCGTCGATCCTGGCCTGGACCTCCTCCGGAGGTGTGATGGCCTGAACGTAGAAGTCAACAAGCTGAATGCCGTACTTCCCGAAATCGTCGCCGAGCCTGGATTTGGCCAGCGTGCCGATCTCATCGTAGTACTGGGCAAGGTCGAAGATGGTCTCCAGGGTCTCCCCCAGAAGGTCGGCCAGCCTGGAGATTATCATGCCCTTGAGGAAGCCCTCTATCTCGTCGGTGCTGAACCGGCCCTCGGTTCCCACTACCTTGTTTATGAACAGCTGGCTCTGCTCCACCTTCATGGAGAAGCTTCCGAAGGCTCTGAGCCTTACCATGGACAGTTCCTTGTCCCTGAAGATTATAGGTTCCTTCGTTCCCCATTTCATGTCCGTGAATGTCTTCTTGTTCACGTAGAACACGGTCGCCCTGAACGGGGAATCCTTGCCGGAGAACAGAGTGCTGACCACGCCGGCAAGTATGGGTATGTTCTCCGTGGTTATGGTATGCCTTCCCGGACCGAGAACGTCCATGGCCTTTCCATCACGGAAGAAGACGGCGTCCTGACTCTCCCTGACCACGACCTGGGTGCCCAGGCGGAATTCGCCTGCCCCCGACTGGGGTATCCTGTGGACTATCTGCTTACCGGAGTCGTCCATCCATTCCACTATCTCCATTTTTTTGAACATTGTCCGCTAACCTCTCCTTGAGCTAGTCAATCGGTTGGTTCTTCTCCAGGTCTATCATCAGCTGGCTGCGTTGCGACATCTTCTCGCTGAAGTCCACCAGCAGGTCAACCATTGTATCGATGGCCGGTTTCAGGTCCGAATCCGCCGCGGCGGCGGCCTGCAGCGATTCCAGGGCTCCCTCAAGTTCCTCGATATCCTCCATCAGGCTTATATCGAAGGCGTAGAGATCGTCCAGCTGGTCCTCTCTGACCTTGTGCATGTCGAAAAGTCCCCTGTAACCCCTGGAGGCGAACCTGATCTCGTCGGTGACCCTCTCCAGCCTCTTTGTTATTCGGTCGAACTGGTTGACGGACTTGAGAGCGGAAGGCCCCTTCATGCCGGCCGGTATCTCGTTGACAGCGTTTCTCAGACTGTCCAGCCTGCTGACCAGGGTCATTCTGAAGAGGTGGTCGTTGTCACGCCTTTCCTCCTTGCTCTTGTAACCCTTGTAGCCGGGTATCAGCCGTATCGCCTTCTCCAGGAACCCCAGTTCTCTTCCCTCGCTCATAGCATGTCCTTTCTTCAAGACCGACTTCCGTAAATACGATGAATCATAACTATAACACTAATCGATCATGTCAATAAGGTCACCTGTCCGGTATAGACCTAATATTGGCCAGATGGCCGGCATGGGTCCTGGCGAAGAGATGCCTGCCCGTCCCGTCGTCCCTGCTGACGAAATAGATGTACCCCTGGCTGGTATCCGGATGCACCGCGGCATGGATGGACAGGGATCCCGGAGAACATATCGGACCCGGCGGCAGTCCGTGGCTGCGGTAGGTATTGTAGGGATGGTCCACCTCCAGGTCTCTGTAGAGGAGAACCTCCCTGACCTGTCCCAGCGCGTACTGCACGGTGGCGCAGCTCTCCAGTCTCATCCCCCTTCTAAGCCTTCCCAGGAAGACCCCCGCAACCAGCGGCCTCTCGGAATCCACCCTGGCTTCCCTCTCCACTATGGACGCCAGTATCATGGTCTCATGCGGGGAAAGGCCGGTGTGCTCCAGGTTCTCCTCCAGGTCTCCGGGCCATCTGGACCTTCCCGTATCCACTATGCGCTCCAGCATCTCCACTGCGGAAAGGGTATCCGCGAACTCGTAGGTCTCCGGGTAGAGGTAGCCCTCGAGGGAGGGAACCCCGAGAGAGTCCAGGAAATCCCGGTCCCGGGCAAGGCTGTCAAGATCATCCCGGTCTATGGGGGTGGAGCGGGAGATTATCTCCAGGGACTGCTCGAGTGTCAGGCCCGGTGCCAGGGTGACCCAGCTGGTGGCCACCGGTATGACCTCGCCCCTGGCGATGATGCCCAGTATCGAGTCGGGTGTCATCGAATCGTCCAGAGAATAGGTCCCCGCCTGAAGGGGGGGAGCCCCCTCCATCACCGAGTACCGCCACAGAATGTAGAGCCTGCACCTCACCAGACCGGAATCGGACAGGGCCCGGGATATGGTCCTGGCTCCCCAGCCTCTCTCCACGGTGAATTCGCAGCGTCTGCCCCCGCAGGGAGGGCTGCCGCACCATCTGAGAACGAATGCTCCGGCCGCCGCCAGGAGCAGTACAACAAGGACTGCCGGCAGGAGCTTGCGCTTCATGGTATACCGAGATATCTCTTCAGGATTATCATGGCGGCCATGGAATCCAGCCTGCCGTCTCTGCGGTCGCCCGTCGCCGTATTTCTTCCGGCTTCCGCGGTTGACCCGGTCTCCACCACCAGATCCACACTGAAGCCTCTCTCCCTGAGAAATTCCGCCAGTCCCTCGACTTCACGCGAGAGCTGGGTAGGTCTGCCGGAGGCCGAAAGCGGCAGACCAAGGACCACGGTCCCCCTTCCGCTCTCCCCATGAATACTTTCCAGTCTTTCTCGAATACCCTCCCATGTGGTGTTCAGCATCGGTTCCAGAGGCAGGACCACGCCGGACATATGCAGGGCGAAACCGGTACGCGCCTTTCCGTAATCCACGCCTATCTCCGCCACTTCAGAAATCCCTTCCCGCCAGACTCCTGTATCCGGCCCTGACGAACAGTACCACAACCACAGCTGTGAGGACGGTGAGCCATCCCACTGATACTTTCATGTACTGCAGAAGAGCGGTGGAAGGAGACCGGGCCGCAAAGGAGTTCCTCAGGGTCATGCCCAGCAGTGTGACCGAAACCAGAACGTAGCTCATGGACGCGAAGGCAGCGATTATTCCACCCTGGCTGCTGGCTATATTGGCGGCGCTTCCCCTGTCGAACCTGGGGAATACGGCTCCCAGGCCGGTGTTTATGCTCACCAGGGCGGCGCACATCAGCGTCAGGGATATGGTGGAAACAGCCACCAGGACCCATCCGGCACCTATCTTGAGCGTGGACCAGACTCCTACGCCCACTATGAATGGAGCGATGAAAATGAAGGATTCCACCCATTTGCTCCGAAGCAGAAGCCCCCTGCCGCCGGGAAGCTGGAGGATGTAGCTGAGCCCCGGACCCTCCAGGCTGATGGAGGGAAAAGTGAACCTGACCAGAAGGGTGGCGGTCACGAAGCATGAAAAGGAGAAATTCAGGTAGACCAGTATGGACCGCCAGAACTGGTGGCCGATGTCTGTGGGGAACCTGTTTATGTTCATCGCGTACACCAGGAACAGTCCGGTGAGCAGAAGGAGCTGGCTCCACTGTACGGGGTCCCTGAAGAACAGGAGGACGTCCTTGCTGAGCATGGTCTTGAAACGGCCTCCGGACCTCAGGAAAAGGTTGCTGCCCCTCCTTCTGGATGAGACGGCCTGCACCGATGAGTACATCTTCCTGAAACCCGGGCATATCATGAGACAGGCCAGTCCCGCGGCGGCGGCTGCTTCCAGAAGTAGTATCCCGACGCTGAGAAGTCCCCGGGCCAGGTTCCCCTCATCGATGAAGATGATGCTGTTGGCGAAGAGCGTATGCGGCCACAGGGAGCCTCCGGCTATCGGAAGGTCTGCTACGAAGCTCTGCAGAGCGTCCAGAGCCGTTTCATCCTCGGCAACCATGCCCGCCGGGTCCGATCCCTGAAGTATCAGAAAGATCCCGGCTACCACCAGCAGCCCCAGCAGCCCCGCCGTTCTCCATATACGGCCGCTGCCGCTGCCGATTCTGATGGATGCCCCCAGCAGAATGGTACCCGATGACAGCCAGACCAGCATAAGCAGCGGGAAGGCCGCCAGGGATACAAGGGTGGCCGTGGAACTCACCTGAAGCGAGACGCAGAAGGCAAGGACGATGGGCACACCCAGCAGAAGAATGGCCCATCCAGCGTTGAACCAGCTTTCGACCCCCCTGTAGAAGGCCGTCAGGCGGTCCCTTACCGGCATGCTGAGCAGGTAGGATGTCTCCCATGACCTGAATACCACAGAAACCCCGCTGATGAAGGAAGATATCCCGATGAACACTCCCAGCGTCATGAAGGTCATGGACATGAGTCTCCTGGCCAGGGCCACTCCGAAACCGGCGAAGGTCTCCTCCAGGCTGTAGATGTAACTGAACAGGAATTCGAAGAGCAGGAATATTCCGGGCACCAGCACACCCATGGTGACAATGCCGGCGATGACCTTGAGCCTGTTGTCGCTCCATTCGGAGGATACGGCGCCCAGCAGGGTCGCCCATTTCATTTTGAACAGGAGTACCATCTTCCAAAGCATACGGGAAAATAATACCTTGCGCCGCCACCTCCCAGCCCCATGCCGTGAGCGTGATGGACAGACTTCCAGCCGGGGAATAGATTACGGTGTTCGAAAAGGAGGCTGGAATGAAATGTCCCAACTGCGGAGCCCAGATAAACGCTTTCGGGGATGACGGCTATACCTGCGAGTACTGTCATTCCAGTTTCCATCCCCGTGAACTGGACCCGGACTGGAAGGCCGGCACGGACGGGCCGGAGGTAAGGGAAGTTCATCATCATTACCACCACAGTGAACCGCCCGACAGGCTTTCGGCCGGCATGGGGTGCCTGGTCTTTCTCTTCTTCCCCCTGGGCTGGATTATCTACTTCCTCTACCGTGATTCCTCCCCCAGAAAAGCCAGGACAGCCATGATAATTGCCGCTGTCATGACGGTGTTCTTTCTCACAGGTGTTGTTACCGGCGGCGGCAGCTAGCCGGAAGGCCGGCCCTGAACATCCCCGCAGGCTCACTTTTTTATGGACCGTGACAGGGAGTTGATCGATGCCGGGAAGCAGTTCAACATGGCTTACGGAAAAACGGGGCGGAATCGCAGCGGTTCTGTTCGCCCTTGCCACCAGGATGGCCCATTACATCGGTTACCTCCTGGGACAGCGGACCGAACTGTACTACTGGCCTGTCCTGGCCTGCAGGAAGTTCGAGTCCGCGGCTGCGGGAATCCTTCAGGGAGACCCGGGCGCGGGACCGTTCACCTACGCCAGTCCCCTCTACAGGTACTTCCTTCTTCCCTTCTACGCGGCGGAGGCCGGCCGGACCGGCCTGTTCGTGTTCCAGAGCCTTCTGGGAGTCCTTACCGCGTGGATGATATTCAGACTTGCCCTCCGGGCGGGGGCGGGAACCGGACCGGCCCTGGCCGGGGCGGCGGGCTGGTCCCTCTACGCGCCGGCGGTGTTCTTCGAACTCACCATTCTTCCCGTCTCGCTTCTGACACTTCTGATAACGGGTTTCACGCTGCTCCAGACAGGCAGGGGAGCCAACAGTATCCGTTCGGCAGGTTCAGGCCTGATAGCGGGGTTGATATCGGGGCTCAGGCCGCCTTTCATCCTCCTGCTGGGGACACCCGTCTGGAAATACCTGCGGAATAGGGAATGGAGAAATCTGCTCATCTTGTTTCCGGCTCTCCTGCTTCCCCTCCTGTTCCTCTCCTACCAGCATGAAAGGGCGGGAGGCGGCTTCTATCCCTTCCCCAGGACCGCGGGGACCAATCTGGTTCTAGGCCACAGCTCACAGTCCTCCGGGTACGGGCCGCCGATACCATCCCTGGGTCTGGTGGAGACCGGAAGAGGGGATATCCATGAGGTCGCGGCAGAAGCTGCGGCGGACCTGGGCTACTCCACCCCCGCGGAAGCCGACGCCTACTGGATGAGGACCGCCCTGTCCTGGATAGCGGAAAATCCGCTGGAGGAGCTGAGGTTGATGGCGGTCAAGGTCGGAGGTTTCTTCGGCGCGGGAGCCTTCGACACCTATTACGAAATGGGAAGGGTCAGGTCGTTCAATCCCGTGTTCCGGCTGTTCTTCGTTCCCCGTTTCCTGCTGGTCATGGTATTCCTGGCAGGCCTGGTGAGCTTCTGCGTCGGAGGGAAGCACCGCGCGGCCATACTTGCCCCCGTGGCGGTGGCCCTTCTTTCCACGGTTGTCTTCGTCCATTCCGAGAGGTACTTCCTTCCGGCGCTTCCTCTCATGGCGGCCGCCGGTGTGTCCGGACTGACCGTACTCTTTCGAAGGGCGGGGACAGCTCCGCTGCGGTGGGCCGCGGCCGGGATCACCGGCCTGCTTCTGATGCTGCCCTCACTGATCTATCCCGTACCCCGGGTGCCGGAAGAGATGTTCATCGGATCGCTTGCGGTCAGGGCCCATCACATGGAGGACTACGTCACGGCGCTGGAGCTGTTCGAAAGGGCCGCGCTACTGGCCCGCCGGGGCAGTGTCGTCTGGGTGCAGGGACATTCGGAGGCAGCCGGGATCGCCCGTGCCCTGGGTAACACCGAAAGGGCGGAGCAGCACGAGAATATCCTTCAGGAAGCGGGATTCCTCCCGAACTGACCGACGTCTTCGTTCATTTCGTTCAGGAACGCCACCAGCAGCTCTATGGCGGTCTCCACATCGTGTCTGTGGATGACAGCCACCGGGCTGTGTCCGTACCTGGTGGGAATGGAAAGGCACGTGGAATGCGCTCCCGGGGAGAACCTCTGCATGCTGGAGGTATCCGTCCCGCCCCTGGCCAGGATCTCCATCTGATGGTCGATCCCCCGGTCCTCGGCCAGTTTTCTGATGTACTCCACCAGGGGTGTGGAACTGATGACGCTGGAATCCATCTGCTTTATGGCCACGCCACTGCCCAGGTCCGCCACCTTCATTCTGGCGGGAAATCCCGGAGTGTCCCCAGCCCCGGTGATGTCCACCGCTATGCCCACGTCCGGACCGACAGCCTGAGCTGCAACAGTGGAGCCCCGCAGACCCACCTCTTCCTGAGAGGTGCCCACCGCGTATACATCGATGGAGGGATTCTCGTACCGCTTCATGGCTTCTATGATGATGTAGACCCCTACCCTGTCGTCGAATGCCTTGGCCAGCAGGCAGTCGCCCAGCTCCATGAACTCGCTGTCCATGGAGACCCAGTCACCCCTGCTGACCCTCTCCTTAACCTCTTCCCCGGGCAGCCCGAAGTCCAGGTAGAGCTTGTCGATCTTCGCCGGGGAAGCCTTGTCCTTCTCCGCAGGCTCCCACATCCTGTGCATCACCGCCGGAAGAAGCTCTCCGCCCCTGGTATGCACCCTGACCGTGTGACCGAGGATGCTGGCCGGGTCCCATCCGCCCACCGGCACCACCGAGGCGAAGCCGCTCTCGTCGATGTTGTACACCAGGAAGCCTATCTCATCGATATGTCCGGCCAGCATGATCTTCGGACGGTCCTTCCCCCCGCTTCCCTTCCTCACCGCCGTAACGTTTTTCATGGCATCGGTGTAGATCCTGTCGGCATGACCTTCGAGGGCTTCCCTGAAAATCTCCACTATCGCGTCCTCGTGCCCCGATACTCCGTCTGCCTCGCAGAGTCTCCTGAGAAGTTCCATCCGTGGATTTCCTTTCATTCCGCCGAATTCGCTCCGGCTACCTGGCTTCCATCCAGGTGAACCCCGCCGCGTCCATCCACCGTGTCGGGGAGGACGCAGCGAAATCAATATCTTCGATGACGCTGGCAGCCGCTTCCGCGGGCTCCAGCCCGTTCTCAAGTATCTGGTTCAGGTAGAATATCTCGATGATGCCGCTGGCTCCCCAGTCCACACTGTTGGTGTATCCCGATACAAGGAATCCCGAAGGCCAGGTCTCTCTTGAGTCGATAATCGCCCGTGGAAGGTTCCCGGCCATTATTTCGCAGCAGCTGAAATGCACCATGGCCAGGTTGCCGCAAGGTTCTATGGCCTTAAGGAAATCCCGCTGCGAAACCGTCCCCGAAGCCAGCTCTATACCCGCGGGTGTTCCATGGGAGGCGATGACGAGGTAGAGGTCTCCCGGCAGTCCGGAGGATTCCAGACAGAACTGCTTCAGGTCGTCCCCGTCGTGGATGAACCTGTGCCTCACCGAGACTCCCGGAGCCCTGGCGAACCAGCTTGCCAGCATCTCTCCAAAGGAGTACTCGTCATCGCTGAGGGAGGACTGCCATTCGGACTCCAGTACCACAAGCCAGTTGGAGGGGGCCATGCCGGAGCCGGTCCTGTATCCCTCCCACTCGTGCCAGGCTCCTCCTCCATCCGGTCTCCAGTTCCCGCTGATCCGGTTCCCGTCATCGGAAAGCCGGAACCAGCCCTCTCCGGAAGCGGAGGGCTCGGTGTAGGTGAACACCAGCCTTCCGTCGTCTTCGACCCCGCCTCGAATGGTGGAGTACCCTCCCAGGGTGTAGTATCCGCTCACGGAACCGTTCTCCTGAAAAAGGACCAGCGTGCCGTATGTGGTATCCCAGGTCCCGGAGAAATCGACCGCTTCCTCCGCCGGGGCGGACAGCGGCAGGAACAGGGCCGCCGCCATCACCGGAGCGAGACCCCTCATTCGAGGATCGCCCTTATCCTGCGGACACCCCTTGAGGAGCTCTTCTCCTTGAGTATTCTAAAATGGCCCAGCTCACCGGTCCTGGACACATGGGGCCCTCCGCATATCTCCAGAGAGTAATCACCTATACGGTAGACCTTCACCCTGTCACCGTACCTGCTGCGGAAAAGTCCAATCGCCCCCTCGTCCAGGGCCTCCTCCAGCAGCTTCTCCTCGCAGACCACCGGCAGGTCGGCCTCTATCATCCGGTTGACCGATCGCTCCACCTGTTCTATCTCGCTGTCGGTCATCGCCTCGGAGTGGCTGAAGTCGAACCTGAGCCTCTTCTCCGTGATGTTGCTTCCCTTCTGCTCCACATGGTCTCCCAGTACCTCCCTCAGGGCCTGGTGAAGAAGGTGTGTGGCGGTGTGAAGCCTGGTTACCATCCGGCTGTTGTCCGCCAGACCGCCGCTGAACTTTTTCTCGCTGCCCTGCCGGGAAAGTTCCCTGTGCTTGTCGAATGCTTTTCTGTAACCTTCCATGTCGACGGTCATGCCGTGCTCGGAGGCCAGCTCGCCGGTGAATTCCACCGGGAAACCGTACGTGTCGTACAGCCTGAAGGCTACTCTGCCGGGAATTATTCCTGACGGGTTCTTCAGCAGGTTGGGAAGCAGTTTCTCGAACTCCCTCAGGCCGGCCTGGAGGGTCGCCTCGAACCTCTCTTCCTCCCCGGCCAGCTCCCCTATCACGAAATCCCTGTTCCTTTCCAGCTCCTCATGCACCGGGGACTCGGTCTGTATGACCAGTTCCGCCAGCCTGTGGGTGAACGGCTCCTCTATGCCCAGCTTCCTTCCGTGCCTTATAGCGAGGCGAACCAGCCTTCGAAGGACGTAGCCCCTGTCCAGGTTGGAGGGGGGTACCCCCTGGTCGTCGCCCAGTATATGGGTGGCTGTCCGGATATGGTCGGAGATTATTCGAAGCGAGCGCAGCGACAAGGGATCCGGGCTGGAGCCAATTCCGGCGAGCTTTCTCAGGAAGCCGAAAAGGGGCCGGAACTGGGGTATGTCGTAGATGGAATCTTTTCCGTTCATCATGGCCACCGTCCTGGCTACCCCCATTCCGGTGTCCACGTTCTTCTGCTTCAGGGGCACGAAAGTTCCCTCAGTTGTCTTGCGGTACTCCATGAAGACGTCGTTCCATATCTCGAAGAACCTGCCGCAGCCGCAGCCGGGCCTGCATTCCGGCCCGCAGGAGGGTCTGCCCGTATCGATGAACATCTCCGTGTCCGGCCCGCAGGGTCCCGTGGCCCCAGTCGGACCCCACCAGTTATCCTCCCTGGCCAGGAAGTATATCCGGTCGCGGGAAACCCCCACCTCCTCCCACAGGGCCGCGGCCTCCTCGTCGGGCGGCACCTGGTCGTCACCGGCGAAGACCGTGACATGGAGCTTCTCGGGGTTGAAACCCAGCCAGTCGCTGTCGGTAAGGAACTGGAAGCTCCATTCGATTGACTCCCTCTTGAAGTAATCACCCAGCGACCAGTTGCCCAGCATCTCGAAGAAGGTCAGGTGGGAGGAATCCCCCACTTCTTCGATGTCGCCTGTCCTTATGCACTTCTGCACGTTCACCAGCCTGCTGCCTGCGGGATGCCTCTCCCCCAGCAGGTAGGGAACCAGGGGCTGCATGCCCGCGGGAGTGAAGAGTATGGTGGAATCCTCCTGCGGTATCAGGGAGGCCCCCTGTATCAGGGCATGTCCCTTTCCGGTAAAAAAATCGAAATAGAGCTGCTTCAGTTCTTCTGCGGTCATTGCCTGTCCTCAGTCATTCCAATAGCTATTGAACATCCTTCTGAAATATCCTGTAGGTCCTGTACTGGTCCGCCTTCAGGTCCCTCTCCAGTATCCTCCTCATGGACAGGTTGTCGTCCAGTATCCAGGAGAGTTCACCCCATATCACTCCCTGTTCCACATTGGACTTGATTATCCTGTCTATCAGGAGCGCTTCGAATCCTCTGCCGCGGTAAGCGTTCCTGACGCCCAGCAGCAGGACCCTGCTCCGGTCTATGTTTACCCTGAAGAACGGTACCTTCAGGGCGAGAATAGCCTTCAGGAGGCTTCCCCCCGCCCTTTTGAATGCCTGGTTGGCGTCGGGCAGGGAAACTGCGAAAGCCACCGGCTCCCCGTCAACTTCAACGATGGGGGCCATTCGAGGGACCAT
The DNA here is from genome assembly GCA_046498225.1 of Candidatus Aegiribacteria sp. Lineage (GTDB taxonomy): Bacteria > Fermentibacterota > Fermentibacteria > Fermentibacterales > JCC-6 > Aegiribacteria. Next base: position 52,319 of record JAWOBF010000059.1, read on the forward strand.
GATCATCTTCAGCTCGTCGGCCATCATGTCCAGCTCTTCCTTGGTCATGGGCACGAACCCCCAGTTGTCCCGCCAGCATTCGTTGTAGATGTCCATGATCAGCGGAACTTCCTGGTGTATCCTCTTTCTGGAGATATCCCGGAGGACCGCGCTGCTTCTTCTGCGGACCATATCCGCGACCCTGGACATTCGGGAGTCCACGGCAAGCGAGGACCTGAGACTGTAGGCGTAGAGGTCCTTTATGGGGGCGAAACCTGAACCTTCCAGCAGGTCTTCGTACCATGGGGGATTGTAGGGCATCATAATCAGCGGGGGTCCGTCGAAACCCTTTACCAGGAGTCCGCACTCCTCGTTGGTGGAGAAGTTCATCGGCCCTCTGATCCTTTCCATGCCGGCGGCTTCAAGCTCTTTCTGGCAGGCTTCCAGCAGGCACCGGGTAAGTCGAAGGTCGTTCTCCATCTCCATGAACCCGAAAAAACCGGTCTTCTCATCATGGTATTCGTTGTGAGCGTGGTTGACTATGGACGCCACCCTGCCCCGTACGGTCCCTTCCCCGTCCCTGGCAAGGAAGTACTCCACATCGGCGTGGCGATGGAAGGGGTGCTTGCTCCTGTCCAGGAGCTGACGCTGGAGATATTTGACCGGGGGAACCCAGTTCGGGTCATCCCTGTAAAGTCTGAAAGGAAGGTCGACGAAGCGGTTCAGCTTTTCCCGGCTGGCGACCCTCTCGATGGTAAACGGCATGGGACCTCCAGGATCAGATTATGTCCAGCGCTTTTCCGCACTTCTCGAAGATCTCCAGGGCCTGATCGATCATTGGATCGGTGTGGGTAGCCATGTAGCTGGTCCTGAGCATCTCTCCTCCGCTTGCCACCGCCGGGCTCACCACTGGATTGGTGAACACACCCGACTTGTAGAGGCTCTTCCAGAAGAGAAGGGTCTGGACCTCGTCGCCGATGATGATGGGAACTATGGGAGCCTCTGAATTGCCCACGTTGTATCCCATGGAGGCCAGTCCCCGCCTGGCCCTCTCCGCGGCGTGATGCGACCTGGCCACCAGCTCCGGTTCCCGTTCAAGGACATCGAGGGCGGCTATCACGGTGGCCACCGCCGCGGGGGGAAGACTGGCGGAGAATATCATGGTCCTGGCGGTGTGCTTGATGTATTCCATGACCCGGGCGGGACCGGCGGCGAAGCCTCCCACGCAGGCGAATGATTTGCTGAACGTTCCCACCAGTATGTCGATATCGTCATGACACCCGAAATGCTCCGCAGTGCCCCTTCCCCTCGGACCCATGGCGCCCACGCCGTGGGCATCGTCCACTATGAGCCTTACGCCGAACTCCCTGCTGATGTCCACCAGGCCGGGAATGTCCGCCAGGTCGCCCTCCATGCTGAAGACTCCGTCGGTTACTATGACTCCGGGATGCTCCCGGTTGTTCTCCAGCATGTACCTCAGATGCTCCAGATCGTTGTGCCTGTATTTGAGCACCCTTCCGTAGCTCATCCTGGAGCCGTCTATGATGGAGGCGTGGTCCATCCGGTCGAGATAGATGATGTCGTTCCTCCCGGCGATGGTGGATATCACGCCCATGTTGGACTGGAATCCGGTACTGAAGGTGATGGCCATCTCCTTGTCGAGGAACCGGGCCAGCTTCTGCTCCAGTTCTATATGAAGGTCCAGCGTGCCGTTGAGAAAACGGCTTCCGGTACAGCCTGTCCCGTACCTGTCTATGGCCTCTCTGGCACTGGCCATCACTTCCGGATGGTCTGTCAGCCCCAGGTAGTTGTTGGAGCCCAGCATGATGATGCTGTGGCCCTCTATCTCCATCTCCGCCCCCACATGCCCGCTCAGGGGAACGAAATATGGGTACAGGCCGGCTTTCTGGACCTTGTCCAGTCTCTCGTAGTCAAAACACTTCTGAAAGACGTCATTCGGCGATAGGATCATTAGTGCACCTTGTCAATAATTGAGTCAATATGTAGCATTGCGCAAGAAGTTAATCAGGATACCCTCTGAAGTCAACGGATTCCGGGGTGGTTATGGGAACAACGGTCATCACTGGAGCTTCCGGCTTCCTGGGCAGCCACGTGGCCGAAACGCTCATTTCGGAAGGCGGAGATGTACTGGCCATGCTGCGCCCCACCTCATCCCCGGCCTTGGTTCCCGCGGGGTGCCCCACCGCCCGGGTGGATTTCATGGACCCCTCTTCCATGGAGGAAGCCGTCTCGGGAGCGGGAGTGATCGTTCACGCGGCGGGAGCCACCAGCGCGGTGAGCCAGGAGGAGTTCGACAGGGCCAACGCTCTGGTGACCAGGAACATGCTGGCGGCACGTAATATGTACGCGAAGGATTCCCTTTTCATCTACATCTCCAGTCAGGCCGCCTCCGGACCTTCCGGATGCGGCCCCGTTACCGCCTACGGCAGGAGCAAACTCCTGGGTGAGCTGGCGGTGAAGGAGACGGGTAACTGGGTTATCGTTCGCCCTCCGGCAATCTTCGGACCGGGAGACCCGGCGTCCGCTCCGGTACTGAGAATGGCCCTGAAGGGCCTGTTCTTCTCACCCTGGATGAACAGGGGAGGGTTCTGCCTTGTCTTCGCACGCGACCTGGCGAGACTTACTGCGGACCTTCCCGACTTCCCGGATACCGTGGGAAAAACCCTGGAACCCTCCTACGGCAGACTCTATTCATGGAAGGATTTCCATCGTATACTGGAGAGGGCTTCGGGCAGAAGGATACTCCACGTGCGGGTGCCCCCCCTCCTGGTCCAGGCGGCGGGATTCATGAACGAGGCGCTTTCGTCCTTCGTGGGCAGGACGCCGTTCTTCTGCAGGGAAAAATGCAGGGAACTGCTGGCCTGCGGCTGGGAAGTGGAGGATGGTCTGACCCGCCGTCTCACCGGATGGGAACCGTCCCTGACGGTGGAGGAGGCCATGGCCGAAACCCTGCGGTGGGTAGGGGGCCGCGGCTGAAAGAGGGTCCTACCTCTTGTACCCTATTCTCCTGAGGAGTTCTTTCCGGTTCTGGATGTCCTCCTCTATCTCCACGGCCAGCGGGGGCTCTCCGTCGATTATCCCCATGACCCCTCCCCCCTGGTCGGTCCTGCCGACCAGGACCTGAACGGGATTAGCCGTGGCGCAGTATATTCGGCACACCTCCGGAACGGTCTTGACCTGATTGAGTATCTGAATGGGGAAAACTCCATTGAGGACTATCATGAATGTATGGCCGCATCCAAGCCTGAGAAGGTTGTTTTCCGCAACCTCCCGGAGTTCCGCGCTGGTGCCGTCACTCCTTACCAGCCGCGGGCCGGAAGCCTCGGAAAAGGCCAGCCCGAACTCGGCTCCGGGGACCGTACCGGCCACAGCTTCGTAGAGGTCCTCCACCGTCTTGATGAAATGGGACTGCCCCAGGATGATGTTGCAGCCCTCGGGAAAGTCCAGTCCAACGACGTCCATCACCGGTCCGTCCACTCTTATCCCTCTTTTCTGTATATTTAGTAATAAGAATTATTAATTTGATACAAATGCTAAAATGCAAGACCTGACCCTAGAATCTCCTTCTCTTTCTGGCGGGGGGTATGTTCATCTCGGCCCGGTAGTTGGCCACCGTCCTTCGCTTGACCTCCATGCCGGAGGCTTTCAGAGCCTCCACCAGCCTGGCGTCGGACAGGGGTCTCTTCTTGTCCTCCGAGTCGATTATCCTTCGAAGTTCGTCCTTTACGGTCCTGCTGGATATTTCCCCGGTCTCACCGGTAAGAGCCCTGCTGAAGAAGAACCTCATTTCATGTATGCCCCGGGGGGACTGAACATACTTGCCCTTGATGGCCCTGCTGATGGTGGACTGGTTGTATCCCAGGGCGTCAGCCACCATCTGCAGCGTCAGAGGGCGCAGTCCCTCCAGGCCGTGTTCGAAGAAATCTCTCTGATAGTCGGCCAGGAAGCCTCCTATCCTGGTAACCGTCTCCTGCCGCTGTCTTATGGCCTTTATGAACCATGAAGCCTTCTGGTACTTCTTCCTGACGTACTCCTTCTCCCTCTCGCTGCTGTTCGGGGATTCCAGTATTCTCCTGTTCCTCTCGGAAATCATGAGGTGGGGAAACCTGCTGTCGTTGAGAACGGCTTCGTACCTGCCTTCTATCTCCATTATTATCACGTCTGGTATCACCGCCGCGTTGGAGGAGGAGGAGAACTCGTTGCCGGGCCAGGGGTTCAGGACGGATATCCTGTCCATGGCCTCCTGCACGGCGTGGGGTGATACACCTTCGGCCGCGGCGATATCGCGGACCCTGCGCTCGGCCAGTTCGCTGAAATGGTCGGAGACTATCCGGTACTCCAGGCTTTCCCGGGAATAGCCCAGCTTTTCCAGCTGCATCTGCAGCGCTCCGGAAGCGTTCAGGGCGCCGACACCCACGGGCTCCAGCGAACGCACTATTTGCAGGGCCTTTCTCAGAAGGGCCGGATCTCCCTCCCAGCCGGTTTCCAGCTCGAACATGGGAAGGGAGAGGAGTCCGTGCCTGTCCAGGGAATAGACCATATAGACCACCGCCTCCTCCAGCTCCCGGGGAAGCCTCAGAGACCACACCTGGTCCAGCAGGTACTGGTACAGTGTGGGTTCGTTGGGAGGTTCCGGCATCCAGGGTTCGTCATCATCCCGGTACGACCCGGTGTAACTGTCCCCGGAGTGCTCGTCCAGCCTTTTCAGGATGTCCAGGGTGTCATCCTCCTTGCTGTCGCTCCTGGATGGTTCCTCGTCCCACTGGTCCGATTCCCCGGAATACTCATCCTCCCCGTCCGTTTTTCCCGGGACGTCATCGGGGCTCTTCTGCTCCAGCAGGGGATTCTCCTGCAGCTCCTGCCTGATCATGTTCTCCAGGTCCATGGACGGCAGCTGAAGTATCTCCAGGGCCTGCCTGATCTTCTGGGTAAGGGCCAGTTTCTGGGTCTGGGTCATCCTGATGTTCTGATCGAGCCTGAACTCCGGCATGCTAGAGCCTGAACCTCTCTCCCAGGTAGATCTTGCGGGCTTCCGGATCCTCGGCCAGTTCATTGGCGGACCCGGATATCAGTATCCTTCCATCGTACATTATGTATGCCCTGTCGGTAATCGCAAGGGTCTCCCTCACGTTGTGGTCGGTTATGAGTATTCCCAGGTTCCTGGCCCTCAGGTCCCGGACTATGCTCTGAATGTCATCCACGGCTATCGGGTCGATGCCGGCGAAGGGTTCGTCCAGAAGGAGGAAGGCAGGGTCGGTGACCAGGGCCCTGGCTATCTCCACCCTTCTCCTCTCACCTCCGGAGAGGGTATAGGCCTTCTGGTCCGCCACCTTCTCTATACCCAGGTCTGCAAGCAGGGCCGCCTGTCTCTTCCTCCTCTCCCGCCTGGTGAGCCCGGTGGTCTCCAGAATGCTCATCAGATTGTCCGCCACCGTCATCTTTCGAAAGACGCTGGATTCCTGGGGAAGGTATCCGATGCCCAGCCTGCATCGTTTGTACATCGGAAGGTTGGTGAGGGTTGTGTCGTCCATGTACACATCGCCTGAATCAGGTCTTATGAAACCGACTATCTGGTTGAACGTGGTAGTCTTCCCGGCGCCGTTGGGTCCCAGCAGACCTACTATCTCCCCCCTGCTCACCGAGATGGACACACCGTTGACCACGGCCCTCTTCCTGTATTTCTTCACAAGCTCCTCGGTCCTCAGTATCCCCGGGCCGTTCCCCGTCTTCTTCTCCCTGCTCAAAGGCTGCCTCCAAGATAGCTGTAAGTGCCTCTCACGTTTCCCGATACTATAACCTCCACCGCTTCTCCGTCCTGGAAGCTGATGCTCAGGCTGTTGCCCCTGACGGTATTCATCTCCTCCCTCTCCGCCGCCTCTCCACCCGACTTCATTCGCAGGAGGGCCGAGCCTGTGAGCATCACCGAATCGGGGCTGCCCCCCTCGAACGCGAAGTAGGCTCTGCTGGATGAGAACCAGGTCTCGGCGGGCGGTGAGGGACCGGTGTCCAGGAAGTAACCGGACGCCCCACCCTCCACCCTTACCCAGAGAGGGTCGCCGCTGCTGTCCAGCTGGACTTCCATCCAGTCACCGGAGAGCCTGCTCTCCTCGGATTCGAGAACCGGCGAGCCGAAGAACTCGAACCTCTCCTCGTCCCCGAAGTACCTCAGGTACTCCGAGGTAGAGATGAATTCCCTCGCGGGCATGAGGACGGTGGCGTTGCCCTGGGCCTCGGCGGAGTTGTCATCCGGGAAGAATTCCAGCCTGTCCGCCGTCACGGTGAGGCTGTCCCCGTCCACCACCCTTCTCAGGACAGGGTCCACGGTAATGAACAGGCTTCCCCTCGCACGGTCGTAAAGCGCGTACTGGCCCTCCACGTGTCCCACCGACGGGCCGGTCATCACCACATCCTCCCTGGCGGTGGCCTTTCCGGACTGGCGGAAATAGACTACTTCGCGGGCGCTGAGGACGGTGGAGCCGTCGGTGAGGACCACGTCCCCCGTCATGGTCACCATTCCCGCGTCCCTCACGTACTCCAGGTAACGGGACGTCCCGGTGAGGGTATCGGTGGTGACCCTGACGTCTCCGTAGAAACTGGCGTTTCCGGAATTCTGCCAGACGGTGCCGCTGTCGGAGGTCACGGTCACTTCCCCGTCGGTCACGGAAACGCTTCCCACCAGGTCTATTACCAGCTCACCGTCCTCCGCGCTGCGGCTGGTCGCCCGGTCGGCGGTGGTGGTGAAAACCCCGGCACCCACCAGCAGCAGCCAGCAGAGGAAGCAGGTGAGACTACTCAAGGTCCAGCTCCCCCGAATACACCGCCGTGAAATCCTCTTCTATGTCCACGCCCTCCACCGCGCCAAGACCGGTGTCCAGGTCCACTCCCCTTCCGGAAAGGACGGTGTGTCCGGCTGAATCGGGTATTGTCAGCACCACCAGGCAGTCGCTGTGAAATATCTCCATGTCATCGTCCCAGATCATCTCCTGTGTCTCCAGGTGCCTTCCATCCTCCGTATCCGCAACCACGTCTCCCCATACTCTCATCAGGCCGGTACTCAGCTCCACCCTTCCCGAATCCCCGGTAAGTATAGTGGTGGGCACGTCCTCCTCGAAGAACGTGAGATGCACGCCGGTCAGTTCAAGGAGGCTGTCGCCCTCGATGTACAGGGCCATGTCGCTGAGCAGACGCCAGGACCTGCTGCCCCCGAGCGACTGGACCAGGGTGAACTCCTCCACAGTCTGGAGAGGTTCCCTGTCCGGGTCCATCTCAACCGGCTCGGAGCTACCGCAGGCCAGGAGCGCCGCCAGGACGGCGAGCCCAGCGCTCGTGTATCCATACCCACTGTTCGGGATCTTCGATCACCCACTCTTCTATTCTGGCTGTGAGGTCCTGTGTAAGCCTCAGGTACCCTCCGCTTTCCCGGTATTCGTCCAGCTCCAGGGGCCTGTCTATCTCCACCACGTAACGACGGTGGCCTTCCCTTGATATATGCAGGGTGAGGACGGGAATATCAAATCTCAGGGCCAGACGGGCGGGGCCCACCGGGGTCCTGGCGGGAAGCCCCAGGAATTCAACGAACTCGCTCTCCACGCCCATGGTGTCCTGATCTATAAGTATACCCACCGCGGTGTTGTCCCGCAGGGTCCTCATCAGCTTCGCCAGTCCGCCGCCCCTGTCGATGGTAACGGTGCCGTGACGGGACCGCAGGCCGTCGAGGTACTCCGCCGTTCCGGCCCGGCCTATCTTGCGGGTAACCACCCCAACCCTGTGGCCCAGGAGAGATATGGACCTGGGAATCAGCTCCCAGGCCGAGTAATGGGCGGTGACGGCGATGACCCCCCTGCCCAGGGAGAGGGCTTCCGCCATGTATCGCTCTCCCCTTACCTCCACCTCCTTCAGGAAATCCCGGTCGGACCTTGAGTTGAGACGCAGGAAGTCCAGCACACCGGCGATCAGATGACCGTAGACCCTGTGCAGGCTGACCTCGAGACCCATCGGTCGTATCACGTGTCTTCGGTTTATTCTGAATGTTTCCCTCGACCTTCCGGGGACCAGCGAGGCGACCCGGCCCAGAACGGAGGCCAGCGGGGCCACGGACCGGCGGGGAAGTCTGGACGACAGGAAAACAAGCATCCTCGCCATGGGCAGCTGAAGTCGGTGCCTTAGACCGCGGAATGGTAGATGAAAAGACATTCCGGTTACTTTACACCGGCCTGGAGGCAGTCGTGAAGGTAGAGCACACCCACGGGCACTCCATCACCGTCGGTAACCACCAGGGATGTAATGCCCCTCTCCTCCATCCTTGTCACCGCCACGGAGGCCAGCTCGTCGGGAGAACCGGTGACGGGCTCCCTTATCAGGACGTCGGCCAGAGCCAGGTCCAGCACGTTGGTCCTGTTCCGCATCAGCCTCCCCAGGTCTCCGTATACGAAGATACCGCTGAGCCTTCCATCGGTGTCAGTTGAGAAGCATACTCCCCTGTGGGCCGTCATTACGGCTACGGCATCCGAAAGCGGCGCGGATTCTTCCATCACGGGAAGCGGGCCGGAGTCCATCAGGTCCGACACCCTGGTGAGAAGCTTCCTTCCCAGGATGCCTCCGGGATGGAACTCCGCGAAATCCTCCGGGGAGAACTCCCTCACGCGAAGCAGCGCTATGGCCAGGGCGTCCCCCAGGGCCATCATGGAGGTTGTGCTTGCGGTGGGCGCCAGGTCGTGGGGGCAGGCCTCCTTCATGCGGGGCAGGGGGAGTACCACGTCCGCGGCCCTGGAGAGGAGCGAACCCTCTCCTCCGGTCAGCGCGACCACGGGTATGCCCAGCCTCTCAAAACATGGAAGCAGCTGGGCTATCTCACGGGTCTCACCGCTCTTTGACAGCACCAGGGCTGAATCGCCCTTCTGAATAAGCCCCAGGTCTCCGTGTATCCCTTCGGAGGGATGGAGGAAGTAGGCGGGACTCCCGGTGCTGGTCATGGTTGCGGCTATCTTCCTGCCCACATGACCGGATTTGCCCATGCCGCATATCACTATCTTCCCGCGTGTCTCCGCCAGTATCCTCACGGCCCTGGAGAAACCTTCCGCGGCGAGTCTGGCGGTCTGTCTTATCCATTCCGCCTCGATCTCCATCACCCTCAGGGCCTCTTCGTAGAGGTCATCCATTATCCAGTTCCTTCAGCAGCATGTCCACTACCTCCCTGACCGCGCCATTCCCTCCGGGTCTCTGCGTAACGATATCGCATTCATCCCTGACCCGGGGGTGGGCGTCGGAGGGACACGCTCCCACCCCGGCCTCCCTGATGGCGGGAAGGTCCATGAGACCGTCGCCCATGAAGAGTGCGCGTCCGCAGTCGATGGAAAGATGTCGGCATATCCTTCTCAGAGCCCCGGCCTTCTCCGAACTGCCCAGGCAGAGGATGTCTATTCCCAGGTCCGCCGCCCTTCTCCTGGTGGCGGCAAAGTCCCTGAAAGATATAAGGGCAACCGGGAAGGACCTGCTTCGAAGTTCCACCAGCCCCGCGCCGTCGCTGGAGCTGAAGCGCTGGGTCACGCCCCCGGGCCCGTAGTGAAGAGCTCCGTCTGTGAGCACGCCGTCAACGTCCAGGGCCAGGAGCCTGATCCCCTGCAGGGACTTCACAATCCCTCCCAGTGGGCAAGCGCCCCCCTGACCATGGCCTGAAGGGTCGGGAGGTCCACCATGGTGGCCGAATCGCTCAGCGCCGCAGCCGGGTCCGGATGGGCCTCGATGAACAGCCCGTCCACTCCCCATGCGGCTCCGGCCCTGGCCAGCGCCGGAGCGTAACGGCTCCGGCCACCGCTGCTGTCTCCCGCGGCCCCGGGAAGCTGAAGGGAATGTGTCACGTCCAGGATGACCACCGGGGATAATTCTCTCATCACCGACAGCGAGCGCATGTCCACCACCAGTTCGCCGTAGCCGAAGAAAGTGCCTCTCTCGGTGAGCCATGCTTCGGGACAGCCGGCGGACATCACCTTCTCCACCGCGCCTTTCATGTTCCCGGGAGCCATGAACTGCCCCTTCTTAATGTTCACCGGTCTTCCGGTGCCGCCGGCGGCCTCGAGTATGGATGTCTGGCGGCAGAGAAAGGCGGGAACCTGCAGGATGTCCGCCACCTCCCCCACGGGAACCGCCTGAAGCGCGCTGTGAATGTCGGTCATGACCCTTACGCCGAATCCGGCGGATACCTTCTCCAGTATCCTCAGTCCCTCTTCCATGCCGGGTCCCCGGTAGCCTGCCGGGCTTGTCCTGTTGTCCTTGAGGAACGAGCCCTTGAATACCCACTCCACCGGATGGTCAAGGCTGCCCATGAGCTGAGAGGTAAAATCGGCCACCTTCATGGCCACCTCCTCCGATTCCAGGCTGCAGGGACCGACGATGAACAACGGTTTACTGCAGGGATGTGAAATGATCCACCGCCCTTTCAAGGTCCTCCGGGGTGTCCACCCCTGTTCCGGGGAAGTCTCCCTCCACCACCATCATCCTTACCCCCGACTCCAGCCAGGCCAGCTGTTCCAGGTCCTCGGTCCGCGAGAGGCGGGTGGAGCCGCAGGAAACGCATCTCTCAAGTGATTCCGGAGTGAAGGAGTACACACCCACGTGCTCCAGCAGCTGCTCCGCGCCGTGCGGTACCGGGTGCCTCGAGAAATAGAGGGCTTCCCCGTTTTCAGCCACCGCCACCTTCACCATGTCGGGCGAACCCGCTTCGGCGGCGGGAACCCTTCGGGCCAGCGTCACCACGCGGTCGTCCCCGTGGGGAACCGAGAGCAGGGGAGCCAGCCAGCCGGGTCCCACCAGCGGCTCGTCCCCCTGGACGTTGATGATTATGCCGCCTGGACGGCCAACGGCGTCCCAGGCCATGAATACTCTCTCTGTGCCGGAATCGGCCCTGCCGGTCATCACCGCCCGGAACCCGGCCCCTTCCACCGTTTCCCTTATCCGTTCATCGTCCGTGGCCGCCATCACCATGTCCACGGATCCGGCCACGCCGCGCAGCACCCTGAGGATCATGGGAACCCCAGCCACGTCCGCCAGGGGCTTGCCCGGCAGCCTGGTGGAGGAGAATCTGGCGGGCACTATCGCCAGTGTAGCGGTATGGCCGGTTATCGTCCCAGCCATTTTTCACTGGCCCAGAGGGATACGCTCAGAACGGTCTCTTCCCGGAAGCTGTCCTGAAAATCCCTCCAGTAACTGTATCCTACGGCCAGGTCCAGTCCTGCGGTTCCCCGGTTGAACGAGTAACCCGCCCCGGCGGAGAGGGTTTGCGCCCCATCCCGCCAGAGGCCGTCCATGTAGCTGTAACCGCATCTCGGCTGAATACCTCCGCCGGCGTCCAGTTCGGCTCCCACCGAGTAGATGGTGCCTCCCTCCGTGCGGCTGCCCATTACGTTCATGGCCTTCCTGCCGAAGATGTCCATTCCGACAAGCAGTTCCCCCACCGGCCTGAACGACAAGCCCGCAGAGACCTCACCGGGAATGGTGTAGAAGCTGCTGGTGCTGTCGGCGACCTCGGTAAGACTGAAGGCCCGCTCTACCCGCAGGGTTCCCTTCCTGTCCGTGGAGATGGACAGGCCCAGACCGAAACGGTCGGTATTGATGAGAAGGCCGGCCACCGCACCCCAGGCCATTCGGAAACGGGCGTCGTCCCTGTAGATTGAGTTGATGGGTATCGGTGGAACCGAATCGCGGGAAATGAGTTCGACGTCGGAGCGGATGTTTCCGAAGGTGCTCCGTCCCCCCAGAGACAGCCCCAGCCAGTCGCTTGCCCGGACCGAAGCGCCCGCGTAGGCCTCCGCCAGCCCGCCGGACCAGGTAAAGTTCCCGGTATGATCGCCGCCCGCATCAATGCCCTCCAGACCGGTGTCGATCCTGCTCCTGCCCTCGATGGCCCCGGTTATCACCACCCTTCCGGGAAGAGGTATCAGGGCGGCCACCATGGGGAAGCCCAGGCGGTTGTCCCAGGCAGCGTCATCGCTTTCACTGTACCTTCCGGTGAAAGCGACGCCCCCCTCCAGCGTCCAGGCGGAGGCGGCGGGATTGAGCATTGTGAAATCGCTGGAGTTGGGTATTCCGACGCAGACACCTCCCATACCCAGTGATCTGGTGTTTATCGCCAGTATCTCCGAGCCTATACCGTCGGGAGGCGGAAGGTAATCCACCGAGAATATTCCGGAAAGCGCCGCTATCAGACAGGAAAGAATGGTCATATGTTCCCCCGAGCTGTTCGTTTGTTGCCGTGCCCCCGGATGTATCCTGGAAAGCCGCCCCTTGTTCCAGGGTCAGAGTTCAAAGGATTCACCCCTGGAGGGAATGGAAGGCGCAATTCCAGTCCGCTCCTCTATTCTTCGGGAGAGGACGGTGCTCTGCTCCAGCTCACCATGGACAAGGAAGATGTTCTCCGCCTCGCCGGCGGTCTTCTCGGCGTAATCCACCAGGGCGTCGGAGTCGGCGTGGGCCGAGAAACCGTTTATCACTTCCACACCCGCGTTGACCTGGTACTCCTCGCCGAAGATCCTCACATCTTTCTCGCCCTCCAGAAGCCTTCTGCCAAGTGTATGCTCCGCCATGAACCCGACGATAAGGACCGAGTTCCTTTCGTCCTGGATGTTGTTCTTCAGGTGATGCAGTATCCTGCCGTTCTCGCACATTCCGGAGGCGGAGATGATGATCATGGGGCTTTCATCGTAATTGAGGGACTTGGAGTCCTCCACGCCCTGGGTGAAATGCAGTCCCTCGAACTGGAAGGGGCTCATCTTGCTGTAGAGATACTCCCGCATTTGAGAGTCGAAGCATTCCTGATGGATCTTGTAGACCTCCGTGGCATCGAAGGAGAGGGGTGAATCGACGTATACCCTCATGGGAGGCATCTCATCCCTGGCCACCAGCTCGTGAATGTAGTAGAGGACCTCCTGGGTCCGTCCCACGCTGAAGGAGGGTATTATCAGCTTGCCGCCGGCGTCGAATGTCTTTCTTATTATGCCGCTGAACTTCTGGAGCGCCTCCTCCCGCTTACCGTGATTCCTTCCACCGTAGGTGCTTTCCATTATCAGGATGTCGGCCCTGGGACTCATGTCGGGGTCCTTGAGTATAGGTCTGCCCGGCCTGCCCAGGTCCCCGGAGAAGAGCAGGGTCCTGCTTGTTCCCTTCTCCCTCACCGTGAGTTCCACCTGGGCCGACCCCAGTATGTGGCCGGCCTCAACGAATCTGAGGGAGACTTCCGGGAACAGCTGGAATGACCTGTCGTAGGGGATGGACATGAAGTGCTTCAGTGTCTCCGTAACGTCTTCGGCGGTGTAGAGCGGTTTCAGGGGAGGAAGGTCCTTCCTGGCCCTTTTTTTGTTCAGGTACTCGATATCGTACTTCTGTATGTGCGCGCTGTCCGGCAGCATTATCGCCGCGAGGTCACGGGTGGCGAAGGTGGAGGTAATCATACCCCCGAAACCCTTCTTCACCGCGGTGGGAAGGTTACCCGAATGATCGATGTGGGCATGCGACAGGACTATTGCGTCCAGCGTGGCTGGATCGAAGGGCATTTCCCGGTTCAGTTTCTCGCTCTCGTCCCTGTGGCCCTGATGAAGGCCGCAGTCCAGAAGTATCCTTCTGCCTCCTACCTCCAGCAGATGTTTCGACCCGGTAACCTCCCGGGCGGCTCCGTGGAATGTTATTTTCATGTAATACCTCCAAAGCCCGACTATGTTCACTGAGTTCTCATCGGGCAACCTCGGGTGGGTTCGGGGAACCCGCGGAACCGTATGGACGTTACATACTGCAGGAAGTATCTTTGCGGGGCGGACGTGTGCGGACAAGGCTTAAAGTTCTGTTAGCATAAATCGCAAGCTGCTGTTCCACAAATATATAACCCATGAATTCACGAAAGCAGGCTTTCTACGGCCGGCAACACAATAAGAAGGGATGAATCAATGAAATGTTCTTCTGCCCTACTTGGTTCGCTTCTGCTCGTTCTTCCGGGCCTGGTCCTGGGAGATACTTCGATGGAGAGGATACTCACCTCCCTCGAGGCGGGGGAGATCAGCGCAATGGAAGCCGCCGGTCTCCTGGAGCAGAGCGTGTTCGATTACCACGGTCTGCCCTCGCGCTACACTGAAGGCGCCGAAGAGGTGCCCTGCGGCACTCCGGCCCTTGTGGAAGCCTGGCGTCTGGTGGGGGACGAAGACTCCCCCAAGGCCAACCGGCCGGTTCTCAGCGGACCCCATTACACCATCGACTCCCCCTCGGGCCACTTCAAGATCCACTGGACCGACTCCGGAGTGGACGCAACCAACCAGACCTACGCCAACTCCATCGCCCTGGCCGCGGATTCCGCGTGGGCTGTCGGGTGCGACCAGATGGGCTTCTACCAGCCACCTCCCGACAACGGCGTGGGAGGGGACGACAAGTACGACATCTACGTGATATACATCTCCGGGTCCACTCTGGGCTACACTTCCCCCAGCGGTGAGTACCATCCCCCAGACTCGACCCAGGACTGCACCGCCAGCCACATCGCCATGAACAACAACATTTCCGGCACCGGGCAGAGGGTCTGCACCGTGGCCCACGAGTTCAAGCACGCTGTGCAGTTCAGCTACGACTACAACGAGCCCACCTGGTTCATGGAGAACTGCGCCGTATGGATGGAGGAGATCGTCTACCCCGACATCAACGATTATCTCGGCTACATAAGTTACGGCGAGAACGCCCTCCGCACCCCCTGGATGGACATACGCTCAGGCTCCATGTACTGGTACGGAGCGTTCACCTGGCCCTGGATGATGTGGGACAGATGGGGCTACGAATCGGTACGCACCGTCTGGGAGAACTGCGCCGCGGAAAACGGCAACAACATGCTGGATGCCCACAGTGACATGTTCGCCGACCACGGCCTCACCTTCAACGAGTTCTTCATGGATTACGGCGCCTGGAGATGGTTCACCGCGGGCAACTGGTTCTCCGGCTGCGGAATGTACAATCCGGAGTGCGCCCTCTGGAATCCCGGGCCGCGGGTTCTCGCCTTCCATGATTTCAGCGACCTTCCCGCCTCCGGCGATGAGGGACCCTACGAGCCCGATACCTGGGGGATCCACTGGATACGCGTGGACCTTGCGGATTACCAGGACGACTGGGTGGAGATGTCCTTCAACGGCAGGGACGGTTTCGAATGGGGCCTGGGTGTCATAATGCAGGACCTCTCCGGCAGGCTCAGCTTCGAATGGTACGAGTGCGACCCCGCCACCGGCGACAAGACGGTTTCCGTGGGCGGCAGCGGATGGGATTACGCCATCTTCTTCCCCGCTTTCCTCGGAATGACGCCTCTGGACCACTACTACTCCTTCGATATCACCTCCACCACCGGCATGGAGGGTTCTCCGGAGGTAAGCGACCAGCTCAGCCTGGGCGTTTCGTCCAATCCCATGCCGGCCGGAGGGTCCGTCACCTTCCAGATGCCTGAAGCGGGCAGCGCCCAGCTCAAGGTCTACGACATGAGCGGCAGGGTGGCCGCCACCCTTCTGGACGACAACATTCAGGCCGGGACCCACACGGTCCAGCTCCAGGGAGCGGAACTTTCGAGCGGCACCTACTTCATAATGCTGTTCGCCGACGGCAGGATGGCCGGACAGAAGATGGTCCTGACAAGGTAACGGGGCCCGGCAGCAGCTGGTAAGGAGCAGGGGCCCATCCGGGTCCCTGTTCCTGTATTGCACACCGCGGGACAAGGAGCATTCGAAATGAGTTTGATAACGGCGGTATTGATGGCTCTTACGCCAGTCCTGTTGCCCCCCGCCTACGGAGATGTTCCCACGGAAAGCGGCCCCTGCGGAACGCCGGCGCTGATGGAAGCCTTCCGCCTCATCGGCCCTTCGGGTTACTCGTCCGCCAGCCGGCCGTCACTGAGCGGCACCGAGCAGACTCTCGATTCTCCCGGGGGGAACTTCAAGATACACTGGACCGATTCAGGTTCCGACTCCACCACCAGCGGCTACGCCCTGAGCGTCGCCCTGGCGGCAGATTCCTCCTGGGCTGTACAGTGTGACCAGATGGGTTTCTTCGAGCCTCCCCCGGACAACGGAGTGGGAGGCGACGACCTCTACGACATATACGTGGTCCACCTGACCGGAGGCGTCATAGGCTACGCCTCCTGCGCGGGAGAGTACCAGCCGCCGGACTCCACCCACGACTGCTCGGCCAGCCATATCGTCGTGCACAATGAAATAACGGACATCGGTCAGAGGAACTGCGTGGTGGCCCACGAGTTCCAGCACGCGGTTCAGGCCTCCTACGATTACGGCGAGGCCATCTGGTTCCTGGAGAACTGCGCCGTCTGGGTCACCGAGGTGGTCTACCCTGACGTGGACGATTACCTGGGATGCATAGCTTCCGGGGAGAACGCCCTCAGGACCCCCTGGCTGGACATACGGTCCTACTCCTACGGAGGATTCCCCTGGGTATGGATGATGTGGGACAGATGGGGCTACGAGTCTGTGCGGGATATCTGGGAGTACTGCGCCGCCGAGCCGGGAAGGAACACTCTGGGCGCCCACGATTCCATGTTCGCCGACCGCGGCATGACCTTCGAGGAGTTCTTCATGGACTACGGCGTCTGGAGGTGGTTCACCGCCGCCAACTGGTACGACGGTTGCGGAATGTACTGCCAGGAGTCCTCCACATGGCTCCCCGGACCGAGGGTCCTGCCCTGGCACGAGATAAACGAACTTCCATTCACCGGGGACCAGACCCCCTACTTCCCGCCCGACCGTTACGGAATACACTGGATACGGGTGGACCTCGCCAACTACCAGGACGGCTGGATAGAGATGGACTTCGACGGCCGGGACGGTTTCCACTGGAACCTGGGAGTGATACTGCAGGACCTCTCCGGGGACCATTACTTCCAGTGGCACCAGTGCGATCCGGTAACAGGGGACAAAACCGTCTCGGTCAATGCCGACGGATGGGACTACGCCGTCTTCTTCCCCGCCTTCATGGACCTGTCCTCTCTGGACCACCTCTACGAATTCACCGTGGACTGCACCAGCGGCATGGAGGGGTCTCCCGACCCGGGAGAGCGGCTGAGCCTCGACGTATCCTCCAATCCGCTCAGCGGCGCAGGAACCGTCGATCTCACACTTCCGGAAACCGGAATGGCGCGGCTGGAGGTTTACGACGTGACCGGACGGCTTGCCCGGACCCTCCTCCGCGAAGAGCTGGACGCCGGCTGCCATACGGTGCAGTTCGAGGACACCGGCCTGACCCCGGGCACCTATTTCGTGGTGCTGTCCGCCGGCGGAAGCTCGTTCTGCAGAAAGGTGGCTCTGGTCAGGTAGGCCCTCTCCGGCGGTGCATTGGTTATATTCCCGCCTGGACCTCGAATGATCCAGCCACACTCCGGAGGAGATATGTCCAGAACGGTCTTCGCCATGGCGCTTATCATAACGGCAGGATGCGGAAGGGCTGAACAATCGGCGGAATCCGCTTCGCCGGCCCTTCCGCCACTTCTGATCATTCAGTTCAGGAACACGGAAGAATCCCCGGACCTTCCATGGGGAATATCCCGGGGAAGGAGCGATGTCTCCTCCTCCATGCTCATCGGACCGGCGGTAAAACCGCCTGCGTACGGTCCCGTGATCCGGGAGACGCTGGACATGGGAATGCTGCTGGCCATGGTGAGCGACAGCATTACTGACCTGGCCCCCGGCAGCGACGGCATTCTCATTCGGACCGATGACTCAGGAGCAGTCCGTGCTCTCCCCGGGGAGCTGATGGAGAGTTTGCCTGATTCCATGGAGCTGGACGTGACGAAGAACCATCAGCTCCTTCTGGAGCTGTGGGAGTTCTACAGACCCGATATGATACTCATTGACATCAGCGTGCCCGACCCGGCCCGGGTTCTCGAGCTGGCGGAGTTCTGGACCTCACCCGGCGTCCTGTCCAGTTATAGGGTGGTCCTGTACTCCCTCTCCCGGTCTCACTGCGGCAGGGGCTGGTTCGCGGCGGCGGGAAGAGGAATATGCGGGTCCACGCCCAGGGGAGTGACCGAGACCGGTCTCTTCGCCACCGTAAGGATGCTGGCCGGCCTGGACTGGTTCTCCGGCCTGCCCCGAAGCGTTCCCGCCATGTCGATCATGGAGGACCCGGATGAGGTCTGGAGGACGCTTCCATGAGAAGGCTCATACTCAGGGCTGTGGACTGGACCTCATCCATCGAAGCTTCCGGAGCGCAGCTTGCCGGGCTGTTCGCGGCCACGGTGATACTGCGGAACCTGCTGGAATCCATTTCCGCGGGTCTTCTGTTCCCGGCCCCGGCCTTCGTCTTCCATTTCCCCATAGCCTACGTTTTCCCCATGCTGGGCCTTACCGCCCTTATGCACATGCTTTCAGGCTACCCGCTCCGCAGGCTGCTTCAGCTGATGGTCTTCGCCTGGACCCTTACCCTTCTTCCGCCCCTTCTGGATTTCCTTCTGGGCTCTTCCGCCGCCATAGGGTACTTCCCGCTGGACAGGAGCAACGCGTCCTTCTTCCTGCTCAACTTCTTCAATCCAGCCGTCGAACTCCAGGGAACCACCGCCGGCATCAGGATAGAGGCGGCCATAGGCTGCGTCCTGGCGGGTCTTTTCTCGTGGGCCGTGGCGGACGACAGAAGGATGGCCAGAGGAATCGGCACCACGGTCCTTTTCGCCCCCGTCTTCCTGATGTTCTTCACCTGGCCCAGTCTCGTCTACGTTCTGACCATGGACCTGTTCCCCTACGCGGGGACCCTGCAGGAGTACTACCAGTGGCACGCGGCCACCGCTCCCCACCTTACCGGATCTCTTCACTACACGGTCTTCCTGGTGGACCTGATCCCGGTTACGCTTATCCTGGCATGGTTCCACAGCAGGCTCGACCCGGAGGGGTGGCGACGGACGTACCGTTCCGCCGGGCAGAATGTCTGGACCCTTGCGGCTCCCCTGGCGGGTACCGCATGGTTCCTCTCCTCCTCACGGGGAATACTGACGTTCGCCGACGCGGTTTCCATGACGGGAGCCCTGCTGGCGGCGGTACTGATCCTCCTCTCCCGTCACGCCGGTACAGCTGCCAGGAACACCATGTGGGGAATATCCATACTGGCGGCCCTGGCGGTGGGATGGTCCACGGCTGCCCTGGCGATGCTCTGCATATCAGTGCTTATGCTGCCGGGCCCTCGAATCGTGTCCGCCTGCCTTTCAGGCGTGGCGGCATTTCTGGTGGCATCCAGCCCGGCGGGTCTGTCCTGGGGCGTTCTCTCCATTCCGGTCATGGCGCTGTGCGCCCTTGCCGCGGTGAGCCGTTCCCGGCCGGCCGCGGCGGCGGGAGTTCTGGCCGTGGCCGCCGCTCTGGTCCTGCGGCCGCCCCCCCCCACATCGTATACGCAGTATCACAGGTGGCTGAACCTGGACATAAGCAGGAACGGCAGGCTGGATTTCACTCTTCCGGCAGCCAGGGAAACCGCCGCTTCCGGCGGGGACATGCTCAGCCTGGCCAAGGCGGAATTCGAGGAGGGCAACCCCGACCGGGCCGACTGGTGCTACCGCATGGCGCTCAGCCGGGGAGCTGATTCCCCGGACGTGTACAGGCTGGGGCTGAAACTCGCGCTGTCACGGGGAATGGAGGACGAGTACGATGAACTGATGTCTCATGTCCTGTCAGACCCGGAGCTCATGGAAAAAATCGATGTCGGCGGTGTCATGGTCAGCAGGGCGACCATGGACAGCGACACGCTGTTCATCCGAAGAATAATGGAACTTGGCGGTCCCTCCCCCCAGCTGTACCGCGCCTTCTCCACAGCCTGCGCCGGAAGCGGGGACCACGGGAGGGCGGAGCGGTACGCCAGGGCCGCCTTGTCCCATCCCCGGGCGGGGGCGGGGGAGTACGCCTGGGCCGTACACGTAGCCGCAAGCACGGGCGGTGATTACGATTCGCTCTTCCTGAGGGGAATGGAAAGGTTCCCCGGCTCGGTGGAGATAATGGAGGCCAGGCTGAAGGCCCCCCTGACGGCCGGCCGGCCTCCGGACAGGGAAGATCTTCTGCTGGAGTGTCTGGCCCTTGCCCCGGCGTCCCCGGGGATACTAAGGACGGCGGCGCTCTGGTACGCGAGCGCCGGCAGGCCCGTAGAAGCGCTGGAGTACGCGGAACGGGCCATAGCGGCCGTGAACCATCCCGACCTCGCCCTGCTGCGCCTCGCGTGCCGTACTGCATACGCCGCCGGTGACAGTTCCCGGTCGGCCGCCCACGCCCTCTACGGCCTGAAACTTGAACCGGACAATGCATGGTTCCTGGAGTTCCTTGAAACGGTACAGGGACCTTCCGGGTCCTCCCCCCGATGAAGTGAACCGCTCACACTTCGCGCTCTTCGCGCTTGCCTTGTCCGTCTTCATTGGCGGGCTGGCGCTCATTTCCGGTCCCGGGTCCTTCGATTTCATCGATGGGACCGAGTTCGTCATCTGCGGAAGGAGCCTTCAGCTGCCTCATCCGCCGGGATACCCCCTGTACATATTCTTCCTCAGGGTATTCGCCCTCGCGGCCCCCTGCGCCAGGCTGGACTACTCCTGCTTCCGTCTGTTCTCCGCCCTGACCGCCGGGGCCGGGGCCGGGGCCGCCTGCTTCGCTCTCAGGAGCTTCCGTGTCAGCAGGGCCGGCGCCCTGGCCGGAAGCGTGCTGCTTTTCACGACGGGGCCGGTCCTGGCTCAGATCAACGTAGTCGAGGTGCATGGTTTCGCCATACTGCTGGCCCTCCTGGCCATCGGCCTGAGGAACACGCCCTCCGGCCCCTATATGTTCTCGATGTCGCTGTTCGCCGGCCACCCGGTCTCATTTTTCCTGTTTCCCTCCGTCCTGTCCGCCAGATTCAGGGAGAGATGGCTGCTGGCGGCCTTCATTCCCCTCTCCCTGTGGCTGTTCATACCTCTGAGATCCGCCTTTCCGGGCCTCTGCCACTATTCCGCTCCGGCCACCGCGTTTTCGGTATGGAGGTACCTGACCCTCTACGGGTCGAGGCTCACCCTGCCCGCGGCCAGGGGGCTGGAAGCTCTGGTCAGGGATACCGGCGCCATTCCCCTGATGGTCATGGCCGGACTGGCCCTCTATTCCCGAAGGTGGTCCTGGAAACTGTTCCTCAGCCTTGCGGGGTCTCTTCTCTTCGTCTCCTCATATTCCATTCCCGATACCGGCAGTATCCTGTGGACGGTGATCATCCCGCTGGGGATCTGGGCCTCCCTGGGCCTGGCCAGGATGCTGGGCGGCGGCCGGTGGAGGAGAGCCGCGGCGGCGGCTCTCCTGGCGGTCTCCATATCCGCCGGGGTATCCCTGGCATGGCGGAGGGGCGATACCTCAGCGAAGGTGATCGCGGAGGACTACCTGCGGGGTGCCGCGCCTGGTTCCGCTTTCGTTACGGCGGGGATGAGCACTTTCCATACCGCGTACCTTCTCGAGGTGGATGACAGGAGACCCGACCTGCTCCCGCTGGACATCCATCGCTGTTTCTTCAGGGTCCCGCCGCCGGACCCTCTTCCGGCGAGGATCAATGGAAGGACGGTATTCGCCGTAAGGGGCTGGTATGAGCCCGAGCTGGAACTCAGCGGCCTGCTCTTCAGCCCCGGTCGTCGCCGGGTGGACTGGAACATCTTCGAGGCGTTCCGCTACAGCGGCGGGGTGCACGAGCCGTTCGCCCGGGATGAGATGGCGGAACTGTGGGCCAGAAGGGGGATACAGACCGATGACGCGGATGAGAGGGAAGCCTGCCTGCGGAAGGCCATGGAGTGGGCAGCCGGTGAAATGACCCGCAACAGGATAAGGACCATCTTTGAAATCTACTGACAGGGCCACCGCCACCGCCGGGGAAAAACTGATACTGGCCGTGTTCCTTGCGGTCTGCGCTCTCTACAGCCTGACTCCCGTTCACAACGGCAATTTCTTCTGGCACCTGAGGAACGGCGAGGATATCCTGGAAACCGGAACCATCAGGACCGCCGACCCCTTCACCTGGACCCGCTGCGGCGAGACCTGGCTGCAGCAGGAATGGGTGGCGGAAGTGATGTTCGCCGTCTCCTGGAAAACAGCGGGAGAGGCGGGTCCTGTAATATTCAAGGCGCTGGTCATCGTTATGGCGGCCTTTCTCGTCTCCATGGCCGCGGTCAGAAGGGGAGCCTCCATCCCGGCCGTTGTGGTCACCGGGCTCCTGTGGTTCGCCCTGAGCCATGGAAGATGGATAGTCAGACCCCACATCATATCGATACTGATGTTCAGCCTTTACCTCTACCTCATGGCCGGGGGCACAGGCGGATTCCTCTCCACGCTGGCCGTATTCCTGCCGCTCCAGATCATCTGGACGAACGCTCACGCCGGTTTCATCATGGGATGGTTCCTGCTGGGCATCCCGCTTCTGGACAGCGTTCTCGCCCGCAGACCGCGGAGTGCGCTGGAACGGGGCGGAATCCTTGCGGCTGTCGTTCTCTCTGCGGGAGTGCATCCCAACGGATTCGGCTCGGTCACCTACATAACCGATTTTCTCTCCCGTCCCCTGTTCAGGGAAACCATCAGGGAATGGTGGAGCCCCTTCCACCCCATGTACCATCCGGGACAGGAGATATCCACCACCGCCGTACTGCTGGTGGTGCTCCTGGCTGCCACGTGGACCCTTGTGCTCGCTAGAAGGAGGAAGATAGGTGCTTCAAGGATGCTGGCCCTCGCCGCTCTCTCGGCCGCGTCCCTCCTTTCCAGCCGCAACATCGACTTCCTTGCCCTGGCCGCCCTGGCATGGGTTTCTCCTCTTCTGGGAAGGGTCCGCCTCCGCATACCGGCCATCCTTCTGGCCGCCGCGGCGGCGGTGCCGTTCCTGACAGGCGTACCGAGGGAATTCGGTCCGCCCCGCCGGCCGGGAGTGGGGGTGGACTGGTCGATCTACCCGCGCCGCCTCACGGAATTCCTCAGGCAGAACCCGGAGCTTCTTCAGGCAAGGGTCTTCAACACCAACGAGATATCCGGTTACCTTCAGTACGTGATGGGCGAAGACCTCCCGCTGTACATGGACGGCCGGTGCCATCTTTTCACGGAAAACCTCTACGCCGAGTACCTGCTGCTGACGTACGCAGGACCGGAGGACGCTCCCCGGGTGATGAACGTTCTGGACGGACGGGGCATCCAGCTGGCCCTCTACGACTGGCCGCGGACAGATGGGTCCTCTGCCTACATTCTCTCGGCCAGTCCCGACTGGGAACCGGTCTACTGGGACAGCATCACCGTGGTATACGGCAGAGCGAGCTGGCTGGAGGAGGCGGGGTTCAGGGGACAGGTCTTCACCGTGGTCGATCCCCTCTCTCCCCTGATGCTGCTGGAAACACCCTACTACCTGATGCCGTCCTCGCTGCGGGAGGAGCTTGTGACCGCGGCATCCTCTCCCATGAACTACCAGCCCGCCATACCCCCCGCGGCGGCACTCCTGCAGACCGCGGGAGAAACGCCCGACACCCTGCCCTTCGTCATTCGAAGCGACAGCATGAGGTCCGGCCTGGAAAACGCCCTGGGGGGAAGGGAACCCTGTATAGAGGACCCCAGGCTCAGGGTCATACAGTCCTGGGCCCTGGCCGGGGCCGGCGAATACACCGCTGCCATGGACGCGGCGGTCGGCTCCGGGGACGCGATGCTCCTCAGCTGCCTGGCTGTCCTGCATGAGGAGGGAACCTCCGCTGCGGGAGCGGCGGTAAACCGTGTGCCGCCCCTGATGGTTCCTCCTCCGGCCTGGGCGGGATACCTGTCCGGAGAGGTTTCACCGGGGGATTCCTGCGTGATCGAGGCGTCGGCCCTGTTCGTGGCGGGCATGAGGGACAGGGCGCTCGATTCGGTTAGAACGATACTGGACCGGGAGATGGAGCTTCAGCCATGGGGATTGTCCGTATCCGGAGGGCTGGCCGCCCTGCACGGTCTGGATTCCCTGGCGGTGGCCCTGGGAGATTCGGCGGTGTCCATGAACACCAATCCATACACTCTGCTGATAATGGGGAAGATAGAGGGTATAACGGGGGACAGGCGGAGTGCCGTGGAAACTCTGAGCCGCAGCCTTTCAATCTCGCCGGTGTACCACGAAGCGCGCATACAAAGGGCCGGGTACCTGTGGATGGAGGGCCGGCTGGAGGAAGCGATGGAAGACTACCGCTTGCTGGAAGAACTGAATTATCTTACACCTGCCGCTGAATCCCTGCTCGAGTGGGGAGAATATCTGACGAGACCTTTACCGGCGGCCAGTAAAAAATAGACGAACCTTCAGCTTTCACATCTACGAGGGGATAACATAATGTCCATAATGAATTCGGTGAATGACTTTCTCAACCTGCTCTCCCGCAAACTCAAGGGCGGGGGTGATACCGCCATCGAAAAGCAGAAAAAGAAGGGCAAGCACACAGCCAGGGAGAGGGTGGAGGACCTTCTTCTCGACCGGGACTCCTTCCTGGAGATAGACCTTTTCGTGGAGCATTCCGTGAAGGATTTCGGCATGGACAGGAAGGACCTGGCCGGTGATGGCGTCATAACCGGCTACGGAAAGGTGGACGAAAAACCTGTAGCCGTGTTCGCCCAGGATTTCACCGTGGCCGGAGGTTCCCTCGGCAGAGCCCATTCGAAGAAGATAGTCAAGGTGATGGACGGAGCCTTCAACGCGGGGATACCGCTGATCGGAATAAACGACTCCGGCGGCGCCCGAATACAGGAGGGAGTGGAATCCCTCTGCGGCTACGGTGAGATATTCTACCGGAACACCAAGCTCAGCGGCAGGGTCCCCCAGGTATCGGTGATCCTCGGCCCCTGTGCGGGAGGAGCCGTCTATTCCCCCGCTCTCACAGATTTCGTTTTCGTGGTGGACCGCATCTCCAACATGTTCATCACCGGTCCCCAGGTGATAAAGACGGTCCTCGGCGAGGAAGTAACCCAGGAGGAGCTGGGGGGAGCCATGACCCACGCTTCCATCACCGGCAACGCCCACTTCTACTCCAGGAGCGAAAGGGAAGCTTTCGACACCCTGAAGAAGCTTCTCTCCTTCCTGCCTCCCAATTCGGACGAGAAACCGCCGGTGTGGAAGCCTATCCCGCCGGACGATCCTCTGGGGGACGACGTGATCCCGGACAACCGGCGCCAGGCGTACTGCGTAAAGGAGATAATCAGGGGTATAGTGGACAGCTCCGATTTTCTCGAGGTGCATGAACATTACGCCAGGAACATGGTGGTTGGATTCGCCAGGCTCGCCGGAAGGTCCATCGGAATAGTGGCCAATCAGCCCAGGGTGCTGGCGGGAGTTCTTGACGTGAACGCCTCGGACAAGGCAGCGCGCTTCATCAGGTTCTGTGATTCGTTCAATATCCCCCTGCTCACCATGGTGGATACTCCCGGCTACCTTCCGGGGGTGGACCAGGAGCACTCCGGGGTCATCAGACACGGAGCGAAGGTCCTTTACGCGTACAGCGAGGCTACCGTGCCGAAGATGACGCTTATAATGAGGAAAGCTTACGGCGGAGCCTACATAGCGATGTGCAGCAGGCACCTCGGCGCCGATTTCGTCGCTTCCTGGCCCTGCGGCGAGATAGCGGTGATGGGCCCCGAGGGCGCGGCGAACATCATCTTCCGCAGAGAGATAGCGGCCGCCGAAGACCCCGAGGCCTGCAGGCGGGAGAAGGTAAGGGAGTACGAGGAGAAGTTCGCCAACCCCTATGTGGCGGCCAAGAAGGGCTACGTAGACACGATCATCAGGTCCAGCGAGACCAGGGACACCATCATCAAGGCGCTTTCCATGGTGGATCAGTCCCGTACCGGCAGGTCTCACGGGAACATTCCTCTTTAGGGGGCATCAATGACAGACGAACTTGACCGGCTCACGGTCGACGGTACGGATTACACTACCGAGGTCCCGGAGAACAGCATCACTTCATATCAGGGCATTCCCGACCCCACGGAGATCAGGGCCTTCATACCCGGAACCATAGTGGACGTAAGGGTGAGCTCGGACGACATGGTCAGGCCGGGGAATGTTCTTCTCCTGCTTGACGCCATGAAGATGCACAACGAGATATGCTCCGGCATATCCGGCCGGGTGCGGGAGGTCCATGTGAAAACCGGCGATACCGTGGTCAAGGACCAGCTGCTGGTCTCGCTGAGAAAGGGTTAAAAAGAGGGGGAAAGCGAAAAGCCTTCCCCCACTTCACACGCAGCTGTACGGTATCAGCTTCCCGATTCCAGCTCTTCCGCCGTCTCCATAGCCTCTATGGCGTCGGTCCTTCTGCCCAGACGGCTGTAGGTGCTGGCAAGGTAGCGCCACCAGCTCGCCCTCTCCGGCTCGAACTGAAGGGCTGTCTCCAAGGCGGCGGCGGCCTCCTCGTCCATTTCCAGCCTGTTGTAGTTCGCGTAGAGGGAATAGTAGGCGTTGGCTATCTGCTCGGGGGTGAGCCCCTGAATGTCCAGAGCCGCCTGCAGCTCCGAGATAGCCTCATGGTAGTCCTCCATCACGAAATTGGCGTGGGCCATGGAGGCCAGGATGATGTAATCATCGCCGATGAGTTCCCTGGCCTGGCTCAGCTGGTCTATAGCCTGCCCGTACTCTTCCATCTCAATGAAGGCGTAACCCTTGGAGACCATGATGTTGGCCTTGAGGTTGCGTCCCTCTTCCGGCTCCAGCCACCCCTCCGACATCCCCAGCTCGATATTCTCGATGGTTTCGTCGTAGATGTCCAGTGCCGCCCGGTAGTTTTCCTCTACCATGAACACAGCGGCCAGGGCGTCCAGGACGTCGACGCTGGTGGGATCCACTTCCAGCGCCTCCTGGTAGGCCTCCCGTGCCTGCTGCACGTAAGCCGCCGTCTGGTCATCGTCCGCGTCCAGCGCCATCATGGTCAGGACGCTTCCGGTGTTGAAGAGCGAGGAGATGAGGATGTCCTCCGCCTGCTGCAGTGACTGGGCATAGAATTCCAGCTCGTACTGGTCGCTGGTCTGGTCCATCTGCTCCTGAAGGTCCGCCACCAGGTCACGAGCCTTCGCCGATGATGTGGTGAAATCATCCAGGGCCGCCTGAAGGTCGTCATTGACATTGAGTTCAATGTCTCCCAGCATCAGCTGGAAATCCGGCCTCCGGGGAGCAACTTCCATCCCCGCCTCCAGCATCTCGACGGCGGCTCCTATGTCGCCTTCGTTCAGCGTGTTGGCAGCGCTGTTGAAGAAGGTGAACCAGTATTCGTTCACCGCCATTTCTTCGGTGGCGCCCATGCGGTGTGCTTTCAGGAACGATTCTGCCGCATCCGTCCACTGGTTCATCTCTGTGAGGGCCTTCCCCCTCCAGAACCAGACCTCGGGGTTCAGCGAGTCGCCATCGGCGATGATGCTGTCAGCCAGAAGGACGACCTCCTGGTACTCCTGGTTCTGCATGTGCACCTTCATGCCGGTTACGGCGGGTGAACTGCAGCCCGCCAGCAGCGCCGCTGCAAGGGCCGCGGTCAGAACGAGTTTCAATCTAAGGTTTGTCTCAGGCAAAACGTATCCTCCATTCATAGGGTGTATTCATTGGAAATAGCGGTGTAGATATCAAATCTGCCGCATTATGAGCTTGAAGTCAATATTGACATCATCCCCTCCCCGCTTCAGTTTACCGTCCGATGGAGGTCCTGTATATGGTCAGCCTTTTGGAGTGCTTTCGACCGTTCCTGAGCATACTCGCCGTCTCGTGGAGCGCGGTGATGGTCCCCGAGGCGGACGTCTCCGGAGAGAGGGTGAGGGAGGCCGTCATCCTCATCGACTGCCAGACTGTTGTGTTCCTGGAGAACGGCCGTGAAGTGAACCTAGCCCTGGTCTCCACCGGAAGGGCCGGTCACGATACTCCGGTGGGTGAGTTCGAGGTGCTGTACAGGAGAAGGGCCCCGGTATCCAGCTCCTACAATATCAGGATGCCCTACTGGCTGTGCATAGAACCTTCCGGGCAGATAGGACTCCACCAGACGTTTCTCTCGGGAACCAACCTGCTGGGAACGAGGCAGTCCCACGGCTGCGTGAGAATGGGTGAGATAACCGCCCGATGGAGCTACGACTGGCTCGAAGTGGGCTCACGCGTGAGCATCAGGGCCTCGAGCCCCGGGAACGTCGTCAATTCCCGTCGGCTTCGCTAGACTTCCTGCATTCGCCGCACAGACACATCTTCCTGTCATCTCCCTCCAGCTCTGACAGGCAGCGGTCCAGCAGAGAATCGTACATTTCCCCCGATTTCGGCTTCCGGCAGCCGGGACATACGGGAAGAAGCCCGGAAAGGGTCCTCACCTTCCCCCGGAGGCTCTCCAGCCGTCCCTCCAGCTCCCGTATCCTGAGGATGTCCGGGAACCTGCTCAGGGCCAGCTGAATGGCCCTGTCCAGTTCCTCCGGCTCGGGAGGTTTCACCACGTATGCTCCCACACCGGCTTTTCTGGCATCACTCGTGAGCTCATCGCTTTCGTAGGCGCTGAGTATCACGATGGGCGTGGGAAAGTGCTTCTGCATGAGAATGGAGGCTTCCAGGCCGGTCATCCTGGGCATTTTGATGTCCATGAGAACTACGTCCGGTTTCAGTTCCCTTACCATTTCCAGGGCCTCATGACCGTCCTCAGCCTCACCGGCTATTCCGTAGCCCAGCTCCTCCAGCATACCGCGGACCATCTCCGAGACCAGGTGGTCGTCCTCCACCACCAGTACCGTTTCTCTCTCACTGTTCATCCTCGACCTCCGGTTCCGCGATGCTGAAGCCTATCCTGGTCACGGCCCCCCCATCGTTGAGCAGGGTCAGTCTTCCCTGCAGGTTCTTTGATATCAGGTTCTGAATGAGATCCAGACCCAGGTTCTTCCTCTTCAGCGACAGTACGTCCCCCGGATAACCGGGACCGTTGTCGCTGTAGGTGAGGTTCACATTGCCCGCCCTGTCCTTCCGCATCCTTACCTTTATCCTTAGGGATGACCTGTCCTTCAGGGCATGCTTTATCGAGTTCCTTACCAGCTCGTTGATGATGAGCGCCATGGCATGGGCCTGGCCCGGGCCGACCGTTATGGAACTGTTGGATACGGAGGCGGTAAGCTTCTTCTTCTCCACCGCGTGGGATATGGCCCCGTTTACTATTCCCCTGGCCAGCTCGGTGAGCCTCAGGGGGTTCCAGCCGGACCTGGATAGCATGTCATGCACCGTGGCCAGACCCCTTATCCTGCCTGTGAGGTTGCCGATGAACTCGCTGTAGTCACCGCTGGAGAATCTCTTCTGGGCGTAGAGCAGTCCGATTATCTCCGACAGGTTGTTCTTCACCCTGTGGTTCACCTCTCTCAGCAGGACGGCGTTCACCTGGGCCTCGGTCTCGGCCCTGCGGTACATCTCCATCAGCTCCTTCTCCATCCTGTTGCGCTCAAGTGCGTTGCCTATGGCGTCTCCGACGATCCTCAGAAGATCTATCTTCTCCTCGCTCCACTGTCTACGCCGGTTCACGCTGTCGAAGCCCAGAAAACCGGTGAGGTCGCTTCCGTGGATGATGGGAACGGCCACTGTTGACTGCACATATCCCTCCTCCAGCATTCGCCTCTCCGATTCGGCCCATTCGGGCATGGAGGAGAGTTGCGGAATGTGTATCGTCTCGTGCATCTGCAGCCTGTTCATCCACCAGGGAAGTTCCGCGGTGGCCAGGTCCTGCAGCAGGTCGGCTCTGGGCTGAATGTTCGAGGCGCACCATTCATGGGTACAGCTCATGCGCTCCTGGTCTCCGCTGAACTGGAAGAGGTAGGCCCTGTCCACATCGATGGCCACTCCTATGCTGAGCAGGGCGTCATGGATGCCCATGTTGAGAGCGGACCCCTGCATCTCTATGAAATCGATGGCTATGCTCACCAGCAGACTCTCGAACTTTCTCCTGAAATCCATCTTCCTTCTGATTGTCTCGGCATCCGTTATATCTCTCATTATGACCAGCAGCCCCCCGGTTCCGGGATGGATCGATGTACTGAAGACCCTTTCATCGTAATCCAGGACCAGACTGGACGCATCACCGGAAGCGAGCGTATCCTTCAGACCCTCCTCCAGCATTCCGCAAAGTTCCTCCCCCGATGCCTCCCGGAAGGTTACGACCCGTCCGTCCGTTTCCTCCAGCCGGACCAGCTCCCTGAAAGCCTCGTTGCAGTAGCTCAGCTCCATTCCTCCGTTGAGAGAGAACACCGGATCGATCAACCTCTCCAGAATGGCCGACCGCTCTTCCATGGACCTTCCGAACGCCTTCACCGTCCTGACCCTCCGGATCCCTCCACCCGCCATGGATGACAGCCGGCTTTCGGGGCCTCCTGAAGGATGGAGGGTTCCTCGTCCATGGAATCCATCCGCTCGCAAACGTTCTTCAGCCGCTCAAGGGGATCTATTCCGGTCCAGCTCCTTTCCCGGCCCGTCTGCGGGCCGTTGATGGAATATATGTATTACTGTGCCGCCGCAGAACCTCAGGATTGTCAATAATTGACATTTTAACCGGAAACGTCTATTGATTCATTGTACGTTGCTGAAAACTATTCGAAACGGAGGAAGAAAATGAGATATGCCTTTTTTGCCCTCATGATCCTCGCGGTTGCCCTCTCGGCATCCGTCAGGGTGGGCGGCTCCGGGCAGTCCGGCCACTGGCCGGTAAGGGGTTCCTACTCCATCGTGAGGCAGATGACCGGCGGGCTTGAAGCATCTTACGGTCTTGCCATAAAGACCACCGTCCCGAACAGCATCTGGATACTCAACTGGAGCGACATGGCCAACTACGAGTTCGAGATCGACTCCGGCGACCCCACCGGCGAATCCTGGGCCATCACCGGGGGAGTAGACCCTGACGACCAGGCCTTCTGCGAGTACACCAGCGGAGCCCAGTGGTTCATGACCGACTACTCGGCCAGTTTCTTCGCGGTGTTCGAGGAGGACGGCACCTTCATCCACAACATCGACGGTCCCGCCGGCTACACCAATCTTTTCGGCGTTGGAGCAGGCTACGACAACATCTACCTCGGAAGCCCCAACGATGACAAGCTGGCCTGGGGAGCCTATACAGGTTCCGAGACATCCATCACCTGGTCGGATATCGGCTACGACGGAAAGGCCGTCTACGGCCTGGCCGTATGGGAGAACTACCTTTTCGTGGCCACCTCCGACGAGGCCGACGTCAACATCATAATACACCAGCTCAACCCCGACGGTTCACCGGACCCAACACCCGTATGGACCACCATATTCTTCGAGGCACCGGTCAACGGCGGAATAGACTACGACGGCGAATACCTCTACATCTACCCGCAGAACGACTACATCTACGTGCTGGATATAGACTTCGAGCCCGAGGCCCTTCAGCAGAGCACCTGGGGCAATATCAAGTCCGCTTTCTAGCAGCCGCACACTGCCGTAACGGAAGAAAGGCGGGACCTCTCCCGCCTTTCTTCTTTTGCTGTCTCCGACGCTTTCTATACCAGGTCCGGGTCGCTCTTTTCCAGCTCCGCCACGATCTCCCGCAGCCGCTGGGAGTACTCATCGCTCATCACCAGGGTGACCTTTTCCGTCTCCACCACCGATACGTTGCTAAGGCCCATCAGGACCGTGAGCTTTCCCGGGTTCCACACCGTAGTGTTCCCGCTGTCCATGGAAAGCACCTCTCCCCTTCCCACGCCGCATTCCCGGGCTGAGGGCCAGTCCCCTATGTCGTTCCACCCGAACCGGGCGGGGACCACCACCACGTCTTCGGCCTTCTCCATTATCCCGTAGTCCACGGACACCGATTCAAGGGAGCAGTACACCTCCGGGTCGGGGGTGGTTTCCTTTCCCAGCCCCTGAAGGCCCCTGGCCAGCCGGGGAAGATGGGCGGATATCTCGTTCATTATCTCGTCGGGCCTCCAGATGAACATCCCCGCGTTCCACAGGTACTCCCCGCTGGCGAGGTATCGGGAGGCTGTAGCGCTGTCGGGCTTCTCAGTGAACGATATCACCCGCGAGACATCATCCCCGCAGGGCCGGCCCGCGTGCAGGTAGCCGAACCCGGTGGCGGGCCTGTCCGGAGGAATGCCTATGGTTACCAGCCTGCCCTCGGCGGCGGGACCCGCGGCGAGGCGAACAGTTTCCCTGAAACCCTCCGGGCTGTCTATCACATGGTCGGAGGGCACCACTACCATCAGGGACGAACCGAGCCCCCTTTCGATGAGCGTTGCGGCCGCCCAGCCTATGCAGGGAGCGGTGTTCCTGCCGGATGGTTCCAGCAGAAGGTTCTCCCTGTCCAGCCATGGAAGCTGCTCCATGACCGTATCCCCGTACTCCCTTCCGGTTACCACCAGTACGCTGTCCCGTCCGCAGAGGCCCTGGAACCTGTCGGCTGTCTGCTGCAGCATGGTCCTGTCCCCCGTGAGCTTCAGGAACTGCTTGGGCATGCCGGAGGTGGAGACCGGCCAGAACCGGGTCCCCCTGCCTCCAGCCATGATGACTGCTGCGAATCTTTGTTCCATGGTCTCCCTTCAGGGTTCTATCAGGTAGCCAGAACCTCCCAGCTGGAAACTCCCTCCCCCGGAATCGGCCAGCAGGCAGGCGGGCGCCTGGAGTTCGGAGCCCGGCAGGGCCCAGCCCGAACAGAGAAAGAAGATGCATCCGCCGGGCAGGCGCAGCGTGTCGTTCTGGCTCACGTGACTTATCGAGTAATCCGCATTCAGTTTGCCTCCCCGGAAGATCCCGTCCCCGCTCAGGGGCACCGGATTTCCGGGACTGTCCCAGTCCACGGCGTTCATGCCTTTCTTCAGATGCAGCTCTCGCCGTCCGCCCCCCCGGTCCCTCCTGTCCCAGTCGTAGAGCCTGTAGGTGACGTCGCAGTTGCTCTGGACCTCAAGTACGGTGAGTCCCGGCCCCAGGGCATGCACGGTGCCGGGAGGTATGTGATAGGCATCGCCCTCCTCCAGGGGGACCCTGCGCAGACATTCTTCCGCCCTCCCCTCCTTAACCGCCCTGAGAAAGGCATCCCTGTCGGTTCCCTTCAACCCTCCCATCATCCAGGCACCGGGTTCCGCCGAGAGCACTATCCAGGTCTCCTCCTTCCGGAGATCTCCGCCGGTGGCGCCGGGATGCACCTGCACCGAGAGCCGGTCGGCTGTGTGCAGGGTCTTCAGAAGCACGGGATACGAGCTGCCTCCGGGAAGCCTGCCCGAGGACACAAGGCGTTCGACCGTGGTCCTTTCAGAGCCCGAGGGGTCCTTGAGCACGGCGGAATCGTCCCCCCTGTGGAAGACCCACCATATCTCCCCTGCGGGCAGGTCCCCATCCCTACGGGGAATTGAGCCCCAGACCCTGGGGACATACAGGGGCTCGGTCAGGAACAGCATATCAGTTCACCTCTTCAGCCGGTCCAGCATCCCTCTCAGCAGGACCGGACCGGTGAAATCCCTCTCGGGGTGCCACTGGACGGCCACAACGCCGCCGTCATCGGATTCCATTGCTTCAATGACCCCGTCGGAAGAACGGGCCGCGACGCGGAAACCGCCGGGTACATCGCTCACCGCCTGATGATGGTGGCTGGACACTTCGATCCCGTCACCGAAAATATGGTTAAGAAAAGTACCCCTGGTAAGGGCGATCATGTGGCTGGCCGGGCTTCCCGGTCTTCCGTGATGGTGGCAGGGGTTATCCACCTGGGCGGGTATGTCCTGTATGAGCTGCTCCCCCTCGGCGATCCCTATCAGCTGAATGCCCAGGCAGATGCCGAGTACGGGGATCCCCCTCCTCCTGGCGGACCTGTAGAACTCCATCTCCCACAGGGGTCTCTCCCTCCTGCAATCCACGGAGCCGCAGTTAAGCTGACCGTAGAGGTCCGGGTCCGGGTCCCCCCCGCCGGTGAGCACCACCATGTCCAGAATGTCCAGAATGCCCTCGAGACCGCCGGCCGAAGGCACTATTCCCACCGGCACGGTATTCGCCGTTCCCATCAGGTCGGCGTAGCTCTGGTTGAGTGAGAACAGCCAGCGTCCGCAGGAAGGGACCCTTTCCCCGTCGTTACGCTGCCAGTTCAGGGTCAGGCCGATTACCGGCCTTCTCATCCGGTGATCTCCATCATCCGGTCCACGGCGCTGCGGGCCCTTCGCCTGATCCCGGGCTTCACCTCTATCACCGGCTTCAACTCTCTCAGGGAGTCCAGAACCTTTTGAAGGGATATCTTCTTCATGTTCGGACAGTAGATGCCGCCGACGGCCATGAAGTCCCGGTCCGGGTAGAGGGTCCGAAGGCGATAGATCATTCCCTCTTCCGTGCCTATCAGGAACCTTCCGCAGTCGGATGAGCCGATGTAGCGTATCATTCCGCCGGTCCCCAGGACCGCGTCGGCCATCTCCCATGCCTCCGGCGGGGTCTCCGGATGTACCAGCAGCCGGGCGTCGGGCCACTCCTTCCGCTTGTCCCTGATACTTCCGATGTCAGCCGTCGCGTGGCTCCTGCAGGCTCCGTTCCATATATGCACCTTCTTGCCGGTACCTCTGCTCACGAAAGCGGCCAGGTTCCTGTCGGGGGCGAATAGGACCTGCTCCGAGGGAACCGCCTCCACAACTTCAAGGGCGTTGGCCGAAGTGCAGCAGGCGTAGCTCTCCGCCTTGACCGCCGCCGGTGAATTGACGTAGAGAACCGTCAGCGCGTCCGGATAAATGTCCTGCATGCTCCTCAGCGCGGGAACATCTATGCAGTCGGCCAGAGGGCACCCGGCTTCCGGTTCCGGCAGCAGAACGGTCTTCTCCGGGGAAAGGATGTGGGCCGTCTCCGCCATGAACCTCACTCCGCAGAACACTATCACCGACGCTTCGGTGGAGGCCGCCAGCCGGCTGAGTTCCAGCGAATCACCCACGTGGTCGGCTATGTCCTGTATATCCGGGGGCTGGTAGCTGTGGGCCAGTATCACAGCGTCCCTTGAATCCCTGAGTTCCATGATCCCGCTGATCATTTCATCCTTCATCCTGTTTCCAATCATGCTTTTCCGTGGAGGAGACGAGCCCTCCCCCAATAACGGTAGAGTTCTGATATACCGCGCAGACCTGACCGGGAGCAACGGCCTCCTCGGCCCTTCGGAACTCAATATGAACCGTGTCGCCGTCTTCATCAAGAACGGCCGGCACCGGCCTGCGCCTGTACCTGGTCTGGACCAGGGCCTCGAAGGGGAAACTGCCGGGATGGACCAGCCAGTTCATCTCCACCAGCATGCATCCGGTGGAGGTGAGGTGGGCCCTTGTCCCGGCGGTTACGGTTCCCTCAAGCGGGTCCATTGAAACCACGTACATCCTTTCGCCAAGGGCTCCCAGCCCTTTCCTCTGACCCACGGTAAACCCCTCGATGCCCCGGTGGCGGCCGATGGTCCTTCCGGAGAGGTCCACGATCCTTCCGGGCCTGCCCCTGGCGGGCGTCTGGAAGCAGAGGTCCATGCTCTCCTCTCTCCTGAACGGCAGCCCCAGGGACTCCGCCTTCTCCCGCACCCTCTCCTTCCGCGTCTCTCCCAGGGGAAAGGAACACCTGGCCAGGACATCCCGGCTTACCATGGAGAGGAAATAACTCTGGTCCTTGCGGGGGTCCGCTCCCCTCTGCAGCCTTCCTCCCGCCATTCTGGCGTAATGTCCCGTCAGGAGGCTCTCATCCGGGCGGAGCATGCGGAAAAGGGTGAGCAGCTTGACCCTTGCATTGCACCTGGCGCAGGGATTGGGGGTAAGCCCGGAGGCAAGCATGATCCGGGACCATTCCCGCACCTCCCGGCGGAATTCGGCCTCGGCGTCCACCACGGTCAGGCCGACTCCCAGACGGGCGGCCACTTCCTTCGCCTCCGCGGGCGGGCCGGCCCCCGATGTGTCCACGTAGGCCGCCCTTACGGCGTCCAGCCGTTCGGAAGCCATGCTCAGCGCCAGGGAGGAATCCACTCCCCCCGAAAGGGCCACCAGGGCTTCGCGGTTCATCTCAGGCGCCGAATTTTGAAAGTTTTCCCGCCGCAGCCATAAGAAGGGGCATCAGGTCGGTGGAGTGAAAGGTTCCCAGCGTACCGCCCAGGGCCTGTCTCTCGGAAAATGCTGTGCTTACGCCGGTCCTCTGAGGTCCTCCATGGACCAGAACCGGCACCGGGTGCCAGCTGTGCAGTTTCATGGGACAGGGTGTGCTGTGGTCACCGGTGAGGCAGACCACGTCGAAACCCGGGGCAAGGAAGCCGGGCAGGGCACTGTCGAAATCCTGAATGGCCGAGACCTTCGCCTCGGGGTCGCCGTCCTCGCCGGCGCTGTCCACCGGCTTGTGATGAAGGAAGACCAGATGGCTGCCCTGCCTGACCGCCCGACCCACCGCCTCCGCCTCTCCCTGCAGGTTCTCCGGGCTGCACGCCATAACTTCCATTCCCACCAGGCGGGCCACTCCCCGGTACATGGGGTAGAGGGCCACCGCGGCCGATTCCAGCTTGAACCGCTCCTTCATGGAAGGGAACTCCCTGTGAAGGGCGAAACCTCTCATCAGAATGAAGTTGGCAGGGTGGTGCCCGCTGAGTATTTCTCCAGCCCGGTCCTGGAACTCCCTTACCATATCGCGGGTCCTGCCGGAGCCTCTCACCGGGACCGGCTCCTCCCCCTCCAGCCCGGGGTCGGTATCGTTCACGTCGTCACTGAGGTCCCCGTCGCGAAATACCACGCAGGCCCTGTGCTGCTTCACCGGCATCACGTGTACCTCCACGCCCTCTATCCGTATTTCCTGCAGAAGGGAAACCAGTTCGCGGCACTTCTCGGTGGATATCCTTCCGGCTCTCCTGTCGGTGACCACTCCGTCTTCGTCCACGGTGCAGAAATTTATCCGGGCCGCCAGGTCGCCATGCTTCAGCTGAAATCCAATTCCCGTGGCGGAAAGCACGCCCCTCCCCACTTCGTATTCCACAGGGTCGTAGCCGAAGAGCCCCAGGTGGGCCGGGCCGCTACCCGGTGTCACTCCCCTGGCTATGGGCAGGTGCATTCCCAGCGCTCCGCCTGCCGCCAGCCGGTCCATGTTCGGTGTATTCGCCGCCTCCAGCGGGGTACGGCCGTCCAGGGCCGGGACGGGGATGTCGCCGAGACCGTCCAGTACCGCCAGAAGTATCCTGGCTTCATTTTTCTTCGCTAAGCTCTCAATGAGTCCCTTGTACATCCTGCACCTCTATTCTTCATTCATCTTCACACCTCGAACTCGACCCCCGACCCGGAGACGATTTCACCGGCTTCGAAGGGCTCCCGCCCTGCGGAGGAGAGTATCTCCATGACCCTGTTCAGGTCCTTCCGGTCCACCACGGCCAGGATCCCCGCGCCCATGTTGAATG
This sequence comes from Candidatus Aegiribacteria sp., assembly GCA_046498225.1. GTDB lineage: Bacteria > Fermentibacterota > Fermentibacteria > Fermentibacterales > JCC-6 > Aegiribacteria. The sequence continues at coordinate 89,655 of JAWOBF010000059.1, forward strand.
CCTTTCTCATCTCTTCGGTACGTATGTCTCCCAGCTCCTGTATCATCCTGAATATTCCAGGAACCCTCCAGCTGCGGTCGATGAGCGCTCCGCAGCCCCGGGGCAGTATCCTCGAGAGGTTTCCCGGAATGCCTCCCCCCGTGATATGGGCCAGGCCCTTGAGAAGCTTCATCTCCAGAAGCGGCCGAAGGGGTTCGAGGTAGCTCACATGGACCCGGAGCAGTGCATCGGCCACGGTCTCCCCCCCCAGCAGCGGATGGCTGTCCTCCGGTTTCATTCCCGCGGACTCGAAGATGACCTTCCTGGCCAGGGAGTAGCCGTTGGTATGAAGACCGCTGGAAGGCAGGCCCAATATGACGTCGCCGGGGGCGATTCGGGAACCGTCCATCACCATGTCGCGCTCCACAACTCCGACGATGGTGCCGGCCACGTCGTAGTCGCCCTCACCGTAGAATCCAGGCATCTCCGCGGTCTCACCTCCCAGCAGGGAGCATCCGTTCTCCCTGCAGGCCCCGGCCAGCCCCGTGACTATTTCGGCGACGGTCACCGCGGAAAGGCGGCCGCACGCTATGTAATCCATGAAGAAGAGTGGTTCGGCCCCCTGAACCAGTATATCGTTCACGCAGTGGTTCACCAGGTCCCGTCCCACGGTGCCGTACCTGCCGGTCATGGAGGCCAGCCTGAGCTTCGTGCCCACTCCGTCGGTGCTGGCCACCAGAACCGGTTCCCTCATTCCGGGAAAGCCGGCGCTGAAAAGCCCCCCGAACTGGCCAAGGTCGGAGAGCACCTCCTTCCGGAAGGTTTTCCGGACCGCGTCCTTCATGAGGGATACAGCCCTCTCCCCCTCACGGATGTCCACACCGCTCGACCGGTAATCCAGTTTCCCCGTCATATCCTGCATTCAGCCAGCTGGTTGGTGGAAAGGTAGAATTCCATCCTGGAATCGATATCATCCCGCGTTATCTCCCTGAGTTTCTCGACTCCGAAACCGCTGCAGGCGAAGCTGGCGTTGACCGCGCCGTAGGCCAGTCCCCTCTTCATGCTCTGGAAATCGAGCTCGCTGTCGCTTCCGGACAGGTAGCCCAGAAGTCCCGAAGCGAAGGTATCGCCTGCCCCGGTAGGGTCTATCACCCTGCCCAGAGGATAGGCGGGAAGGATGAAGGGTACATCCCCCCCGAAGATAACCGCTCCGCCCGGACCCAGCTTCACCACGGCGTAGCGGGGCCCTGTGGTCAGAATGAAGGAAGCGGCATCGAAGAGGTTGAGCTCCCCGGAGATCATCAGGGCTTCGGTGGAATTGACTATCACTATGTCCGCCCTGGCGAAGACATCCAGGACCCTCTCCCGCTGCTGGTCTATCCAGAGGTTCATGGTGTCCACGGCCACCCATCGGGGGTTCCGGACCTGTTCCAGGACCTCCAGCTGAAGCACCGGGTCTATGTTGGCCAGGAAGATGCAGGGGGTGTTGACGTAATCCTCGGGCAGTATGGGCCGAAAGCTGGCGAAAACTCCCAGTTCGGTGCGCACGGTCCTCACGTCTCCGAATTCCGGTCCGTATACACCCTCCCAGCGGAAGGTGGGACCCTGCCCGGTGGTGATGCCCCGGACGTCTATCCTTCTCTCCGCCAGGAACCGCTTCTCAGAAACGGGAAAATCCGGTCCCACGACCCCCACCGCCTTCACCACATCGTAGCAGCCCGCTCCCAGGGAAAAATAGACGGCGGACCCTCCCAGCGTCTCCTCAACCTTTCCCGCCGGAGTAGTAATAGTATCAAGAGCTACAGAGCCTACGACCAGTAATGCCATTGTTCAACCAATCCGTCTATTCGTTAATGGGTTCTACATTCTCTCGGGAGCTTCCACGCCCAGTATTTCCAGAATGCCGCTTATGCATTCCCTGCATGACTCGCACAGCATCAGTCTGGCTGATGACAGCAGGGGACGGCGGACGTCCACCACTCTCACATGCTGGTAGAAACGGTGAAAACCGGTAGCCAGCTCCGCCAGCATCTCCGTCAGCCTGTGGGGCTCCATGGATCCGGCCGCGGCAGCCACCTGTACCGGGACCGACTCAAGCAGCCGCATCAGCTCCCTCTCGTGCTCTCCGTCCAGCAGAGCTGCGATATCCCCGGCGCTCCCCCGGTGCGCCCGCACTCCCGCTTCCTCCGCGGTGCGCAGAATGCCGGAGATCCTGGCGTGGGCGTACTGCACGTAGTAGACCGGGTTCTCGCTGGATTCCTTCCTGGCCAGGTCCAGGTCGAAGTCCATGTGGGCCTCCGCCCTTCTGGTGAGGAACAGGTACCTGGTCACGTCCGGGGAACCGGCTTCCGCAACCAGCTGGGCCAGGGTCACGTACTCACCGGCCCGGGTGGACATCTTGACCCGCTCTCCGCCCCTGAGGAGCGTCACGAACTGATGCAGGACCACCCTGAGCCTGTTCGAAACCTCCGCCTCTCCCAGCAGAGCCTTCAGGGCCGCCGTCACGTCCCTGCTGGTGTCCAGGTGATCGGCCCCGAAGACGTCGACGATGAGATGGAACCCCCTTCGGAACTTGTTCAGATGGTAGGCTATGTCCGGCATCCGGTAGGTATAGCTGCCGTCCGCCCTTCGAATGACCCTGTCCCGGGGTCTGCCGAGGGCGGTGAAACGGAGCCACAGCTTGCGGGGGTCTTCCGGGTCACGTTGAATGAGGCTCCGGCCGTCGGGGTGAACAATCGACAGCTCCTCTATGGCCCGTTCCACATCCCCGGGGATGAGTTCGCTCTCGGCGAAGTACCTGTCGAAATCGATTCCCAGCAGGGCCAGGTCCGACCGGATCATTTCCATCGCCTTCTCCTCGGCGAAGGCGATGAAGGTGTCCCTGTCCTCCCGCCAGTTCAGTCCGCCTCCACGGACCTCCCCGAGCTCCCGGGCCCACCGGGTCAGGTATTCGCCCCTGTAACCGCCCTCGGGTATCTCTTCGTCCCCGCCGCCGCTGTACCTGGCCGCCAGGGACTCGCCGAGGAGCTTCATCTGCCTTCCGCCGTCGTTGTAGTAATACTCCCTGTTCACCGACCATCCCACCGCCTCCAGCAGCCTGGAGACGGCGTCGCCCAGCACCGCCTGCCTGCAGTGGCCCACGGTGAGCGGTCCGGTGGGATTGGAACTGACGAACTCCACCAGGGCGGTCCTTCCTCTCCCCATGTCGGGAAGGAGGGGACCGAGACCGGAATCGGCCAGTGTTCGGCAGGTTCCCGCGAGGTAATCATCTGAGAACCTGAAATTGATGAAACCCGGCCCGTCTATGCTGGGGGCAGCCACTCCCGGCAGGTCATCGCCGCACTTCTCCACTATCCTGCGGGCTATCTCCCGTGGAGCGGCCCTGACCATGCCCGCCAGAACCATCGCCGCGCTGCAGGACAGGTCACCGAAATCCAGGTTGTCCGAAGATGAGACCTCCGGATGGAAATCCACGTGTACAGAATCCCCCCAGATGGCCCTTACAGCCTCCTCCAGCTGCCTCGAAAGCTCAGTCCGCAGTCCGGCCGGACTCTTCATCCCCTGGCTCTCCATGGTCATCGTAATCGATCCTGGGCACGTCGCTCCAGAGCATTTCCAGGTTGTAGTATTCCCTGGTCCCGGGCAGGAACACGTGGACCACCAGGTCCACGAAATCGAGAAGTATCCAGTTCCCTTCCTCGTATCCCTCTATATGGTGCTTCCTGAAACCGCTGCTCTTCGCCGTCTCCTCCACGTGGTCGGCGATGGCCCTGGCCTGTATCGGGTTCTCCGCGGTGGCCAGCAGGAACGCCTCCATCGTCAGGGGGACCGCGCTCATGTCCAGCGCTACCACACCGCTTCCGTGTCTCTCGTGAATGGCCTCCGCCAGAGTATCAAGAATATCCGTGGACAAGTAACACCTCCATGCAGTTCATTCCGTCTGTTCGCTCTCCGGTATCTCTCCGCTTACGTCCCGGCCCAGGCAAACCGTAACCTCCACTTCCGCCCCTCCGGCCGGTGGGACCTCCCAGACCATCCGATCCTCCGGCACTCCCAGTATGGAGGCCACCACGGCCGCCGACGACAGGTCCGGAACGTGAGATATCACCACCGTCTCTTCGTAGGGTTTCTCCGCCGCGTCCCCGGGATCGAAGGGCGCGAGTATCACCGTTGAATCCGAGGATGACCTGAGGAGCATCCGCTGGGTCCTTCCGGCCAGTCCGTCTATGTAGGTTCCGTTCAGGACCAGTACCCTCACTGTGTCTGGAATGGTCAGCTCGGGCGCTTCCGGCAGGTCAGCCGTGTCCGGCGCCGCGGCGGTCTCCTCCTCCGGGGCGTCCGCGCCGGGTGGCGGTACCAGTATGGTTACCGCCACCACCGCGATGGCCAGGCCCGCTATCACCCATCTCCAGGGGAAATTTCCCGCCGATGCCATCTCAGCTCCCTTCCACGGAGAAGAAGGGGCCCAGCCTGCGGTAGCTGTCCTCCAGGGAGGCGGAGAGTACCCTGGTCTCCCCCACCGTTGTCATGAAATTCGTATCGCCGGACCACCGGGGAAGCATGTGAAAATGAATATGACCCTCTATACCGGCCCCGGCGCATCCTCCGAGGTTCCATCCCCCGTTCATCCCCATGCATTCCATCCCCTCCGCCAGGGCCCTCTCGCACCTGGCCAGAATACCTGGAAGGGTTTTCAGCTCCCGGTCGGTAAGACCGGCCAGGTCCGGAACGTGCCTCAGAGGAACTATCATCAGGTGGCCGTTTATGTAGGGAAATCGGTTCAGAACGACGAAGAAATCCTTCTCCCGATGAAGAACGAAGTTTTCCCTGTCATTTTCACGACTCGCCCCGATATCGCACAGCACGCATCCCTCTTCAGTACCGGTGGCGGTTACGTAATCGCTCCTCCATGGGGCTCTCAGATGCTTCACGGGGCTCCCTCCCAGCCTATGACCGTATGCGGTCGCAGGACCGCGCCCGCGGGCACGTTCCCGTTTATGACCACACAGCCGTCGCCCACCGTGCAGCCGTCTCCCAGCCTGGTGGAGCCGGACAGCCTGACCCATCTTCCGATGGAAACCCCCGACCCAATGGAAACCGATTCCTCTATCCAGACGCTGCGGGGGTCCGGCAGCTCCACTCCGGCCAGCATGTGGGACTCCACCACCCGACCGCGGAGGCACTCCGTTGCGTCCGCCAGCTGGACCCTGTTGTTCACGCCGGAAACCTCCCTGTGATCCGGGGCCTCCACCGCGACGCAGGCCAGCCCCCTGCGGGAAGCCGCTTTCACGGCATCGGTCAGGTAATACTCGTTCTGGTCGTTGTCGGTTCCTATAGCTTCCAGAAGTCCGGGCAGCACGCTGCCGTCGAAGGACATAAGGCCGGTGTTGATCTCGTCAATTGCCCTCTGTTCAGCCGTGCAGTCCCTGTCCTCCACTATGGCGGAGATAAGCCGGTCCTTCCGGACTACTCTGCCGTAGCCGGAGGGATCGGGCAGGCGGGTGGTGAGCACGGCCATGGCCGCCCCGGCGTTCCTCCTCGAATCCTCCAGCATCGCAACGGTGGATGCCCTGAGAAGAGGCACATCGCCCAGAAGGACGGTGACACTTTCAGCGGTAATTCCTCTGAGACCGCATTTCACCGCGTGAGCGGTACCCAGCTGCTCCTCCTGTACGGCCCATTCGACATTCTCCCTCTCCAGAAGAGGGATTACGTCCTCCCTTCCGTGACCGACCACAACCACGGGGTTCTCCATCCCGGCGGCCTTCGCCTGCCTTACAACCCGCAGGACCATGGGAACTCCCAGGACCGGATGGAGGACCTTGGGAAGGGGGGATTTCATCCTCTTCCCCTGCCCGGCGGCCAGTATTACGCAGGCTGTCATACGTCCAGCAGCCTGGGATTCCTGTTCCCGTCGTCCGCCACCACGACCCTGGGCGACGGGGGGGATTCACTGCCGTCCACCCATACGAACTGCAGGATTATTGCCCTGTCTCCCGGATGGACCAGCCTTGCGGCCGCGCCGTTTATGCATATGGTCCCGCTGCCCGGCTCACCCTCGAGGACGTAGGTCTCGAACCGTTCGCCGCTCTCCAGGTCAGCCACCAGGACCCTCTCCCCCGGCAGAATGCCTGAAAGCCGGAGCAGGTCGGCGTCTATGGTTATAGACCCGACGTAATCGAGGTCGGCCCCGGTTATTACCATTCTATGAAGTTTCGCTCCAAGAAAGCACCTGTGCAAGATATCTCCTTCCTCAGGAATCCCCGGTTTCCAGGATGACATTATCGATAAGCCGCGTACTGCCGAAATATACAGCAACCGCCAGCAGACCGTGTGGGTGGAGCGAATCCAGGGGCTCCATGGTGTCCGGGTCCACAAGCTGAACGTACTGCAATTTTGCCAGGGGAACTTCCCGGATCACTCTCTCCGTCTCACGGACTATCCTGTCCGCTCGGGACTCGCCTCCGCGCGCCATTTCCCGGGCCTTCCGAAGCGCCCTGTACAACACCGGCGCCTGGGACCTCTCCTCCTCCGACAGGTAGGAGTTGCGCGAGCTCAGGGCCAGTCCGTCCGGCTCCCTGACCGTCTCCCCCGCCACTATCCTGATACCCATCCTCAGGTCCCGGACCATTCTCCTTATCACCGCCAGCTGCTGGGCGTCCTTCCTGCCGAACACGGCCAGGTCGGGCCGGATGATGCCGAAAAGTATCGAGCACACGGTGGCAACCCCGTCGAAATGCCCCTTCCTGTACCCTCCGCAGAGGTTCTCCGTCAGCCCCGCCACACGCACCGTGGTGGAGTGACCGGGAGGATATATCTCACTGACGGAGGGTAGGAACACGCAATGGACCCCGGCCTTCCCGAGGCTTTCCAGGTCGCTGTCCACCGTCCGCGGATAGCTTTCAAGGTCCTCACCGGGTCCGAACTGGGCGGGGTTCACGAAAATGGATACCACAACCCTGTCGGCCTCTTCCATGGCAAGCTCCACCAGGCTCAGGTGGCCCCTGTGGAGAGCTCCCATTGTGGGGACGAACCCCACCGTGAGCTTCTCCTTCCGCCAGGGGCGGAGAATGCCCTCCAGCTGTTCGGATGTCCCGGCCACCACCGGGGGCGTCAATTCCTTCCTCCCAGCCTGGGGACGAAGCTCTCGATCCCTCCGGTATGTTTGTTGACAGCCTCCAGCAGGCGGCTGAAATCCTCTCCCTCCCGCCTGAAATCGGCGTGATCGGTGTTGACCACCAGGGTCGGATGCTTCCTGGCCCTGAAGAAGTAATCATTGTAGGCGTCGGTGAGCTGTTCCAGATATGACCTGCTGATGTCGGTCTCGAAGGGCCTTCCCCGGCTGGATATTCTCCTGAGAAGGGAATCGCAGGAGGCCTGAAGATATATGACCAGATCGGGCTGCGGAATGTCCGCCTCCAGCAGGGCGCAGAGCTTTTCGTAGAGGGAGAACTCGTCGTCCTGAAGATTTATGGAGGCGAATATCCTGTCCTTGGCGAACATGTAATCCGCCACGTACTTTCCGCTGAAAAGGTCCAGCTGGGCGAGGTCCTTCTGCTGCCGGTAGCGGCTGAGCATGAAGAAGAGCTGGGTCTGGAACGCCCAGGCCTTCCGGTTCCTGTAGAACCTGGGAAGGAAGGGGTTCTCCTCCACCTCCTCCAGGACGGTCTCGGCCTTCCAGGCGGAGGACAGAAGGTTGCACACGGTCGTCTTGCCCACTCCTATGGGGCCCTCCACCACAACGTACCTGAGACGGGAACTCAGCTCTATACCTCCCAGAAGCAGCCCTGCTCGGGCTTATCCCGGACCAGAGACAGATCGCTGTCGTCCGGGCATTTCTTCAGAAGCTCGTCCGGTGTGGCCCCCATTCCCGGGACCTTGCGGTGCCAGACGTCCGAAAGGGGTTTCAGAACGAATTTCCTTCTTCCTATCGCCGGGTGGGGCAGGGTGAGTTCGGGGTCGTCCCTGCTCTCCGAATTGAAGAACAGGAGGTCCAGGTCCAGGGTCCTGGGAGCGTTGTTCTTCCTTACCATGGAGCCCATGAGGATCTCCGCCTCCCTGCATTTTCCCTGAAGCTCCTCGGCGGTCCCGTAGTAGTCCCCGGCCAGGACGCAGTTGTAGAAATCGTCCCCCCGGACGCCATCCATGGGCGGCGATTCGTACACGGCCGACAGGCGAAAGATGCCCATCCTGGCCCGGGAGAGCAGGAAACGCACACCTTCGAGGAGATTGTCCATCCTGTTCCCGAGGTTTGTGCCCATTCCCAGCGCGAATTCAGCCATTTTCACCTCCCTCTACGGTAAATGACGCGGTTTCGACTTTCAGGCCAACCTGAGGAAAGGGTTTTCTGACGGTCACTCTCCATCGTCCATGGGGATATTCTGTGGAAAGCATTTCAAGTACGTCCGAAGCCAGTTCCTCAATGTAGTCATACTCGCTGTCCCGGAATGACGCAAGGCACTCGCAGACTTCGGAGTAATCCACGGAAAGCCCGTCGGTTACCTTTCCGGTCCAGGAGATGTCCAGGGGAACATCCCTGGCGCTCAGTTTCTCCCGGTCAAGCGAACCGAGCCTGAGCCTGAGCACTACCCCCGAAAGCTCCAGGGTCCCCCTCACATCATACCTTTCTTCAGCCATGCCTTTATCCTGTGGCTGAAGAGCTGTTTCTGCTCCAGCCTGCCGATTGCCTGGTGTATGGATTCCTCCGGAATAGTAAGGGCGAATCTGACGTAGCCCTCCCCGTAGGTCCCGAACCCGCTTCCGGGAGTGACCACGATGCCGGTATGGGCGATGAGTTTTCTGGCGAACTGCATCGACTGGGTCTCCCCGGGAAGCCCCACCCAGACGTAGAAGGTGCCCGGTGAGTCGCAGACATCCCATTCCAGCTTCCGCAGTCCCTCCACCAGGACCTGCCGCCTTCTGGCGTAGATGTCGAAGTAGCCGGATATGTTGGACTTGAGAGCTGTCTCGGCCGCTTTCTGTATGGCGGTGAATACTCCCGAGTCAACGTTCTCCTTCGCACCCATGAAAGCCCGTACGAGGTTCAGGCCTCCCACCACGAATCCCACTCTCCAGCCTGTCATGTTGAAAGTCTTGGAGAGGCTGTGGAATTCCAGGCATACCTCCCCGGCCCCGGGTATCTGAAGGAAGGAGGCCGGCGGTTTGCCGTCGAACCGGATATGGCTGTAGGAGTTGTCGCTCACTATCAGCACGTCCTCCCTCCGCGCCCATTCCACGATCTCCTTCATCCGGTCCAGGGTGAGTACGGCGCCTGTGGGATTGTTGGGATAGTTGAGGAACACAAGCCTGGTGCCGGCTACCACCTCCCTGGAGATACCCTCCAGGTCCGGCACGAACCGGTTCTCCCTGAGAAGGGGCAGGTCCACAGGTTCGGCGCCTGCCAGTATGGTGGAAGCCCTGTACACGGGGTATCCCGGGTTGGGCACCAGCACCACGTCACCCGGGTTGCAGAAGAATATCGGAGTGTGCGCGAGCCCTTCCTTGGTTCCCACCACTGCTCCCACGGCCAGTTCCCCGTCGATGGCCACCCCGAACTGCTCCCGCATCCAGCCGGCGGCGGCCTCCCTGAAGAAGTCGCTTCCCTCTCCTCTGGGGTACCTGTGATACTCCGGCACTCCCACCGCTTTCCTGGCCTCTTCAACGATATGCTCCGGTGTGGGCAGGTCCGGGTCCCCGATACCGAAATCGATCAGCTCCATTCCCTTCTTCAGGGCCGCTTCCTTCTGCCTGTCTATCTGGGCGAACAGGTAGGGTGGCAGCATGCTCACCCGCTCCGAGGCCGAAACAACCACCCGTCTGCCCTTGTTCTTCTCCTTCAAGTCAACCTCTTCCCTGCGATGCCGTTTCATGGGAACTTCCGTCCTTATTCGAGGTTAATATATGAACTCGGCGCCTTCATCATAAGACCATGGTCGATGCACCGTTGCGCGGCGGTGATGGAAATGTCCCTCGCGTGTTGTTATAATCAAACCCGAAACGGAGACTATCATTCACCTGTGGAGGCTGTCATGACAGCTGTTGATATCGTTCTGCTCCTGCTTGTTTCACTGCAGCCCCCGGCTGCCAAGACAGTGCCCTTCGAAATAACGGTCCACGGCCACACCAGGGTTGACGACTACTACTGGATGAGATACCAGGAGGACCCGGCGGTAACGGAATACCTGGAGGCGGAGAACCGCTACGCCGATTCGGTGATGAGCCTGAACAGCGCTCTGATAGACACACTCGCCGCGGAGATGCGGTCCAGGATACCGGAGCTGGATTCATCCGTACCCTATTACCGCAACGGTTACTGGTACTGGCATGAGTACCGGGAGGGGGAGGATTACGCGGTCAACATGAGGCGGGCTCACCCCGACGGAGAGAAGGAAATCCTGCTGGACGAGAACCGGCACGCCGAGGACAGGGATTACTTCATGGTGGAGGAGATGATCGTGAGCCCGGACAACTCCATCCTGGCCTGGGCCTACGACACCACAGGCGGCCACTGGAATACGCTGGTATTCCAGGATATCCGCACCGGAGAGGTCCTGGACAGCGTACGCAACGCCTCGGGCGATCTCGCCTGGGCGTCCGATTCCAGGACGGTCTTCTACGGGCTCAACGACCCAACCGGAAGGACAGACAGGATAATGCGCAGGACCGTAGGGCGCGACGATGAGGTCTGCGTGTTCACGGAGGACGACCCCACCTTCTGGCCCTGGGTGTGGAACTCGGTGGACATGGAATGGGTGGTCATATCCACATCCAGCACAATGGAATCCGAGTGCCGTGTTCTCCCGTCGGATTCACCGGAGGACGGCTTCCGCGTCATCCTTCCCAGGACGGACGGGCTGGAGTACTACGTGGAGCCCCTGGACGACACCTTCTATTTCCTGACCAACTTGCAGGGTGATAATTTCTCGGTGATGTCGGCCCCGGCCGAGAACTGTCCGCCGGACAGCTGGAGGACGCTGCTTCCCCATTCCACCAGCACGCTGTCGGAATGGGGAAGCAGCGTGCTGGTGGAGAAGATCGATGTATTCCATGACCTTGTCGCCGTCTCCGTAAGGTCCGGGGGCCTGAGGAAGCTGATGATAATAAGCACCACCGGAGGCGGAGGCCGCTACGCCGGCATCGGCGAGGAAGCCTCCACCATCTATACCACTTCCAACTACGACGCCTCCGCCGATTCCGTCAACCTCTGGTACTCTTCGATGACCACTCCCTGGTCCAGGGTCACCTACGATATCGCCGCCGATTCCATGAGGGTCCTGAAGACGGAGTACGCGGGGGAGGATTTCGACCGGGAGCTCTACACCACCGAGAGGCTTCTGGCTCCCGCAGGGGACGGGGTTACGGTGCCGGTGAGCGTCGTATACAGGGAGGACCTCTTCCGGCCCGGCGAGTCTCCCCTCGTCCTTTACGGCTACGGCGCCTACGGATCCAGCATGGACCCCTCCTTCAGTTCCACCAGGCTGTCCCTGCTGGACAGGGGTTTCGTCTACGCGATCGCTCACGTCAGGGGCGGAAGCGAGATGGGGCACTGGTGGTACGACCAGGGCAGGCTGATGAACAAGAAGAATACTTTCACCGATTTCATCCACTGCGCCGAGTACCTTATCGATAAGGGCTACTCCAGCCCCGACGGGATGTTCGCCATGGGCGAAAGTGCCGGCGGCCTGCTCATGGGTGCGGTGGTGAACATGAGGCCCGACCTCTGGAGGGGCGTGATAGCCGGTGTCCCGTTCGTGGACGTTCTGACCACGATGCTGGATCCCACCATTCCTCTCACCACCAGCGAGTACGATGAATGGGGAAATCCGGGTGAGAGCAGGGAGGCGTACTTCTACATTCTCTCATATTCCCCGGTGGACAACCTGCAGGCGGTGGATTACCCGGCGATGTACGTCTATACCGGCATCAACGACGCTCAGGTGGGCTACTGGGAACCGGCGAAATGGGTGGCGGGAATACGAAGGCTGAACACCGGCGACAGGCCGGTGCTGCTGCGCACAAGCATGGGAACCGGCCACGGAGGCCCTTCGGGACGCTTCGGCTGGCTGAGGGATATCGCCGAACGGTACGCCTTCCTCCTTGCTCAGGCCGGGCTGGACTGATCGAGCTATTCGCTCACATACCTGTCCAGCCACTCCTGTGTCTCCCAGAGAACATGGAGAATTGACTCCCGGGCCCTGTAGCTGTGGCTCTCCAGGGGCAGCATCACCAGCCTGGCGGTGCCTCCCAGCCCCTTCAGCGCGGCGAAGAATCTCTCGCTCTGCATGGGAAAGGTGCCCGGATTATCGTCCGCGGCACCGTGGATCAGCAGTATGGGTTCGTTCACCCTGTCCGCGTTCATGAAAGGCGACATCCGTACGTACACGTCCCTGGCCTCCCACAGGTTCCTGTCCTCGGACTGGAAACCGAAGGGGGTCAGGGTGCGGTTGTAGGCGCCGGTCCGTGCCAGGCCGGCGGCGAAGAGATCGGAATGGGCCAGCAGGTTGGCTGTCATGAACGCTCCGTAGGAATGTCCGCCCACCGCTATCCTGTCCCTGTCCGCCACACCCAGTTCCACAACTTCGTCCACCGCGGCCCGCGCGCTCATCACCAGCTGTTCCACGAAGGTGTCGTTGGCCTGGGCTTCACCCTCTCCGATGACGGGCATCGCCGGGTCGTCCAGGACGGCGTACCCCTGGGTGAGCCATATCACCGGGGACCACCATCCTATGTAGTCGAAGGTGTACGGCGAGCCGGATACCTGTCCGGCGGCGGAGGCGGAGCGATATTCCCGGGGGTAGGCCCACATCACCATGGGCAGCGGGCCGTCATCGAAGCCGTGACCCGGGGGCAGGTACAGCGTCGCGGAAAGCTCCACTCCATCCTCCCTGGTATAGCTGATCAGCTCCTTTGTCATTCCGCTGAACATCAGGAGGGGATTGGGACGGAAGGTTACCTGAAACTCGTCACCTTCAATGACGTTCCTGACGAAATAGTTGGGATAATCCGCGGGGGATTCCCTGGTGAACAGCAGCATGTTGCAGCTGTCATCCACAAAACTGCGCGGAACCTCGTAGGAGGGAGGCGCGGAGCGGAACAGCCTCTCGGTTTCCAGGGTCTCCAGGTCCAGCCTGTCCAGGAAGGGCCTGTCACCCTCCGGGGAAGCTCCATCCCCCCGCAGGTATATGGAACTCCCGTCGGGGCCGGTCAGCAGCACCTGCTTCCCCCTGCCGTTCTCCCTGGTCATGGGCGTGCCGGGGTCACCGTAACGGTCCTCCCAGGAGCGGTCCTCCAGAAGAAACGGTTCCGCTTCCTCCTCTCCCGGCCTTACCCGCCAGACCTTCCGATTCCTGGTTGGCCACCACCATTCGCTGACCAGGGCAAGCGAGTCGTTTCCCCACTGGACGCCCCCGAACCTGCTCTCCAGGTCCATAAGTGTCTCAGGGGGGGTATCGAATGGAGCTTCCAGGGTGAACAGCCTGTCCCTCAGCCCGGCCTCCGCGCCGGCGTCACCGCCGTCCAGCGCTTCCGCCCAGAACAGCTCGGCGCCGGTATCGCTCCTCCACTGTATGCTCCTGGGACCCTGGAAGGTGCTGCCGTAGGCGATGGGTATGTCATCCCGGACGGGAAGGTCGGCCACTTCGAAAACCGGGATTCCCTCCATGTCCCATACCTCCACCCTCTCCGCGAACCTGCCGGCGGTGACCGTATAGGAGAAGGGCCTCTGGAGACGGGATACCAGGATGAACCGGCCGTCCGGCGAGGGGGAGAAGTACCACATCATACCCGGGTCCCCTACCGGCTCCACGGAACCATCCAGCCGCACCAGGGTGAGCTGGCCGGTGAGGTAGTACTGGAACAGGTCTTCCGTATGGGGGCCGCTCAGAAGGTCCTGGTAGGTCCTGGCGGGAGCCAGTTCTCCTGTGGTCTCCTGTATCACCGGCCCCGCGGGCACCGGATCCTCTTCGGGGGGGCTTCCCATATCCTCCGGGAAGGTACAGCAGATAAGCCCGGAACCGTCCGGCAGCCATCGGGGAAACTCGCTGGCGGTAAGGTTCAGCACAGGTCCGGTGAGCCTTTCGGCCGCAGCCCGCTCAGCGTTTACCACCCACAGCTCCACTCCCCGGGAAGTCTCGTGGGTGAACGCCGCCATGGAGCCGTCGGGGGACCAGGCCACCCTCAGGATGAGCGGGCTGTCGGGCATGCCGGTTATCTCCACCGTTTCCAGCGAGGGATACCGCATCAGCGAGATGGCGGAGTATCGGCCCGTCCTGGTGGGAGCCAGGGTGAGGGGGCTGAAGCGCAGACCCGCCAGCCGCAGCTCGTCCCGGGCCAGCTCTTCTATGGATGGATAGCTCCTGGGCTCCAGGAGCAGCCAGGAGGAGCGATCAGGAGATATGCTGGTCCTGGGCGCCCACTGCACGTCGACGATGTCCACCAGCTCCCGGCTCGGCACCATGTAGCGGGGCCCATCGGCGCCGAAGAGGACAAGAGCGGCAATAAATATCGGATACATTGGCTGCCTTTCCAGGTTTTCTGTCAGAGGTGCTGCTGTTCAAACAATAGAATATACGTTTCACCGGCGCTGCGATACCAGCCTGGAAAGAGAATTCCCCGGCCTTCTCTTCGGAAGCTGTGACATTCTTCGAGACATTTCATATACTGAACGCATGATTACCGGATATGACCACCACAGGAAGACCCTGACCATAGGAATCGGCGACCTGATAAACCTGGGCGGGCTTCCGGACACCCTGGTTCCCTCCCGCAGCGCGCTCACCGTCCATCAGCGGCAGAGGGCCCATTCCGCCTACCAGAGGAAGCTGAGGGCCGAGGGATGGGAAACTGAAGTTAGTGTCAGTTCCGAGCATGAGGTACGGGGTATAGTCTTCCTCATCCGCGGAAGGGTCGACCTGCTTCGCCGGAACGAGGGGGAGCTGGAACTCCTGGAGGTAAAAACGGTGGATTCCGGGCCGGACCTGATGGACCCGGTGGAGGGGAGACCGTCGCACTCGCTGCAGCTCTGCTTCTACGCCGGGGCATTGTCCGAACAGTACGAAATACCGCTGGAAAGGGTCAGGGGAGCTCTGGTGTACCTTCCGCTGGGCGACGGGGAACACCGGCCCTTCCGGCGCGATATCGACCTTGCCGACCCCGGTCTGGACCTCCTCTGGCGGAACCTGCTGGAGGACACCGCGGACATGCTGCTTCGGGAAGACGAGAGGAAAAGGCTCCAGGAATCATCCCTCGAGGGCTTCGAATTCCCCTACGATACGAGAAGACCGGGGCAGGACATGATGATGAGCGAGGTGGAGAGCTGCGTCGAGAAAAGCGGCTACCTTCTCATGCAGGCCCCCACCGGCACCGGAAAGACGGCTGCTGTCCTCACCGGAGCCATCCGCGGGGCCCTTCCCGAAAGGCTGACCGTTTTCTTTCTCACCGCCAAGAACACCCACAAGCTGATAGTCGCCGAAACCCTGAAGCTGATAATGGAGAAGGGAGTACCGCTGAGATGCATATTCATCGCCGCCAGGGCTTCGGTATGCCACCGGGGCGGCGATAGATGCCTGCCCCACGACTGCCCCTACGCGCCTGACTTCGGCGGAAGGGTAAGGCGGTCGGGGGTAATGGAGGAGCTGCTGGAAGAGGGCATCATAGAACCGGACCGGCTGAAAAGGACAGCGGAGAAAGCGGGGGTGTGCGCTTTCGAGCTGGGGCTGTGTCTGTCCACCGGGTGCGATATAGTGGTGTGCGATTACAACTACGCCTTCGACCCCCACGTTTTTCTCAAAAGGTTCTTTCTGGAGAGGAGCACATCCTCCAGGTGCTGCCTGCTCATCGACGAGGCGGCCAACCTTCCCGCCAGGGTGAGGGACTACTACTCCCCGGAGGTCAGGCGGAGCTGGGTGGAGGAACTTCTGGCTCACCCGGAGGCAACAGGCGCGTGGAGGAAGCTTCTGTTTCCATGGGTCCGTTGTTTCGAGGAATGGTCATCCCTTCTGGAGAATTCCGGTGAGGACGAACTGGAGCTGCCCCCCGAAACCGCTCTCCCCGTCGGCCTGGATGGATGGATGGAGCAGATAGGCATGCTGAAGGAACCGCCGGAGGCCATGAGCGAGATGGTCAGGGCAGCCGTGGATATCTCCCGGGTGGACCCCCGCGACCCCAGGTACCATCTGCTGGTCCGCAGAAACGGTGAGGAGCGGGTCCTTCAGTGGTTCTGCACCGACCCTTCCGATTTCCTGGGCGGGCAGCTGGAAAGCTGTCACAGCCGGGTGGCTTTCTCCGCCACCCTCTCTCCTTTCCGCCATTTCGCTTACCTGCTGGGTTTCCCCCGGGAGGAAACCGTCTGCAGGGATGTCCCCTACCCCTTCCCCCGGAAGAACCTGGGTGTCTGGATATGCCCTGACATAGATACCAGGTACAGGAGCAGGGCGGAATGCTCCGGCCTGCTTGCTGAAAGGATTATCGACATCCATTCATCCTGCCCCGGGACCTGGATAGTCTTCTTCCCCTCCTATTCCTACATGAGAATGATAGCCGGCATCCTCGGCGGGACCGGGGTTCCTCTGCTGGTTCAGAGGCCGGACATGGACCGGGCGGAGAGGCTGGATTTTCTCTCCCGGATAGAGGGGGAAGACAATATCGTGATGACCGTGTCGGGGGGTATATTCGCAGAAGGAGTGGACATAAGGTCCGGCAGTCTTCGAGGCGCTGTGGTGGTGGGACCCTCCCTTCCCGGAATGGACCTGAGGCAGAAGCTGCTGGCCGCCAGCTACGAACGCCGGGAAATGAACGGTTTCCTCCACACCTGGGTCATTCCTGGAATGGTCAGGGTGGTCCAGGCGGCGGGCAGGCTGATAAGGAACGGAAGACAGCGGCGGGCGCTTGTTCTCATGGGAAGGAGGTTTACCAGACAGCCCTACTTCGACCTGCTGCCCGGCCACTGGTTCACAGGCGGCTCCATCAGATTCCTTACAGGGTCCGGCGCGGAAATCGGAAAGTTCCTCGAGAATAAGGAAGGCGGCGCCTGAGCGCCGCCCTCTCATGCAATATGATCTATTCAGCCGAGTCTGCTACTCGGTGATTTCCTCGGTCTCCTCGGCTGCTTCTTCGGCAGCGTCCTCGGCTGCTTCTTCGCCTTCCTCGACCGCTTCAGTTGCTTCCTCGGCTGCATCTTCGGCTTCCTCGGATTCTTCGGCCATTTCGGATGCTTCCTCAGTGGCTTCGACAAGCTCGTCGGTCTCTTCCATCACTTCTTCCATTGCCTCTTCGGCGGCCTCTTCGGCCTCCTCGGCGGCCTCTTCGGCAGCCTCTTCGGCCTCTTCCAGGGCCTCCTGAGCCTCTTCTATGGTTTCTTCGGTGGTCTCAGGTATATCGGTTTCTTCCGCCTGCTCGGCCTGCTCGCCGCATCCGGCTGCAAGCACGAGAAGGAAAGCCATCAGGATTCCTGATAAGATATACTTCACTTTAGCTCCTTTCGGGTTTTCCATCTGTTTCCGGTTGAATATTCAGAAATGAATAATGAGCACTCGTATACAAGCAGCATAAATAAAGCTATTCGGAATGTATGTCAAGTACAGTTAAAGCTTTAAAGGAGGGCACGCCTTCAGCCGAACAGGGACAGGACCCTGGAGGTATTCCTGAAATGAACCTTGGCGATTCTGTACAGGATATCCGGGCCGAACCGGTCGGTGAATCGCCTTGCCACTATGTCCGTGGGGCGGCCGGAGCCGGCAGCCGCCGGTATTCTGTACTCCTCGCTGATACGGTCGAGACCCAGCAGGTAAGCGTCCCGGGCAAGGATGGAAGCCGCAGCCACAGCAGGGTCGGATTCGCCCCTTTCCCTGAGCTGGAGCTCGTAGTGGCCCCGTGGAAGCAGGTGGGCAATTCTCTTTTCGTCGCAGAACTTATCGATGACGACCATGTCCGGTTCAGGAATTCTCTCCATCAGGCCGGAGAGTGCCTCAGCGTGGCACTGCGCCAGAAGGTCGAGGCTGTTCAGCCCCTTCTTCCTCAGCTCCTCCAGCCTTTTATTGTACTCGAGAGGCGGAACCGTCACTGCGTTGTAGCGTCCGGCGGCCATGCTCCTTAATCTGCCGGCCATATCTCTCAGGGCGGTATTCCCCAGGTTCTTGGAGTCCTGAATGCCCATTCCGGCGAACTCCCCGGCAAGCGCTCTGTCGGCCGCCACGGCCGCCACCGTCAGCGGTCCCATGTAGTCACCCTTGCCGGCCTCGTCCGAGCCTGTCCATGTGCCCGCGGGCAGCCCGGGAGCGGCCGGAAGGACGATCTTCCTTACCCTGCCCGCCAGCAGGGCGTCCCCGCCCGCCGGGACCGCCGAGAAACCCTTCCTGCCGGAATAGTAGAAGTTCACTCCGCAGCTTCTCTTCCCGTCAGTGAGGACGACCCTGGTCCCGTTGGCCAGTTCTCTCCTCTCCTCGACGGCTATTCCTTTCTCCTCCAGTTCATCCAGGGCACGGTCCACCAGTTCCCGCAGCCTGCTCCCCGGGCTCACCGGTCTTCCACCGAGTAGACATCGAACCCGGGATTCTCGACTTCGATGGGCTCGGCCAGCGTGTAGTCCTCCAGCACGCATACTATCTCGCCGATGATTATGGCGCTCCTCATCAGCACCGGCATGTGACGCTCGTCATCCGTGAGCCATATCCATATCTCGCCCTGCTGGTCGAAGAGGCCCTGGGACTGCAGGGCCGGCTGCACCATGATGCAGTCGAAGTCCCCCGCGGGGACCCTTATCCTGTCCCTCTCCCGCACCCTCACCTCCAGCGGGTAGTTCTCGTTGTCTATGTGGCAGTCGATCAGGTAGGTCTCTCCCACTTCCAGGGGCAGCGTCCTGGTGAAGTAGAAGGCGCTGAGCACGTCCAGTGCATGGGGGGGTATCTCCATCTCCCTCAGGGAAGTGTCCTGCTCCTCGGGGTAGTATACCATTCCGGCGTCCTGGTCGAAGATGACCTCCTCGCTGTACAGGAAGTTCCCCTCGTGAAGGTCCTTGAAGAAGCGCAGAGTGTGGAACTGCACGATGTCCAGAAGCGCCTCGTTCACGTCGTTCACCTCAAAGAAAGTGCTGAATGCGGGATTGGACTTCGCGGTGGCGGTGATCCTGTAGGCCATGAGGCCGTCGTACTGTTCGGGGCCTCCCACTGACAGCACCGCGGTGCCGGCCTTTATGATGCCGTACTCCACGCTGAATTCCAGCCTCTCCCCCGGCCCGAAGGCGCGGTTCTCCACGTACCTTGGCGAGTTATCGAAGGCAATGCTGTCCGTATCAAGGGAATCCGCCATGAAAATGCCGAGCAAAACAAGGAATAAACTCATATGCCACCCTCTCTCCTGTTCAGTGATGATACCTTTGAAACGGGTTCTTGTTCCCTTCCCGTAAGAGCTTCCAGGACTCTCTCCCACATTCCGCCCACCGCCGCGCGGCTGTATTCGTCAACACAGGTTTTCCTGGCCTTCCTGCCCATCCTCTCCACCAGCGAGGGATTGCGGAGAAGGAACTCCGCCTGGGAGGCCAGCTGCCGGTGGTTGCCCGGTGAATGCAGCAGACCGGTGACACCGTCCCTGACCAGGTCCAGCAGTCCGTTGGTGGCCGCCGCCAGCAGCGGAAGGCCGGAACTCATCATCTCCAGCCCCGACCTGGACACCGCCTCGCTGCCCAGGCTGGTAACCACGCCCAGCGTTCCACGGGAGATGACGGTCCGGGGATCCCGGACCCGGCCGGTGATGGACAGCCTCTCAGCCACACCGAGGTCCCGCGCGAAGGCCGAAAGCTCTTCTGCCGACTGCTGGCTGGGAGGACCCGCGATCACCGCCCTGACTCTCTCGGGCAGCAGGGGCAGGGCCCGTATAAGAGTCCGGTGTCCTTTCATGGGGCTCAGTCTTCCCACCGATACCAGGACAGGGTCGCCCGGAACCGGGCGGGCCGTGTACCGGAACCTCTCCGTGTCCACCGGATGCGGTATTACCGCCACCGGGCCGGACCGTTCTCCCGCGTATCCCCTTTTCAGCATGAAGGGTGAGGGTAAGACCACCAGGTCCGTCCGCCTGTCCACGAATCTCCACAGCCTGCCGGACCGGGGCTTCCGTATGTCGCATCTCACCCTGACCGAAGGCACTCCCGGAGCCACAATCGCCATGGCCGTCTGCCCCTCGGCCCTGGTAGCGCATACGACGTCGGGGGCGAACCGCCTGACAAGGTTCCGCAGCGGCAGCAGCCCGGTGAGGAAGGAGGACCTTCGAAGGCTGAGACCGGCGGTCTCCAGCCCCAGCTCGCCGGCCGCGGCGGCCACAGGGCCGCCGGAAGCGGCCTGGACCAGCACCGAGTGCCCGGCGCCGGCCATCATCGAGGCCGCGGCCAGCCCTCCATCCGCCGATGCGTCTACACCGAAGCAGTTGATCGTGACAAGTATTCTCAAAACACTCCAGAGGTTGGTCGGCGTTCCGATCGATCTTTATGTTCATCGCGCGATACAGCAATATACGAAGGAAAGGGGTCTTCATGAACAGCTTCCCTCCGTCGAGGAGAATGACCGCGGTCCGAATGCCTCCAATAGCGCGTATAATGGAGAGGATATCCACCCTCCGGGACGAGGGACGGAGGGTTTTCAGCATGGCCCAGGCGGTTCCCTGGTACTCGCCCCCGGAAGCCGCCCTTCGAGAACTGGCCGCCTCGCTGGACGACCCCGCCATACACAGGTACAGCCCCGACCCCGGCTTCCCCCGGACCAGGCGGGCGGTGGCGGACGACCTCGTGAGAAGGAGGTCCATAGACCTGGACCCGGGAAGCGAGCTGCATCTCACCTGCGGCGCCAGCCAGGCCTTCCTCAGCGCTCTGCTTTCGGTTACCTCCCCCGGTGAAGCGGTGGCCGTCCTGGAACCCTACTACTTCGATCATGTCTTCGCCGTTCGTTTCAGCGGCCTGGAACCCGTATCCATACCCATGACGGAAAGCTCCACCGGCTGGGAACTCCCCATGGACCGGCTGGTCTCGGCCATGGACCGGGTGCGCGCCCTGGTCCTGGTCAATCCCGGCAACCCCACTGGCATGGTGGTGCCGGACGAAACCATGAGGGAACTGGTGCGGCTCACCGGGGAAACCGATACCTTCCTCATCATCGACGAGACCTATGAGCGCTTCGTCTTCACCGGTGACGGGTGGCATCCATGGATTGAAGGGCGGCCGGAACACGTGCTCACCCTGGGCAGCTTCTCCAAGAGCCTGGGCATGCCCGGCTGGAGGCTGGGCTACCTGTTCGGGCCGGCGGCGCTGCTCGAACAGGCCATCAAGGTCCAGGACTCCGTGGTGATATGTCCCCCCTCGCCCTCCCAGCACCTGCTGGAGAATGCAATAACCGAAGATGACTGGATAAGGGAGATGTCAAAAGGGGTGAAGTACCGACTGGAAGCATGCAGAAAGGCTCTCTCCGGGAATGACAGCCTCTCCTGGAGAGAGGCCGGAGGAGCATTCTTCACTCTGGCCGCGTACAGCGGGAGCCTCGATTCCGAGGAAGCCGCCCTTCACCTCCTGAACGAATACGGCATCGGGACCATTCCCGGGTCGGCCTTCGGCCCATCGGGGGAGAAACATCTCAGGATAAGCTTCGGCTGCCTGTCGGATGCAGAGGTGGCCCCGGCCATGGATGTGCTGTCGAGGGTCTCATTCCCCGGCTGATCTCAATATCCTTCTGTACCGCCTCCTGGCCTCGAGCATGAAATCGTCGAACCTGCCGTCCCTGAAATCGGGAAAACTGTGATCGGGAGCGGTGAAGCTGCCGTGGCCGTACCGCAGGCAGGTATGGGCCCATACGCCCCTGCCCATGTAGATCTTGTCCGGTGCCTCCTTGAAGGAGGCCAGTACCAGCTTTCCGTAATCGAGATAGCCCGGGTCTATGTTCACCTTCCTCCTTCCCCCGGATGATGAACAGACCTTTTCTATTGAGCAGCAGAGGTGCTTCCAGCCTGTGAGTGAAGAGGGGTCTGCCAGCCTGCCGAACGCAAGCCATATCCTGGACAGGCCGCCGCCCATCTCACCGCGGTAGTAATCCGACAGGTCGAAGGGGTACGGCTCGCTTCGAAGCTCCGGGACTCCGAAGTGCTCGCGCAGGTCTGCGCAGGAAGTCTGCAGCGGCTGGTCCGCGGCGAAGATGAGGCTGACCATTGGCATCACCGGAAAGGGTTCTACCGGGCCCGACATGCTTCCCTCCATTCCCGTTCAGCCCGCAGGGCAATCCGCCGGCTGATGCCGAAGTGTTTCTCGATCCCCTCCGCGTAACCTTCTCCAAGCTTCTCGTTTCCCGTTCCGTGTCCGTCCACGCACCTCAGGTTCATGTTGTGGGCGGATATCCTGCGGCCGTCCGCCCTGAAATTGGCGTGAAGGCTGTTCATGCCGGTGGCGTCGAAGGACCGCTGCCAGTGGCGGAGGAATTCCTCCCGGTCCACCGGGTTCGTCCGTACCCTGTACCTCCAGGTCCGGTTTCCGCCCTCCAGCGTGACCAGGTGGTAGGAATTCCCGGAAGCGGGCTCCCATATCATTTCCCCGCCCGGGATATGGAGCCTGCATTCCTTCCCTTCCGGAAGTCTCACCGGAAGCGGCACCAGGTATCCGGGGTCCGCCAGGTACCGCTCCCCGCTCCCGGTGAACACTGTCAGGGCGCAGTGAATGTTCATTCCGTGGCTCATGTCGGCCATCACCGGATGGCACCGGAAACCGGCGAATGAGAGTATGGCGCCCAGGGCTTCGGTCAGGGAGAAGCAGGTCCCGCCCGTACCGTGTTCGAGGTGCTCGGCGATGACCCTGTCCGCCAGCCTCAGCCGGCCCTCCGGAGGAAGGCCGCGGGACTTGGCCAGGAACTTCGTCAGGTTCTCCCAGGGTATGCGGGCGAATTCGGCCACGATCCTGTGAAGGAGGTCCCGGTCGGCCCTTCCGGGAAGAAGGCCGAAATGGTCGAAGAACATTCCCGCGGCCCTGTTCATGATGCGGCTGTCTTCCACCCGGCGGTTCCTCCTTCCATTTTGTATCTTCAATAGTCCGCGCAGTTACCGGGGAGGTATGGAAGTTTAATGGAAGACGGCCGCCTGCGCAACCTGAACGGTTTCTTCAGGAACACCTTCGGCGGGAAGGTGTACAAGGTGGGTCTCTGGGGAGGTTTCTCCTGTCCCAACAGGGACGGGACCTTCAGCACCGGCGGTTGCAGCTTCTGCAATCCCCTTTCCAGCCGCCCGGTCAGTTTCCATAATGGCGCGGACGTGCTGGAGCAGCTGGAGGCGGGCTGCAGATATGTAGCCGAAAGATACGGGGTCTCGGCTTTCCTGCCCTATTTTCAGGACTATACCACCACCTACGGCGATGTTTCCCGGCTGCGGAGGCTGTACACGGCCGTTCTCGCGCATCCCGGTGTGGTGGGGCTTTCCCTCTGCACCCGGCCGGACTGCCTGCCCGAACCGGTGATTGACCTTCTGGAGGAACTTTCCCGGCGAACCTTCCTGTGGGTGGAGCTGGGTGTCCAGACCTCCGATGAACGGCTCCTTCGGGACATGAACAGGTGTCACGGAGCGGAGGAGTCCGGGGATGCCTTCCGTCGCCTTCACGCCAGGGGTATTCTCACCGGCGCCCACATGATACTGGGCTACCCCGGCTCCAGCGGACGGACGGTTCCGGATGACGCGGCGTTCCTTCGGGAATGCGGCGCCGCCGGAATAAAGCTTCAGAACTTCCATGTGGTAAAAGGTACGGCCATGGAGAAAAGGTACCGCAGTGGAGAATTCCGGCTGACGGGAATGCGGGAGTACGTGGACAGGGTAATTCAGTTCCTCGAGCACACCCATCCCGGAGCGGTGATAATGCGGCTGACCGGCCAGGCGCCGGCGCATCTGACCGTCGGCCCCCGGTGGTCGCTTGACAAGTCGGGGATACTGAAAGCTATTCGGAAAGAGATGGAGCTGCGGGACAGCTGGCAGGGGAAGGCGCTGGGCCATTCCAGGGATGCTCTCCGCGAGCCCTCCATCGCCGGGGAGCGCGGAAACGTCAGAACTATTGCAGGAACCCCATAACCTGTATAGATTAATCTTTCCGAACCGACATTATTCAACCATCCCGAAAGTCCGCTCTTTCGGAAACAGGAGAGCCTGGAGCAGCCCATGATAGACAGGACACCAGCAGCGACCATACTCGACGGCCGGCACACCGGGGAAACCGTGACCGTCTACGGGTGGGTCAGGACAGCCAGGTCGGGCAAGAACGTGACCTTCGCCTCGATAACCGACGGCTCCACGCCCTCCCCCCTTCAGGTGGTGTTCGAGAGGGACGGGTTCGGCGACCTCTCGCAGCTCACCACCGGGGCATGCATAAAGGTCACCGGCAAGGTGGTGGAATCCCCGGGGTCCGAGCAATCCTGCGAGCTGAACGCCATGGAACTGGAGGTTGTGGGCCCTTCGGGTGAGGATTATCCGCTTCAGAAGAAACGGCATACGCTGGAGTTCCTCAGGTCCATGCCGCATCTCAGGGTGAGGACCAACACCTTCGGCGCGGTCTTTCGAATGAGCCATCATCTCAGCCTGGCCATTCACAGGTTCTTCGATGAGAACGGTTTCTACTACATTCACGCGCCCCTCATCACCACCAGCGACGCCGAGGGCGCCGGAGAATCCTTCCAGGTGACTTCCCTTCAGCTCGACGGCCTGAAGAAGGTGGACGGCGAAGTGGACTACTCCCTCGATTACTTCAGGAGGAAGGCTTTCCTCACAGTTAGCGCTCAGCTGGAGGCGGAACCCATGGCGCTGGCCATGGGAAAGGTCTACACCTTCGGTCCCACCTTCAGAGCGGACCCCTCCGACACCAGGTTCCATACGGCGGAGTTCTGGATGATAGAGCCGGAGATGGCTTTCTTCGACCTGGAGGATGACATTGCGCTGATCGAGGAGTTCATCAAGTACACCGCCTCCTACCTCCGCCGCAGGTGCGAGCAGGACATAGCCTTCTTCGGCAGGTTCTACGAGAAGGGGCTGGAGGAGCGCTACAGGATGCTGACGGAGAGCGAGTTCGCCAGGATAACATATACCGACGCAATTCGGCTGATGCAGGAAAGCGGTGAGAGCTTCGATGTCCCTCCCGAGTGGGGATGCGACATCTCCACGGAGTACGAGCGGTTCCTGGCGGACCGCCACTTCGGCTGCCCGGTCTTCGTCACCGATTACCCCTCTGCCATAAAGCCCTTCTACATGAGACTCAACCCTGACGGCAGGACCGTGGCCTGCACGGACCTCCTCTTTCCCCAGGTTGGGGAGATAGTGGGCGGAAGCCAGAGGGAGGAGAGGCTGGAGGTGCTTTCCGGACGTGCCGCGGAATGCGGTATTGACATCGAGGACTACTCGTGGTACTTCGATATCAGGAGATGGGGCTCGGCTCCCCACGCGGGGTTCGGTCTGGGCTTCGAGAGGCTTCTGATGTACTTCACCGGAATGGAGAACATAAGGGACGTGATACCATTTCCCAGGTCCCGGGGCAGGATGTTTTGAGAAAGAGACAGAACAGGATGTTTACGGTCAAGGAACAGGATGGAGAAAAATGGACAGAGAAATGATAACCATCGACGGCAACGAGGCCACGGCCAGAATGGGCCACAAGCTCAGTGAGGTGGTGGCCATCTATCCCATCACTCCCTCCAGCCCCATGGGAGAGCACGCCGACGCGTGGTCGGCCCAGGGGAAGACCAACATCTGGGGCACCGTTCCCCTGGTCCAGGAGATGCAGAGCGAGGGGGGCGCCTCCGCCTCCGTCCACGGAGCCCTGCAGACCGGGGCGCTGACCACCACGTTCACCGCGTCCCAGGGACTTCTTCTGATGATCCCGTCCATGTACAAGATAGCAGCGGAACTCACTCCAGCGGTTTTCCACGTATCGGCCAGGAGCCTGGCCTGCCAGGCCCTCTCCATATTCGGCGACCACAGCGACACCATGGGAGTAAGGCAGACGGGGTTCGCCCTCCTCGCCAGCGCTTCGGTGCAGGAGGCCATGGACCTCGCGGTGATAGCCCACGCGTCCACGCTGAAGGCAAGAATACCCTTCGTCCATTTCTTCGACGGTTTCCGGACCAGCCATGAGATACAGAAAATAGAGATGGTCCCGGACGAGGTCCTGAGGAAGATGATGGACGATGAACTGGTGATAGCCGCCAGGAACAGGGGTCTGGACCCCAACCACCCGGTCGTCCGGGGAACCAGCCAGAACCCCGATGTCTACTTCCAGGGCCGGGAAACGGTCAATCCCTACTACATGGCCACACCGGGCATAGTTCAGGATTACATGGACAGGTTCGCCGAACTCACCGGCAGAAGCTACCATCTGTTTGATTATGTGGGCGCTCCCGACGCGGAGACCGTAGTAATGCAGATGGCCTCCGGCTGCGAGACGGCCCACGAGACCGTGGAATACCTCAGTAACAGGGGAGAAAAGGTGGGACTGGTCAAGGTCCGGCTCTACAGGCCGTTCCACATCGATTCTCTCATGTCCGCCATTCCCGATTCGGTGAAGAACATAGCGGTGCTGGACAGGACCAAGGAACCGGGCGCTCCCGGGGAGCCGCTCTACCTCGACGTGGTCACCGCCCTGGCCGAGAACGGCAGGAGTGACATTCGGGTCATCGGCGGCAGGTACGGGCTTTCCAGCAAGGAATACTGCCCGGCTATGGTCAAGACCGTACTGGACGAAGCGGGCAAAAACAGTCCGAAGAATCACTTCACACTGGGAATCACCGACGACGTGACCGAAACATCCCTGGATGTGGACTTCGACTTCGAGCTGGAGTTTCCGGACACCATCCAGGCTGTCTTCCTGGGTCTGGGCTCCGACGGGACCGTAGGCGCCAACAAGAACAGCATTAAGATAATCGGCGAGGAGACGGACAATTACGCCCAGGGCTACTTCGTCTACGACTCCAAGAAAGCCGGGGCCAGGACGGTCAGCCATCTCAGGTTCGGCCCGGAGCCCATCAAGCAGACCTGCCTGATACGGTCGGCGGATTTCGTAGGATGCCACCAGAGCATCTTCCTGGAGAAGTACGACGTGCTGGGCTACGCGGCGAAGGGAGCCACCTTCCTGCTCAACTCCCCCTACAACAGGGACGAGGTCTGGGACATGCTTCCCAGGCAGGTGCAGGAAGCCATGATAGAGAAACAGGTGAAGTTCTATGTGATAGACGCCTACGATGTGGCCCGGGAAACCGGCATGGGCGTCAGGATAAACACCATAATGCAGACCTGCTTCTTCGCCATCTCTGGAGTGCTGCCCAGGGACGAGGCCATCGCCAGGATCAAGGACGCCATCAAGAAGACCTACGGCAGGAAGGGCGATGAGATAGTCAGGAAGAACTTCGAGGCCGTGGACCACACACTGGCGAACCTCCATCAGGTGGAATACCCCGACAAGGCCACCAGCAGCATAGAGGTCCCGCCCACAGTGCCGGAAGAAGCTCCGGAGTTCGTGCAGAGGGTGACCGCGAAGATAATAAGGATGGAAGGGGACGATGTTCCCGTATCCGACATGCCCGCGGACGGCAGCTGGCCCACCGGTACCACCCAGTGGGAGAAGCGCAACGTGGCGCTGGAGATACCGGTGTGGGAACCGGACATCTGCATACAGTGCGGCTTCTGCAGCCTGGTCTGCCCCCATGCCGCAATAAGGATGAAGGTGTACGAGGATAAGCATCTCGAGGACGCGCCGGACACCTTCAAGCACACCGACGCGAAGGGCGGCAAGTTCAAGGACCTGAAGTTCACCGTCCAGGTGGCTCCCGAGGACTGCACCGGATGCGGCACCTGCGTTCATGTCTGTCCCGCCAAGAACAAGGAGGACAAGGACAGGAAGGCCATCAACCTCGAGAACCAGCTTCCGCTGCGGGAACCGGAGAGTGAGAACTACAGCTTCTTCCTGGACATTCCGGACTTCGAGCGGGCGGAAGTCAACACCGCCAGCGTGAAGGAGACCCAGCTCCTCAGGCCCCTGTTCGAGTACTCCGGCGCCTGCGCCGGTTGCGGCGAGACCGCGTACGTGAAGCTGCTCACGCAGCTTTACGGCGACAGGGCCACCATAGCCAACGCCACCGGCTGCAGCTCCATCTACGGCGGCAACCTGCCCACCACTCCCTACGCCTTCAACGAAGACGGAAGGGGCCCCGCCTGGAACAACAGCCTGTTCGAGGACGCGGCCGAGTTCGGCTTCGGCTTCAGGCTCACGGCGGACAAGCATACCCAGGTGGCCAGGGAACTCCTGGAAAAGCTGGCATCGAAGGTGGGAGACAACCTGGCTAAATCCCTTCTGGAAGCGAAGCAGGATACCGAGGAACAGATAGACAAGCAGCGTGAAAGGGTCGCGGAACTCCGCGGGAAGCTCTCCGGTATCGATTCCGGGGAAGCCAGGATGCTGGAGAGCGTGGCCGACTACCTGGTCCACAGGAGCGTATGGGTGATAGGCGGGGACGGATGGGCCTACGACATAGGCTACGGCGGCCTGGACCATGTCCTGGCCCAGGGCCGGGACGTCAATGTCCTGGTACTCGATACCGGGGTATACTCCAACACCGGAGGACAGTGCTCCAAGGCTACGCCCCTGGCGGCGGTTGCCAAGTTCGCCTACTCCGGCAAGCCTCAGCCCAAGAAGGACCTGGCGATGCTCTCCATGAGCTACGGCAACATCTACGTGGCCCAGGTGGCCATGGGAGCAAACTACGGACAGACGCTGAAGGCCTTCACCGAGGCCGAGAGCTACAAGGGCTCCAGCATCATCATCGCCTACACCCACTGCATCGCCCACGGAATAAACATGACCTGCGGCCTGGACGAACAGAAGAACGCGGTCCTGTCAGGCTTCTGGCCACTTCTCAGGTTCGACCCGAGGAAGATAGAGGAGGACGGAAAACCTCTTACACTGGACAGCAAGGACCCCTCCATCCCGTTCAGGGACTTCGCCTACAACGAGGCCCGGTTCAAGAGCCTGGTGAAGACCATGCCGGAGCATGCTGAAAAGCTGATGAAGGACGCCCAGATTGAGGTAGACCGCAGGTGGAATATCTACAAGCAGATGGAGCAGATGACCTGGAAGTAACCTGAAAATGACCTGAAAATGACCTGAAAGTGACCTGAGAGTAACCTGGGAATAACCCGGAAGTAACTCAAAACCCAGCCCGGCCTCTTTTCTCGAGGCCGGGCTAACCTATCTTACCTTTATTGACCGTTTAATCTCGTTTATGACTATTAGTTGCTTTGATTCAGTTCTGATATGAAATAACCAGCCACCACACTTTGAAGATATTCATATCGCTTTCGTTTCTGATAATCCTGGAACTCCAAAGTCAGCGTGAAGACCCATTTGGAAAACCATAGATCGTTGACGCCCTAATGGGCTTTGAGACAGTACAATGGCTTACTCGAGTACTAGAGTTGGATAGATATTCATCAGATCTTCAGTTGCTTTTCTATCAGCGCGGTATTATGTATTAATTTCCATTTATTTTATTCCAAACAGCAGCAGGAAAAGAGGATAGAAAGTATGAAATATATCGCCTTGATATTATTTCTTCCCGCCCTTGTCATGGGTGAGTGGATTGATTTCGGATTAACCGATGTCAACCATGCAAACCTCGAGGTGGTGGAGTGTACACCGTCGAGCTTCGTGGTGGAGATAACTCTTCCGGGTTTCTCCAGCAGCCAGTTCATGCAGGACGGCATCAGTTTCAACACACTGAACGTTCCCGCCCTCACGCCCTACGCCGCAGCTGAGGGAGCCCCCATGCTCCCGAAGGCGTCCTTCCTGGCGGCGGTACCTGAAAATCCCGGGATCAGTATCACCGTGGAGGCCCTGGTGGATCCGGTTGCCTTCGAGGGCGTGACCCCCTCCCCGATGCAGCCGATACCCATCGACAGCTCTCGGGAGCCAATTCCTTTCACCTACCTGTCTGAAACCTACAGCGAAGGAGAGTATCCTTCCGAGACGGCGGTATACGAGGAAATGGGCACCGTAAGGGGAGTGAACATCGGCCGTTTCAATGTGATACCCTTCAGCTGGAACGCCGAAACCGGTATTCTCACCGTTACTCCGAAACTCAGGGTGACCGTGGAACTCGGAGGAGCCGTCAACGTCGATTCCAGGCTTCTTAGCAGGTTCTTCATGAACACGTTCAGAACACTTGTGAACGCCCAGATCCTGCAGCAGCCGGAAAGAACCGTGATCTACAACTCCAACGAACCCATCAGGGCGTCTAACATCCGCCAGGCCAATGATATTACAGAGGCTGACCTCCTCATATTGGCGGGGGACGATTTCGTCGACACGATGATGGACGAGTTCATAACCGCCAAGATGAACCAGGGCTACCTTACCGCAATAGTCGCTGCCGGGAGCTGGAATCAAACCGAGATAAAGGACTATATACAGAATGCCTACGACAACTGGGAAATACCTCCCAGCTTCGTACTATTCGTAGGCGACCACGATGACATCATCAGTTACAGCGCACCCACGGGAATGTACAGCGACAACAGGTACGTGTGCATGGACGGGTCCTCCGACTTTCACGCTGACATCTTCCACGGACGCTTCGTTACCCCTACCAGCCACTACCCTATAGTTGAAAGCAAGATACTCAAGTGGCAGTTCGACCCCCTGATGGATCCTGATTTCTGGGGTAATGTACTGTGTGCCGGATACTTCCAGGCTGAGTCCAGCTCCAGCAACATCGCCCAGCGCTGGTTCTGCTTCACATGCGAAACGGTTCGTGATACTTATATCGATATCTACGGCAAGGAGGTACAGCGGGAATACACGAAGAACACCTCTGCTTCACCCCCTTACTACTACCGGAGCGACCTTCCCAGCGCCGGTCAGATGATACCCTCGGACATAGTCTGGGATGGTGACGCCTCAGGTATACTCTCCAGCATCAACGACGGTGTATTTCTGGTGCAGCACAGGGACCACGGCAGCACCTCCGGATGGGGGGATCCCGCATTTTACATATCAGACCTAACCGGACTCAATAACGGTGAGATGACGCCTATGGTTATGAGCGTCAACTGTCTGACAGGCCAGTTCTCCAGTGACTGTTTCGCCGAGAACTTCTTCAGGATGGAAGGGGGAGCGGTTGGTGTCCTGGCGGCTACCCAGGTCAGCTACAGCTACTGGAACGACTACCTCTGCTACGGCCTCTACAAATCCTTCAACGACGAGTACACATCCCCGCCTTCCCTTTACACCGATCCCACGGGAAACTACCTGACCGGGCAGGCCCTGATGTGCGCTAAGTTCGAAATGGAGGCCTCGGCCCCAATGTGCCCCTATCCCACGGACCGAACAGAGGTCGAGTGGGACCTTTTCCACTGGTTCGGCGATCCAACCATGGACATGAGGACGGATGTACCGCACGACCTCTACGTCGACGCACCCTCCACACTTCCCTCGGGAGCCACCGAAGCCACCTTCTACGTTGATGACGACTCAAGGGGAGCCGTGAACAACGCACTGGTCTGCATGTCTCATGATGAACTCTGGGTAAGCGGGCATACCGATTCGACTGGTCATGTAACCCTCACCTTTGACCCCATCGGCGGACTCAGCAATATCTCCTGGATGGTGACTGCCCATAACGCACTTCCTGCCGAGGGAACAATCAACGACGGAGTAAGCATTGGGGACCAACCTCAGGGGCTCGTTACTATGGTCGGAACCCCCAGACCCAATCCCGTAGCAGGTCTTCTGACCATCCCTGTATCTCTCGCCAGCAGCGGCAGTTTCGAGATGACCGTCTACGACACCGCCGGCAGGGCTGTGGCGAAGATACACTCAGGTGAACTCGAAGAGGGTATGCACGCTCTTACCTGGGATACCGGAGCTATTCCCCAGGGTGTCTACATGATAAAGTCGATAGACCCCATGGGCAGCGTATCCACCAGCAGGGTGGTGGTCTGCAGATAGACCTGCATCAAGCAGGCCTTGATGAGGAAATCTGACAGAAAAAGGGCGGAGCTTGTCTCCGCCCTTTCAAGGCCGGGCTAACCTATCTTACCTTTATTGACCGTTTAATCTCGTTTATGACTATAAAGCCATCTGGATCTAGTTCAGATCTGAAATGACGCGCTGCCACACTCTCTGCAATACCCAGATATCGTGCCGTATCTGCTTGACTTATATATAGTTCTGACATCATCAACTTCACCAGGATCCGCCGAACGCGAGAAGTCCTTCGAGATCCTCTTGGTTTCCGAAGAACTTCCGCGGGTATTCCGGTAATTCTAGCAGCATCCTGTATCAACTTCAGTATGGCCTTATGCTCGTAAGCTCTGTTCCTTATTCGAACTTTCCTTGAACCATACAGGTCCCTGCATACTTTCCTGGCGAAGCTCTCTGAACCAAGCACTCTTACCGCAGCTTTATCTGTTCTTTTCTCCTTCGCATCCGTGCTGGAAAGCACGCCTTTTCTTCCTATCAGATACGAACCGGATGCGTATTCGGTTTGCTTTTCATCTGAACCATCCTGCAGGAAATCAATGTAGTTCTGAAACCATTCTCCGTTATCTGCCCCACTGGAGAAATCCGTTCTGATCAAATCAGTTGTCTGCCAAGGATAATTCCTCCTGCCGGTGATATGTGAGTGACCGCTCTGTGAATAGCTATCCAATTCCTTGATAGATTTTACGATATGTGCTCTCAGGGGATTCAGGTGAATGTAACGCACCAGTTCAAGAAAATAGCTTTCTTTCTCTACAAGTATTGAACGGTACCTTCCCTGGAATACATGTCCGCAATGCTCCATTGACCTGTTGTAATACATTGCGTATCCACACAGAAGCCTCTGCATCGAATAAGACAAACTCATATCCTGAACTTCAAGCAGTAAATGAAAATGATTCGACATCAGCACCCAGGCATGAACCTTAAAACAGTTCTCTTCAACCAGAGATTCAATTTTGTCGATAAAGTAACGCTGCTGTTTGTATGCGCGGAAAATGTCTTTTCCTTCAACAGCACGTGAGATCACGTGATGGAAAGATCCCGGTTCGTCCGCTCTGTAATTCATGCTCATACAGTAAGTGTACTCTGCATCGGAGAGGGTTTCAAGGGGGAGAATAGTTTATTGCTAAATGTTATAATAATATGTAGTGTAAAGGTAAGATAGGTTAGCCCGGTCTTTGTATGGGTATTGCAACTGAGGTATATTCAGATAACAAATTCACCATGGAAAGGACCTGTCATGAGCGATAACTCCAGCCTTGACGAAGCCATGAAAATGATGGAACGGTACGAAGCTAACAGGACTGAGACACACTACTTCGACCTTCAGGAAAACGAGAGAGTACTGGTTCAGGCCGCAGGCCGTATATACGGATCATACGTTGAAGCAGGCCTTGTAACTCCCGATACCAAAGAAGAATACATCAATGCAGCCATCCAGGATGCAATATCTATCGCATCCCGAATCGAGGACATCGTTTCCGAAAAAGAAGAGCAACCCGACTAGTCCTCAAGACTGTGTGAACCGCTCCGGGATTGCAGGAGAGATAGATTTGACTCGTATATTCCACTGAGCCCTCCGACAGAATTGACAGATAGGATTGTCACCAAAGATCCTGTATTCTGTGAATCGGGGCTTATGAATCATGACTTCCTGCCTCTGTTCTTCTAGGAAATCTCATTCTAACAACTGTCCCTCAAATAGGGAAGCCTACACCTGACCCTGATCCAAGAGTATGGAACCGTGCAACATTCATAAGTGAATCCGTTCTGAGCTATCTTAGAATTCGGAGGAAACATGGGCATTGGTCAATTCTCACCAAGGATGCTTGGGTCGGAACAATCAAGTGACGGACAGCAAAAGCCCGGAATCCTTATCTGATCCCTTCAATCGAGAATACCTGTATCACTTGACCGTCAAAGTAGCAGAACTCTTCTGAATTGCTACTTATAGCTCCCGAGAATGTGAATTCATCTGCCCAGGTTTCCCAGGAAATCTCTTCCGACCGATACAGGGGCTGGAAATCAGGAGAGAAAAGAACGTATCTGAATACTCTGTCGTCTGTGTTCACTCTGTAGAGCTGCAGCCCGGAGTTCGAAACCGCGATTGGTTCAAAATGTCGACGTAATCCCCGCAAATATTCGACATATTCGGAACGTCTTAAATCCTCAGAATCATGAGGTCCTGCATCAAGCACAAGAGATATAACCCCCCCGGAATCTTCTTCACGATCCAGCATTTCCGGATAAGAATACAATGATGAATTTGGACTAAAGGTTAACCATTCCCTTATGTAACCTTCAGTTGTTCTAGTATGGATAATATCTCCGGTGTCTCCATCCAGTACATGAAGCTCCAGTGAATAATCAACTACTACAACCAAGACTCTACCATCGGGAGAGCAGTATAGAAATGACACATATCCTCGATTAGGATATAGGTCCAATTCACGGGACCATATCATCTCTCCAGAAGAATCATATGCTATTACACTGTCGCCATATGTGATAAAAACTCTGCTTCCATCATCAGCATAGCACATAGATGAAATTTGCGAAGAATAGTTAAATACAACAAGATTTAAATCGCTGTCATAGATACGGCAAGTACGGCCGTGGACTAACACTATAGAACCTGAATTCGTAATCCTACAGGTTGCATGAATGTAGCCATCATGGGTGGAGTCCTGAAATGGTCGTACAACTTCGAACTCTTCATCGTATAAGTCTATTCGTGCAAGTTCAGAGGTTCTCATATCGTACATAGCTATATATCGACCGTTGGGAGAAAACTTTGCCCTTTCCGAATCGAAATCGAACCGGACTTCCGACTCTATTCCTTCTCTGGTTACGAGAAGCGCTCTGGAATCATCTACCAGAGTGAACTGCCATATTTCCTCATCATCCTCGATGACGATGTTAGCCACACCCCTGGAATCAGACCCTTTTGTGATGTATTCGGAAGG
>JAWOBF010000132.1:0-11826 GCA_046498225.1 Candidatus Aegiribacteria sp.
TATGAACGGTCAGACTCTCTGGCTGATAATATCGGGACTCATCTTCATCTACCTGGGGTACGTACTTATCCGTCCGGAGAAATTCTAGGTGGCGGCAGCCGTCATCCTTCCCCTGCTGCTGTTCATAGTCGTACTGGCCGGGCTGGTATACGTCCTGGGGGAGTACCTGGCGTGGGTGTTCCGGCGGGAGATGGATGCGGAGGATTCCGCCGCCAGGCTCTCATTGCTGACAACGTATGTCGAGAAACCTTTCCTGGGACCCATTGAACGGTTCATCTACCGGATAACGGGAATTCAGAGCAGCCGATCCATGGGGTGGAAGGAGTACTTCCTCTCCGGTTTTACGCTGAACATCGCCATGTTCGTCTTCCTCTACCTGGTCTTCATGCTCCAGGGGTCGCTCCCCCTCAATCCTGATGGCATCCCGGGGACCAGCTGGCACCTGGCTTTCCACAACGTGGCGACCTTCATAACCAACACAAACCAGCAGCACTATTCCGGGGAGGTCAGCCTGAGCTACTTCTCCCAGCTGTTCGCCGTGGTGCTTGCCATGTTCGTTTCCGCGGGTACCGGAATGGCCTACATGGTGGGTTTCGCCCGGGGTCTGCTCAACAGGGAAGACCCCCGGCTGGGGAACTTCTACACGGCTCTGGTGAAATCGGTGGTGCGGTTCCTTCTTCCGCTGAGCCTCGTGGTGGCCCTGGTCCTGATGGTGCAGGGCACTCCGCAGACCATGGAGGGCTCGGTGGAGGTGAGGACCCTGGAAGGGGCCGGCCAGGTGATAGCCCGTGGACCGGTGGCGGCGCTGGAGGCCATCAAGATGGTGGGTACCAACGGAGGCGGTTTCTTCGGCGCCAACGCTTCTCACCCCTACGAGAATCCAACTCCATTCACGAACATGGTGCTGAACCTGGTCCTGCTGGCGGCACCCATGGCCACCGTCTACGCCTACGGTGTATGGATGCGCAAGAGGAAGCACGGTGTGGTGCTGCTTGCGGCGGTATCCATCATCATCGTGGTGCTGCTGGGAATGGCCGTCCATGGGGAGACAGGGGCCAATCCCGCTTTCGGTGAGCTGGGGCTGGACCAGACCGGGGGAAACATGGAGGGAAAGGAGACCCGTTTCGGGCCCACGCTCAGCGCCCTGTGGGGAGTCTCCACCACATCCACCACCAGCGGCGCGGTCAATTCCATGCACGACAGCTTTACTCCCATGGGACAGCTGGCGCTGTTCCTTGGCATGAGCATGAACTGCCTGGTGGCAGGAGTGGGGACAGGGCTGCTGAACCTGCTGACGTATGTGCTGATATGCGTGTTCATAGGAGCCCAGATGGTAGGCCGGGCTCCCAGCTACCTGGGCAAGAGGGTGGAGCCGTTCGAGGTAAAGTGGGCGGCCATAATAATACTGCTTCTGCCCACACTGGTGCTGTTCCCCACATCACTGGCCATCGTGACCGGAGCGGGCCGGGAAGGCATAACGAATTCCGGCTACCATGGACTGAGCCAGATCCTGTACGAGTACTTCTCCGTCGCGGCCAACAACGGCAGCGGGTTCGAGGGGCTCAGGGACAATACGGCGTTCTACAATCTTACCTGCGGGGCGGTCATTCTCCTGGCCAGATACGTGCCGATATTCCTGCAGATGGTCATAGCCGGCTCCTTCGCCCGTAAGAAGATACGCCCGGAAACCGCCGGCACCATGAAGGTGGAGAGCCTGGCGTTCCTTATCCTATTCATCGGCGTCCTGATAATAATCAGCGGCCTGGTCTTCATTCCCGCCCTGGCCCTGGGACCCATCGCCGAGATCCTGATGGGGACGTGACCATGGGCAGGGAACAGATAATGCAGGCGCTCAGGGAATCGGTGGTCAAGCTGGACCCACGCTACCTTATCAAGAACCCCGTGCTGTTCGTGGTGGAGATAACAACGGTGATGGTGCTGATGATGACCATCACTCCCGGTTTCTTCGCCGGGGCGGAGAGCAGGGTCTATTACGGCGTGATAGCGGCTATACTGGTCTTTACTCTCCTGTTTGCCACCTTCGCCGAATCCCTGGCCCAGGCTCAGGGGGAAGCCCATACCGACAGCCTTCGAGCCATGAAGGAGGACATTCGGGCCAACCGCATAGAACGGGACGCGCCGCTGGACGATATCGATGCGGAGAGCTGCGAAGCGGTGGACGCGGAGGAGCTGAAAAAGGGAGACCTGGTACTTGTGGTCAAGGGCGAGACAGTCCCGAGGGACGGCACCATCGTGGAGGGCTCCGCTTCCATCGACGAGTCCGCGATCACCGGGGAGTCCGAACCGGCCATCCGCCAGAGCGGGACCGACCGCAGCTCGGTCACCGGCGGCACCGAGGTCCTCAGCGACAGGATAAAGGTGGAGATAAGCGTCGAGGCCGGGGAATCCTTCCTGGACAGGATGATAGGGCTTGTGGAGAGCGCCAGCAGGGAGAAGACGCCCAGCGAGGTGTCCCTAACCCTGCTCCTGGCCAGTTTCACCTTCATCTACATGCTGGTGATATCCACCATGTCTTTCTTCGGCCGGTACGTGAACATGACGGTGGACGTGGCGAACCAGATAGCTCTGCTCATCGGCCTGATGCCCACCACTGTGGGCGCCCTGCTCTCGGCCATACGGATAGCCGGCATGACCCGTGTGACCAGGCACAACGTAATCGCCAAGTCCGGGAAGGCGGTGGAATCCGCCGGGGACCTGGACGTGCTGGTCCTGGACAAGACCGGCACAATTACCACCGGCGAGCGCGTAGCCACAGGCTTCATCCCGCTGGGCGGCAGCAGCGAGGAGGACGTGGCGGAGGCGGCCCTGAAGACGTCATTCTACGATGAGACCACGGAGGGACGATCCATAGTGGCGCTGGCGAGGAAGCAGGGTCTGCGGGTGAACGAGACCGACCTGCCGGAGGAGGGCTTCGTGGAGTTCTCCGCAAAGACGGGAATGAGCGGTATTGACCTGCCGGATGGGGTGGAGCTGCGGAAGGGATCGGTGGCGGCCGTCAGCGAGATGGCGGAGAGCGTTCCGGAGGACCTGGAGAAGACGGCCAACGAGATAGCGGACTCCGGCGGGACTCCCCTGGCGGTCTCGTCGAACGGAAGGATAATCGGGGTGATCCGTCTGCAGGACGAGCTGAAGGAAGGCATCCAGATGCGGATCGCCGAGATGCAGAAGATGGGAATAAAGGCGGTGATGTGTACCGGGGACAACGAAAGGACAGCGCGGTACATAGCAGAGAAGGCCGGCATCGATGAGTACTACGCCGATTTCAAGCCGGAGCAGAAGATCAATTTAGTGAGGGAGATACGCGCGGCCGGCAACCTCGTGGGCATGACGGGTGACGGGACAAACGACGCCCCGGCCCTGGCGCAGGCCGATGTGGGGCTGGCCATGAACGCCGGCACGGTGGCCGCCAAGGAGGCGGGCAATATGGTGGACCTGGACTCCGACCCCACGAAGCTCATCGAAGTGGTGGGCATCGGCAAGCAGCTTCTCATGACACGGGGCTCGCTCACCACTTTCAGCATCGCCAACGACGTATCCAGGTACTTCGCGCTCGTCCCCGCCATCTTCTCCACCGGGGCCCCGATACTGGGCAAGATAAACCTGCTGAACCTCCATTCCGCACAGAGCACCATCATAGCTTCGCTGATATACAACGCCCTGATAATCCCTTTTCTCATTCCCCTGGCCATGCGCGGAGTGGAGTACAAGCCTGTAAGCGCCTCGAAGATGCTGACCAAGAACATGCTGGTGTACGGGGGCGCCGGTTTCATCGCCCCCTTCATAAGCATCAAGCTGCTTGACACCCTGCTGGTCAGCCTGGGATTCTTCTGATGGAAGAAAAAGGCCGTAAGGAGGACACGGAAGAAATGGTGAGCGAAGAGAGCGCGGCCGAGGAAGCCCGGGAGATACCCGTTCCCCAGCCGGTTTCGTGGCGGCGGCGGATTTCCACGTCCCTCAGGCTGCTGCTTTTCTTCGTGGTGGTCTGCTCGGCAGCCTATCCGGCCGTACTCCTTCTTGCCGGAGAGCTGTTCTGGGCGGAACAGGCCGGTGGCAGCATAGTGTACCTGCATGGCCGGCCTGCAGGCTCTGCGCTCATCGGCCAGCCTTTCCTCTCCGATACGTTCTTCCATCCCCGTCCGTCATTCAGGGGTTACGACGGCATGAACAGCGGTTCTCAGAACCTCGGGCCCTACAACCCGGCCCTCACCGACAGGGTTGCGTCGAGGCTTGAAGAGCTGGAAGCGATGGGAATAGCCGGGGAGGATGTCCCGGTGGGGTGGGTGACCGAATCCGGTTCGGGGCTGGACCCGCACATCACACCGGGGGCTGCTTATCTTCAGATCCCCAGGGTAAGCGGGGCCACCGGCATTCCTGAGGAGGAACTTGAAAGCATGGTCCGGGAGCGGGAGGAAGGAAGGTTCGCCGGCATTTTCGGACAGGCAAGAGTGAACGTGCTGCTTCTCAACGTCGACGTCAGGCAGCGTCTGGAGGAACCATTATGAGTGAGGAACAGAGGGAGAGGGGAAGCACGGAAAACAGCAGCAGGAGCTACGACCATGTACTTATCAGCGTCTCCAATCCGAATACTGCCGACCAGCTGGTTCTGCTGGGCAGGCGGCTTACGGACGCATCCTCGGTGCTGCACATAATGAACGTCACCACCGAGGCTCCCTTTCCACAGCGCGCGGCTTCATGGAGGAAGAGCTCACAGCTGGTGATGGACATGACCCACTTCGCCACGAGGATGAGCAGGGTGGCCAAACCCCTGGCCGCCACGGCTCGGTCCATACCCGACGCCGTAGTGAAGGCGGCGAAGGACACCGGGGTGGGCCTGATAATAATGGGCTGGTTCGGGAGGGTTACACCGCTGGCGGTCAAGAAGAGCAGGGTGGTTAACAAGGTGCTGCACAGGGCTCCCTGCGACATCGCCATACTCAAGTCCCGAAACGATATCCAGGATATTCAAAGGATAATCCTGCCTGTGGGACAGAATGTACACGATAACCGGCTTGCCGTGGTCAGGACGCTTCGGCAGGAAGAACCCACGGAGGTTGTTCTGGTGCATGTCCTTCCGTCCGGTTCCGGGCTGGAAGAGGAGGAGGCACGGGAGGCGGTGGAAGAACAGGCCCGGCAGCTGGAAGGACCGGTGGAGGTCCGCCTGGTACACTCCGGTGATGTCGTGAGCGGTATCCTCAGCGTGGCCGACGAGAACGACCTGGTAGTAGTGGGTCCCGGAAGGGAGTGGGTCTTCAACAGGTTCCTGTTCGGTCATCACGCAGACCGGATAAGCAACCGGGCGCCCTGCTCCGTCCTGCTGTACAAGTCCAGCGAGAAGAAGCTGGTGTCATGGTTCCGGGGTCTTTTCAAGACTCTTTTCCACCGGTCATCCTGACCGCCTCCACACACCTCCCGCGGGAACGCGAGCGCAAGGTCCCGAAGAATTCCGGAAAACGATTTGACACCTTCATGCTCACGGCCTATTGTTCCTTCTCAACGCTTTGCTTTCCCTTATCCGCCGGGGGGTGAAATGTTCAAGAGCCTGCGCATCAAGATACTTCTCGGATACAGTATTACTCTCATCCTGACTGTGGTCGTGATAGTCCTGGCGCTGATGAACATAGTCGACCTCGGCAACGCCACCGACGCCATACTGCAGGAGAATTACAGGAGCATCCTGGCGGCGGAGAACATGATAGACGCCATAGAGCGTCAGGACAGCGGACTGCTCCTCATGCTGCTGGGCTACGTTGAAGAGAACAAGGCTATGTTCCAGACCCACGAATCCAATTTCCTGCAGTGGTTCGGAAGGGCGAGGGACAACGTTACCATCCGGGGAGAGCAGGAGATAATCGATTCCATAGACAGCCTGTACATGGACTACCTGGGGAAGACTTCGGAGCTCAGGCTCCACATAGCCCGGGAAGACAGTACGGCCCCTCTGCTGTACCATGAATCGGTTCTTCCCTCCTTCATGTCGGTCCGGAACATGTGCGCCAGCCTGCGGGAGATAAACCAGAACACCATGTACAACGCGAGCCTGATAGCGGGTGAAGTGGCGGAACGGGCCATGTGGTCAATGGTGGTAATCGGAGCCATTGTGATAATCGTCGGCGTGGGATTCAGCCTGTTCCTGTCCAAGCTGCTGGTAAGGCCTCTCCGTCAGATGCTGGAAGCCACCAAAGAGATCGCTTCGGGCAGCTACAACATCAACATCAGGACAAAGAGCAGGGACGAGGTGGGAAAACTGGCGGAAGGCTTCAACACCATGGCCAGGGAACTCAAGCTGTACAGCGAAATGAACATCGAGCAGATACTGGCGGAGAAGCACAAGAGCGAGGCGGTTCTGCGGAACATAGATGACGGCGTCATTCTCATCGATGCGGATTCCACCGTTACCGCGATAAACCCATCGGCAGCCGAAGCGCTCTCCGTAGGCATCGATCAGGTCGGGGGAACACACGCCCTCGAGATAATCAAGAACGACAGGCTGTACGAGATGATCAAGAGGACCATAGAAACAGGGGAGGCTCCGGCCATCGGAAGGGAGGAGAGGATAATCTCCCTCGGTGGAGAAGAGAAGGGAAAGACCTACCAGTTCAACATCACTCCCATCAAGACCAAGCGCAACGCTCTGATAGGAGTCGTACTCCAGCTCAGGGACATCACTCATTTCAGGGAGCTGGACAGGCTGAAGAGCGAATTCGTCATGACAGCTTCCCACGAGCTCAGGACGCCCCTCACCAGCATGGAGATGTCGATCTCGCTGCTGAAGGAGGGCACGGAAAGCAAGCTCTCCGACAAGGAGAAGGAACTTCTGAACGCCGCCGATGAGGATGTTCACCGTCTCAAGAGCCTCGTGAACGACCTTCTTGATCTTTCCAGGATCGAGTCGGGCAAGATAGAGATGGAGTTCGACAGGGTCGACCCCGCCATGCTCCTGGAGAAGGCGGAAGCCGCCCTGACCGTCTCCGCTGAAGAGCGGAAGGTGGAACTGAGAAGAACCGCGAGGGAAGACCTGCCTCCGGTGAAGGCCGATCCCAACAAGATAACCTGGGTGCTGACCAACCTCGTCTCGAACGCTCTGAGGTACACGGGGGAAGACGGTGTCATCGAGCTCAAGGCCGTGGCCGCCGGCCCCCAGGTCCAGATAAGCGTCAGCGACAACGGAGCCGGCATTCCCTACGAGCAGCAGTCGCGGATATTCGACAAGTTCGCTCAGGTAAAGGGTGATGCCAGAGCCGGTGGAAGCGGGCTGGGCCTTGCCATCTGCAGGGAGATAGTCCGCGCCCACGGAGGAACCATCTGGGTGGATTCCGTCCCCGGCGAGGGGAGCACTTTCAGTTTTACCCTCCCGGTTTACAGAGAAAAATCAAAGGAGAAGGCATGATGGAGGATAAACGGATCCTGATAATAGACGACGAGAAGAACATTCGGCTCACCCTCTCCCACGCCATAGAGCCGATGGGTTTTTCCGTGGACTCGGCGGTGAACGGTGAGGAAGGCCTGGAGAAGATAGCGGAGAACGACTACGACATCATCCTGCTGGACCTGAAGATGCCCGGAATGGACGGCCTGGAGGTCCTGCGCCGCCTGAGGGAGATCTCAGAAGGTGTCAGGGTGATAATCATTACAGCGTACGGGACCATCGAGAATGCCGTTGAGGCGATGAAGCAGGGAGCGGTGGACTACATTCAGAAGCCGTTCTCGCCTAAAGAGATAAGGGACATCATAAGCGACATCGCGGGCCGGGAATCCCTCTCCGAGAAAGACGCGGAAAGCTACGATGACCTGATACAGCTGGGCAAGAAGGCCGTAACGGACCGGGATTTCCCGCGGGCCATGGAGATTATCGGCAGGGCCATAGCGAAGGACCCCACCAAGGCCGAAGCCCTGAACCTGCTGGGTGTCCTCTTCGAGTTCCAGGGCAAGAAGGCCGAGGCGAGGAAGCAGTACCTGGCCGCCACAGATATCGACCCGACATACAAGCCGGCCCAGAAGAACCTGGATCGGATAACCGGAAGCTCCTCCCAGAGCGGCCTGGACTGGTAGCCGAGGGTGGACGGGACCCCTCGTTTCGTGGTCATCGCGGGCTGCGGCCGGTTCGGTTCCTACCTGGCCAACAATCTCAGCAGGAGCGGCTGCAGCGTGGTGGTGGTGGATATAGATCCCTCTGCCTTTCTCGAACTCACCGACGAGTTCAGCGGGTTCAAGGTGGAGGGGGAGATAACCGAGATAGCGCTTCTCAGGAGGACGAAGCTGGAAGAGGCCGACGTCTTCATCGCCGCCACCCGCGAGGATAATGTCAATCTGATGGTAACACAGATAGCGCGGGAGATCTTCGGGGTCAGCGAGGTCTACGCGAGGGTGAACGATCCCAACCGCAGAGAGGTCTTCGAGGAGATGAACATCATGACCATCTGTCCCGTCATCGTTTCAGGTGACGCGCTGCTCAGGGAGCTGGGGGTGGAGGATGATAGGCAAATCCCTTGAGATGATAATCGCCGGCGGGGGAAGGATAGCCTATTACCTGGCGCGCAGTTTCATATCCAAGGGATACTCCGTCACCATCATCGACCGGGACCGGGATGAGTGCAGGAGATTGTCAAAGGTCCTGAAGGCGGTAGTTGTGCACGGCGACGCCAGTGACCCCCAGGTCCTGGGGGATTCACGGGCGGATTACGCGGACATAATCATATCCGTTACGCCCAACGATCACGACAACCTGATAATCAGCCAGCTGGCGGAGCGCAAGTTCGACGTGCCCAGGACACTTGCCCTGGTCAATGACCCGGACAACGTGGATGTCTTCCATAAGCTCGGAATAGGAGCCTACTCCACCACGGACCTGGTATCAGCGGTTCTCGAGCAGAGGACCGACATGGAGGAGATAACGAACCTAATCCCCCTGAGCGAGGGAAGGATCAACATCACGGAGGTGGTGGTTCCCAAGGCTTCCCCCATCGCAGGTAAACTGCTCACGGAGATCTCACTGCCGGAGAATGCCCTGGTTGCGGCCATCACCCGGGAAGATGAGCAGATAATCCCCCGGGGGCTGACCCGTATCGAACCCGGCGACCGAATGATACTCATCACCTTTCCGGAGAACCATGGTTCCGTCATCAAGACCATAACGGGTGAGACCTGATTTGCCCCGTTACAGGAACGTAAGGGAGAAATACCGCGCCGTTCTTCACTATACGGGCTCCATCTGCCTGATAGGGGCCGCCGTCATCCTCCTTCCACTGGCGGTGATACCGTTCTTCCCGGAGGAGGCCGGCATGCTCCTTCATTTCGCCCTGCCGTCGCTGCTTCTGGGGGCCATCGGTTTCTATCTGCGCGCTCATTACAGGGTTTCCGGAAGCATCACTCTCAACGCCACCTGGGGCGGGATAATCGTATTCATGAGCTGGATAATCATCTGTCTGTTCTCCGCCTTCCCATTGATGTCCGGCGCTCAGCTGAATTTCACGGGGGCCGTTTTCGAATCGGTCAGCGGATGGACCACTACGGGGCTTTCGGTGCTGGATGTGGAGAAGGCCTCTCATACGATACTGCTCTGGAGGAGCCTCATGCAGCTGTTCGGTGGCGCGGGACTGGTGATAATAATGATGACGGCCATCATAGGGCCGCTGGGACCGGGCCTTTCCGTGGCCGAGGGAAGGGATACTCAGCTGGTCCCCCATGTTGTCCAGTCCACCAGGATAGTCGCTCGAATATACGCAGTCTACGCGCTTTTCGGCTTCCTAGCCTACTGGATAGCCGGAATGTCTCCCTTCGACGCTGTAAACCACTCCTTCGCCGCTATATCCACCGGGGGCTTTTCCACCAGGGCCGCCAGCATAGGGTACTGGAACTCCCCCTGCATCGAGACGGTCACCAATCTGCTGATGATTGCC
This sequence comes from Candidatus Aegiribacteria sp., assembly GCA_046498225.1. GTDB lineage: Bacteria > Fermentibacterota > Fermentibacteria > Fermentibacterales > JCC-6 > Aegiribacteria. The sequence continues at coordinate 9,918 of JAWOBF010000132.1, forward strand.
GGCAACATGAGCTTCCTCACCGCGTACCTGCTTATCAGGGGCAAGTTCAGAATGGCCCTTAGGGACGGTGAGGTCAAACTGCTGGCGGCAGCGGTGCCGCTGGGCGCCCTGCTTCTGTTCTTCACCTTTACCGGCAGTGAGCAGATGGGATTTGCCGGTACTTTCAGAGCGGCCCTGTTCCAGTCGGTCACCGCCATAACCACAACCGGCTTCTCCACCGTCCCGTTCAGTATTATCGGTCCGCTGGGAATTTTCACCATCATCGTTCTCATGGTGATAGGCGGAGGAACCTACTCCACCGCCGGCGGGCTGAAACAGATCCGGGTATACCTGCTGCTGAAGTCCATCATCTGGAACATCAGGCAGCGGGTCCTTCCCCACCGCAGCGTTGTATCCAACTACTACTGGAAGGGCGAGGAACGGAAGTTCATAAACTGGGAGACGGTGGGGCGGATGACCACTTACATGGGCCTGTACATGGTAACCCTCATGCTGGGGACCACCATCATCGTAGCCCACGGCTTTTCCATAGCCGATTCGCTTTTCGAGTTCTCCTCAGCCCTTGGTACCGTGGGTCTTTCGGCGGGCATAACGGCCCCGGACGCTCCCGCTCTTGTACTCTGGACGGAAACCGTGGGCATGTTCCTGGGACGGCTGGAGTTCTTCGTGATCATCACCAGCCTCATGATACTGATAAGGGACTCGCACCTTTTTCTGTCGCGGGGAGATAAACGGCCGATACGAAAGCCGAATGAAGGCTGAGTGACTGCCTAACTCCCGCCGCCGCCCATCTCCAGCGGGCGGGCCGCGTCGCTTACCGCTCCTATCTTGACGGCGTAGGACTGCCTCTCCTCGATGTCGCGGTCGGTTATGATATGTATGTTCAGTATGCTCTCAGTTCTCAGGCCCGTCCTTATGAAGTTTATCTCCGACAGGCTGCCCACAGACCCTCTGGAAGCGCAAGTACCGCCGCCGGATGCTTCGGCGGATCCGGGCAGCAAGACCTGCCGGAACGCCTGCAGCGGCCGTAGTGTGCCCGTCGCCGTAGTCTTATGTTGACATACGGGTATGTTTCAACAATCTTATAGATGAAATAGGGGTATGTATGAACGGATGAAGCGATGATATATAGGTATGTTTTCGATGAGATCGAGGAGTGGCTGAACTCGCGCAGACCGAAGTGCCTGGTGCTGAGGGGCGCCCGTCAGGTCGGCAAGACCACGGCCATACGCAGTCTGCCATCGGTCCGGGGGGGCGAGACCGGACTGTGCGAGCTGAACCTGGAGAGGCACCCCGACCTGGAGAAGGTCTTCGCCGGGGGCGACACCGGGCGTATGCTCGAGGAGATAGGCTTCACCGCCGGCAAATCTCCGGATGAGGGCGACATCGTGTTCCTCGACGAGGTGCAGGCCGCACCCTCCGCCCTGCCGGCCCTGCGCTACCTGGCCGAAGACTATCCGGCCATGCGATGGGTGGCTGCAGGCTCTCTTCTTGACGCTGAGCTCCGGGAAAGTGATCTCCCGGTTCCCGTGGGACGAATGCAATACCTCTTCATGGGCCCGCTTTCGCTGGAGGAGTACATGGAGGGTGCCGGGGATCTGGGGATGGAGCTCGGGCTCATACGGGGATGGGAGCCGGGGCAGTCCTTCCCTTCCGCCGCACATCGGCACCTCTGCGGCGCTCTGAGGCGGTTCCTGGTAGTGGGAGGGATGCCCGAGGTGGCCGAGGCCTGGCTGGAGACGGGGAGTGCCGGGGAGGTGGCCAGGCTGCAGGCGTCGATCACGAATACATACCGTGACGACTTCGCGAAGTACGCCTACGGCACCGATCCCATTCTGCTTCGAAGGGTCTTCGACTGGGTGCCGGCGAGGGCGGGCGACAAGGTAATCTACAGCCACATCTCCCCCGA
>JAWOBF010000137.1:0-5673 GCA_046498225.1 Candidatus Aegiribacteria sp.
CTTGACCAGGCCCGCATCCTCTGCCCCGTCCTTATCCCACTGAACAACAGGCACCCCGCCGGCGGAGTTTTGAACCGGCACATATGAGTCTATGCTTTCGTTTTTCCTCAAATGTACAATACCTGCTGAAACATGCACAGACAAGCGCGGGTTGCGGCCATCGGCTTCTCCATCACCTCCGCAGCAGCTCCCTGGTGGCGGAGGCCGGATCATGGGGGTCGAACCTGACCAGAGCCAGTTCCGGCCCGTCATGGCCCCCTCCGAACATGAACGTTCCGCCCAGCTTCTGCATCCACCTGCCGGTGAGCCCGGCCGATTCATGGACATGACCGTGAAGTGTTACGAGGGGCTGCCGGGCCTTGATCATCCTGGCGATGGCTATGCTTCCCACGTGGACGTCCACCGGGGCGTGGTCCACCTTCACTCCGTCCAGACCGGCCCTGTCCAGGAAAGTATCGTAGGGGGGAGAGTGGAACAGCATGATGGCCCGGGAGAGGTCATGGCCGTCTGTCAGCTGCCGCAGGTCCTCGCTGATGGTGGAGTATCGCATCTCGTATTCTGATACCGGCACCGTGTGAATGCCGTCCGCCGGGTGTACGCAGCCAGGGTCCACGAACCTGGAGACATCGTACTTCTCCCAGTCCTTCAGCCTGAACGGGGTGGGAGGAACGAAGGAGTAGCCGTACACCTGAAAGGGGCCGAGGCTGGTCATCCGTCCATGCATGTAGTGCCACAGTCCCATGGCCTCGCCCTCCAGCAGGTCCGGCTCCTGAATCCTTCCGTCGTCGTTGCCCAGGATGATGAAGAACTTCGGGTAACGTTGTCCCATCCGTTCCCTGAGACGGAGCGTTTCAGCGGTCAGCAGCCGGCTGATGAAATCGCTGCCGGATATTCCCGACGCCAGAGTCGCAACGGCCCCGGGAAGGATATCGCCGCCGAGGAACACTCCATCGGGGGCCTCCTCCAGGACGGCCCGGAACAGCATTGAATAGCGCTCTTCGCTTCCGTGCAGGTCAGAGCAGAAAAAACAGTTCATGGATACACCGCATCATGCAAGCGAGGCGCCCGACGGGAACGGGCGCCTCTTTCCTTAGTGGTCCGTGAAGCTTCTAGACCCAGCCCCTGACCCGGCAGGCATCCACCACCTTGCCCACGCTTATCACGTAGGCGGCGTCCCGCATGTAGATCTTGTGCCTCTCCGCGAGCTCGCTGACCGCTATGAAGGCTTCGGTCATCTTCTGGTCCAGCTTGCCCAGCACCTCGTCCTTGGTCCAGTAGTAGTTCATGTTGGACTGGACCTGCTCGAAGTAGGAGCAGGTGACCCCGCCGGCGTTGGCAAGGAAATCCGGAATGTTGAAGATTCCCTTTTCCTCTATCACTTTGTCGGCTTCTGGGGTGGTGGGCCCGTTGGCCCCCTCCCCTATCAGCTTGACCCTGCTGCTTACCTTCTTCACGCTCTCTGCGTTTATCTGGTTCTCCAGGGCGCAGGGAAGAAGGATGTCGACTTCCTGTTCTATCCAGTCGTCGCCGTCCAGCACGTCGTATCCCAGCTCTTCCGCCTTCTTCCTGTCGATACCTCCGAACTTGTCGGTGACGGTCAGCAGTTCGTCCAGGTCTATGCCGTCCTTCCTGCGGTAGGCGTAGCCCTTCTGGTCCGCCTGGTCCCAGCAGGAAACGCAGGTGACCGTTCCTCCAAGCTGGCAGTACAGCCTGAACGCGTACTGGGCGACATTGCCGAATCCCTGAATGCTGGCCGTGGTGTCCTGGGGCCTTATGCCCAGCTGTTTCAGAGCTTCCCTTACGGTGAATATGAGGCCGAAGCCGGTGGCTTCGGTTCTTCCCAGGCTTCCGCCCATGCCCACGGGCTTGCCGGTAATCACTCCCGGATACTTGCCGCCCATGATGGACTCGTACTCGTCCATCATCCAGAGCATGTGCTGGGCGCTGGTCATCACGTCCGGCGCCGGAATGTCCTGAAGCGGCCCTATGTTGCGGACCAGCTGTCGTATCCAGCCCCTGCACAGCAGCTCCTGCTCCCGCATGGACAGGTTGTGGGGGTCGCATATCACTCCGCCCTTGCCGCCTCCAAGGGGGATATCAACCACGGCGCACTTCCAGGTCATCCACATCGAGAGGGCCCTGACCGTGTCGATGGTTTCCTGCGGGTGGAACCTTATGCCACCCTTGGCCGGTCCCCTCGCGTCGTTGTGCTGACACCTGAATCCTCTGAAAACCTTGAAGGATCCATCATCCATTCGAACCGGTATGTTGAAATGATATTCCCTCATGGGAATCCTCAACAGACCCCTCGCGCCTTCGTCCAGGTCCAGGAAATCGGCCACCTTGTCGAACTGCTCCTGGGCCATCCTGAACGGATTGAAGTTGCCGCCTGCCATTCGAAACTCCTCTCACGCGAAAGAAAGCCCCCCTGGATCATCTTTGCATGATTGTACCAGGAGGTGATACTGCCCCTGGCGGGGCATTAGTGTACGACAGCACTACACCGGTAATCTAACACAAAACAGCTTCCGGGAATAGGCCTTATCCCGGTGATGAATATGCATGACTCAGTACAGGAATTCCTCCAGAAATTCCGCAAGTGCTTCCCTGCTGAATACATGCTGCCCCTGAAAGTCCATCAGTTCCACATCGTAGCCCTCCGCTGACAGCAGTGAGTCGGCAAAGAGCGCGGACTGGTAATCCACGACCCTGTCCTGCTCTCCATGCACTATTCTCACCGGGACTCCACTGGCGGACCTGATCTCCTCCTCCGTGAGAAGAGAAACGTCCAGCCAGCCGCTGAAGGGTGCAAGGGCGGCGAATCTCTCCGGAGCGTGAAGACCTGTCAGGTAGGTCATTCCACCTCCCTGGGAGTAACCGAAGAGATACACTTCGGAAATACTGTACGACTCCTCCAGCCTGTCCAGGAGAGCGAGGACGAAATCCCTCGACCGCAGAGCGCTGACGCTGCGGGATTCCTCATCGTCCCCGGTGAACCAGCTGTAGCCTATCCTGCTGCCCACCGGGTAGGGCGACGGCGCCTGGGGCACCGCCAGAATGCACCCGAAGTCTTCCGCCACTTCCCACAGGCCGATGAATAGTTCCGGCGAGCCGCCAAGGCCGTGCAGTCCCAGCAGGAGCGGCACCGGCCGGGAACCGTCGTAGCCGTCAGGCAGTTTGACCCTGCACCGGAAAGGCCCTTCCGCGTAGAAGATGATCTCTTCCCCCAGCCTTTCCTCCCTCATCAGGGCTGCGGCCTCCAGGCTGTCGACCGTGTAGGAGAACACCTCGCTTTCCCTCACCGGCTGGAAATCAGGGTCCCACCTGACATGCCCGATGTCGTCGAACCCGGCCCTCCAGGCCCTCTTCAGGTAGGCGGCCGCCAGCTCCTCCTCGCCCAGGAGTCCGTAGCAGCAGGCGAGGTTGTAGATCGACCCGCTGTTCCAGGGCTGGGCCCGAAGACCCCGCAGATAAAGCTCTGCCGACATCAGGTAATCGCCTTCCCTGTAGAAGGAGTCCGCTCTTGCGAAATACTCCTCGGCATCGGGGGTCTCGTCCAGGAAAGCCCCGGCGGCGGGGTCGAAGATATCCATCTGCATCGATAGAACGGCGGTCATAATCAGCAGCGGCATCATGTCCGGTCCTCCTTCTCATCCATTACTTCCTTGAGTTTCGAGTGCAGTTCGTTGAAACGGTATGGCTTCTGAATGAAACCAGCCAGACCCTTGCCCACGAACCGCTGAGTGACGTCCTGCTTGTTGTAGCCGCTGGAGATAATGACCTTGACCTTACTGTCCACCTTCCGCATCTCCCGGAAGGTCTCGTCCCCGTCCATGTGAGGCATGGTCAGGTCCAGTATCACGCAGTCTATGTCATCCTGCATTTCTTTGTATATCTCCAGGGCCTCTCTGCCGTCGCCGGCGAGGATGACGCTGAAACCCTTCCTTTCGAGCATCGATCTCCCCACTTCTCTAACCGAGGGCTCGTCGTCCACCATGAGGATGGTTCCGCCATACGGGTCCTCGAGGTCGCAGACATCCGGGGGGGGTCCGGGCTCCGCCTCCCCCCCCACCGCGGGAAGCAGGACCTTGAAGGATGAGCCCTTTCCCTCCTCGGAGTAAACCTTCACCGTGCCGCCATGTCCCCTTACGATACCCAGGACCGCCGATAGTCCCAGGCCCCTGCCGGTGAACTTGGTTGTGAAGAAGGGGTCGAAGAGTCTTCTCAGGGTCCGCTCATCCATTCCGCAGCCGGTGTCCGAAACCTCCATATACACGTAGGTACCCTCCTGGACCTGACCGCTGATGTACGCGGTCCTCAGGTATTCCCTGTCACATTCCATCACGTTGGTGGTGATGGTTATCACTCCGCTGGTGTCTTCCATGGCGTCGGAAGCGTTGGTTATCAGGTTCATGATGATCTGCCTTATCTGGGAGGGATCGGCCTCTATTGGAGGCAGGTCCCGAACGAGATCGTACTTGATCACAGCCTTCTTGGATATGGATATCTCCAGCAGGTGGGTCATCTCCCTGATGATCACGTTCAGGTCCAGTTTGGTTATCTGGAACTTGCCCCTGCCAGAATAGGCCAGCATCTGTCTGGTCAGGTCGGCGGCGTTCCTCGCTGCCCTCTCGATCTCCCCGATGGATTCCCTGGCCGAACTGGAGGGGTCGGTATCAAGAAGCGCCAGGTCGGCGTAACCCAGTATGGCCATAAGGATGTTGTTGAAATCGTGGGCTATCCCTCCGGCCAGGACACCAAGGCTCTCCAGCTTCTGTGTATGCTGTATCTGGGACTCCATTTTCTTTCTGGCATTCTCGGCTGATACTCGTTCGGTTACGTCCAGGGCTATCCCCCCCAGCAGGTCACCGCCCTTCCCCCCCCTGGATATGCGGAACTTGTGCGTCTGGAACAGCCGGTCCCTTCCGAGGGAATCCACAACCTTCTGAACGTTTACGCTGTAGTTGCTCTCCAGGGCGTCCCGGTCGTCGCTGGTGAGGGATTCCGCCTCCAGGTCGCTGAAGCATTCCGAAGTATGGCTTCCTATCCAGCTGTCATCAGCGTCGAACACTTCTCTCATGTAGGGGTTGATATAGACGTACCGGCCGGAGGAGTCCTTGAGGAAAACTGCTGTCGGAAGCTGGTCCATAAAAGAGCGGAATCTCCTCTCGCTCTCCCTGAGAGCTTCCTCCGCCTCTATCCTGTCGGTGATGTCAACCGCCATCTCGAACCGCACCAGCCTGCCGTCCTTCCACCTTATGGTCCTGTCGGTGCATTTGTACCAGTGCCGGTTCACCTGGTTCTGAAAGATCCAGATGTGGGGCAGCTCAGCGTTCTCGGCGAAGATCAGGCGGTTGGTGCAGAAGGGGCATGGTTCTTCCCTGCCCTGCAGGACGCGGTAGCATTTCTCGCCGGTACGGTCGCCCCAGTGGCGCGCCCCGGCCGGATTCAGGTAGAGGAGCTCATAGGTCTCGGGGTCCGAAACATATATCACCTCGTCCATGCTCTCCAGGATAGTGAATAGGGTATCTCCGCGGACGTTCTCGCGGTACTTTGCCCTGTCGCTTCCGTCTATCATGTCGGCGTTCCAATCAGAATGTTCATTCAGACGTGCGGTCCATCATGTCCTCAGGAGGCTTTCCAGCGCATCGGCAAGTTCCCTCAGTCTGAAGG
>JAWOBF010000004.1:0-3919 GCA_046498225.1 Candidatus Aegiribacteria sp.
GGAAGTCATCGGTATGGGGATGGTGGTACATGAAACGGTCGAAATACACCGACATTATCCTGTGGAAGTCCTCCTTTCCCACTTGCCGCTGCAGCATTCGCATGAACAGCGCCGGTTTGGTGTAGTATGTAAAACCGGTAGGGTGGCTCCCGTCCCCCGCGGATGTGGCGTCACTGAGAACCGGCACTCTCTCGCCGCTTGCGGTACCGGCGACGTAGGAGAAGAGGTTCATGTCTAGGTCGCTTACTTCCAGCAGCCAGTCCGGAGTTGTGGACATGTTACCGGAAAGACCGTACCTTCTCTCCATGAACCTGAGTTCGCTGAAGGTGTTCATGCCCTCATCCAGCCAGGCCTCCTCCACCTCGTCGTTGGCCAGCATCCCGTAGAACCACTGATGGCCCACCTCATGGGCGGTAACCATCTCCAGGGCCCTGGTCAATGGAATATCAGCGGCCGAGAAGATGAACTGGGGATACTCCATTCCGCCGGCCATGAGAACCACCGGCTCCACCACCCACAGGTCCCCGTAGGGATAGGGGGTGTACCATTCCCCGTAGTAGAGCAGGGTGGAATCTATCACCGCCGGGACATCCTCCCAGTGTTCCGGGTCATCATCCAGCAGGACGAGATGAACCATTACCGAGCAGGCCCCCAGCTCCTCGGGGTAAACGAAGGTATGTTCCCGCAGTTCGTAGCGGGGACTCGCCGACCATGCGAAATCGTGTACGTTCTCCGCTTTCCAGCTCTCCATCCTCAGGGTGGAATCTGCCGAATAGTCCACCTCTTCCACCGATCCGGTGGCTGCGGTGATGAACTTCCGCGGCACGGTCAGGTCCACCGAGTAGTCGCCAAAATCACTGTAGAACTCCCCCCGCCACCGGTACCTTCCACGGTGCCATCCATTTCCGTCCAGGGCGCACATTTTGGGGTACCACTGGGTCATCTGCCAGGTCTCTCCCGACCGTCCCATTCTGCTCCAGAAAGCGGGCACCTGAACTGTGAAATCGCCCTGCAGGACAGCCGTAGTCCCGGGATCGAGAGGAGATTCCAGCGGAATGAACCCGATGCAGTCATCCACCTCAACTTCCACCGGTGCCCCGTCCAGGCTCCAGGTGGACAGCTCTATCCATCCTTTCTCATCCTCGCCGGAGGCCCTGAAACCGTACCTGCCCACCGCTTCCAGGTCCCGTCCGAAGGGTGTTGTGTGATCCCGGTAGGCGTTCGGGTAGAGGTGAAGCCACAGGGTGTCCACAGGGAAGGGCGCTCCGCTGGTGAACTCTATCATGGAATGTCCTTCCACCGTTCCGGAGTCAGGGTAAAGCCTCACTTCCATCCGGTAATCGGCCCTGCTCTCCGGGCCGGGAAAACCGGCTCCGGCCGCCAGGGCAAGGAACAGGAGCTGGATCATTCCACCCTCCTCGATGGCTACCGGACCTGCCTGTCGATCCTGCAGACGGCCCTTTTCATTCAGCTTCTCATCGATTATCTCCATTATATGGAAAAGGCGGTCCGCATGTAAGAGGTTCCTAAGGAAAAGATTTTCATGAAAAGGCTGGACAATGGATCAGGAAGGATACCTATCCTCTCCTGGTGCGAGAACATAGAGGATACCGCCATGCGACAGGCGCTGGACCTGTCACGCCACAGCCAGACATTTCACCATGTGGCCATAATGGCGGACTGTCATCCCGGCTACGGAATGCCCATTGGAGGCGTAATCGCCTGTCCCGAATCGGTAATACCCTACGCGGTGGGAGTGGACATAGGATGCGGAATGGTGGCCGTCAGGACGGGCACCAGTGCGGAAGGCCTTGAAAGGGATGTTGTTCGCCGGATAGTGAAGAGCGCGGAAAACAGGATACCCGTTGGAGAGGGACATTCGCACCGTTCCGGACAGGACTGGGACCAGTTTCACAGGCTTCCGGACTGGATGGACGGCAGGGGCAGGGAACTGGCCGAGAAGAGCCTAGGCACCCTGGGCGGAGGAAACCATTTTCTGGAGCTGCAGAAGGGGAATGACGGTTTTGTATGGCTCATGGTACATTCCGGGTCCAGAAATACCGGTTATAGAATAGCCGGACATCACCATAAGACAGCCGTGAAATTCTGCGGGACCCGGAGACTGGAGCTGCCTGCCGAAGAACTCTCTTACCTGCCGCTGGATTCCAAAGAGGGCCGTGATTACATTCAGGACATGGGTTTCGCCCTGGATTACGCCGGGGAAAATCGGAGGAGGCTCATGAACGCGTTTATGGAGGTCTACTCCGAGGTCACGGGAAACACGGATTTTCAGGACCGGGTGAACATTCATCACAACTACGCCTCCCCTGAGGAGCATTACGGCCGGAAAGTCTGGGTTCACCGGAAGGGAGCCACTTCGGCCAGAGAGGGAGAGATGGGAATAATACCGGGAAGCATGGGAACCTTTTCCTATATAGTACGTGGACTGGGTAATCCCGAGTCTTTTCACAGCTGCTCCCACGGCGCGGGCAGGGTCATGGGCAGGCGGCAGGCGTCACGCACCCTCAGCGTGCGGCGCTGTAACGAATCCATGAAGGGAGTCGTTTTCAGCGGCTGGAAGAAGTACCGCGGATACGGCAGAAGAAACAAAGGTGCGCCCTCCCTGGACCTCAGCGAGGCGCCGGACGCGTACAAGGACATAACAAAGGTTATGGAGTCCCAGCTGGACCTGGTGGAGCCTGTAGTAAGGCTGGAACCGCTGGGTGTGGTGAAGGGCTGAATAGAACGGCGGGCAGACCCTGCCGCGAAGGGAGCTGTAATGCTCGAGACGATAAGGAACAGACGAAGCATCAGGAAGTACCGCGACAAACAAATACCGGATGAGACCCTGGAGATCCTTCTGAGGGCCGCCATGCAGGCCCCCTCCGCCCGCAACCTACAGCCCTGGGAGTTCGTTGTCGTCAGGGACAGGGACACGCTGAAAAAAATACCTGAGTACCATCCATACTCGTCCATGGTCCCCGAAGCCGGCGCGGCCATACTGGTCTGCGGGAACACTGAGAACCAGAAGGATCCGGGGTACATAGCGCAGGACTGCGCGGCAGCCGTGCAGAACCTTCTTCTGGAAGCGGTCAACCAGGGGCTTGGGGCTGTATGGCTGGGAGTATTCCCGCGCAAGGAAAGAATCGACGGCATGATGGAACTTTTCGAGATTCCCGCCCACATAATCCCCGTGGCCCTGATCTCAGTGGGCTTTCCGGCGGAAGACCCGGGGTTCCAGGACAGGTTCGACCCGGAAAAGATCCACCGGGAACGATGGTGACAGGGAACCTGAGGGCGGTAGCGGTATGAATTCCAGCCTGGTGGGCAGATTCCGGAATCTCCTGGGGAGGAAGGGAAGAAAGGAACGGCAGGGTAAAGGGATCGGCGTCGCTCTAGGCGGAGGAGGCGCCAAGGGGCTGGCGCACATTACCATGCTTGAACTGATGGATGACATGGGCATAAGGCCGGCATGCATAGCCGGGACCAGCATTGGAGCCGTTATCGGGGCCCTTTACGCATCGGGAATGCCGGGAGCCGAAATAAGAAGCCTGGTGGATGACACCATCATCAAAAAAGGTGATTCGCCGAACGAGGTCCTGAAGAACATAAAGAAGATAATCCACTTCATGGACGTGGATTTCCTGGGCTCCGGCATCTTCAAGGGCGACTCGTTCATGGACTATTTCTACGACGAGATCAAGACCGACTCCTTCGAAGAGCTGGAGATACCGTTGAAAGTAGTGGCCACGGATTTCTGGAAGTCGGAACAGGTGGTGCTGTCCTCCGGTGATCTCATCGCGGCGGTGAAGGCCAGCATGGGACTTCCGGGGATCTTTACGCCGGTGGAAATAGATGGCAGAGTGCTCATCGACGGCGGGGGAGTGAACCCTGTCCCGTGGGACGTTCTGGACGAGTG
>JAWOBF010000138.1:0-3712 GCA_046498225.1 Candidatus Aegiribacteria sp.
CGCCTGCTGTACCTGACCGAACCTCAGGAGGCAGCTCCGGCTCCCTGCCCGAAGCCACAGCGTCCATACCCGCGGCAAGGACGATCATGTCCTCCAGCAGGGGCTCAAGGTCCTCGGGCGGCAGATACCTCGAACCGGTGTCCATGTAGTCCACATGGCCGGGAGCAATGTGTACCGCTGCAGTCGACCAGTCCACCTTCATGCGGCCAAGCCTCTTCCCCCACCTCTCCAGAAACCAGTACACCGGGGCAAGCGTCTCTCGTGCCTCTTCCACAGAAGTATCTATCCTGTCGGCCAGGTCCGGACGGGCGTACCTTATCGGGAACAGTTCGTCGAATCCTTCATCGCCGGTTCGGAAACGCGCCAGCCCGTCGCCGGGGTAGCCGGGCGGCTCCGTTTTCAGGTACAGTGCGGACTCCCTCACCTCGACCTCGATCGCATAATCGTCGTCCGGGTGTATCTCGATATCCCGCCCCCTGTAACTGGCGCTCACGGAGCCCTGGGTACTCCGGTACTCCGCACCCTCGTGCTTCCAGTAGTGATTGGCGGCAAGGTCCGCAAGGGCCTTCCTGGATTCCCTCCCCCGGCCCAGCCTGGAGGAGAACATGGGCTTGAAGACCAGCCAGGCGGGTATGAAGATCACGGCCGGCACAACCAGCAGCGGGGCTACCTTCGTCCATGCATCCACCGCGCCGTCCAACCCTCCGGAATCCAGTACGCCGATCACTCCCGCGACCGTGAACACCATCAGCAGCACCGCGACCAGCGGGAGCAGCAACCGGGTCTTCCCTCGAACCCTCTTCGGGGCGTTCCTGAGCTTCCATCCCCTGAGGAACTCCTCCTCATCCCGTTCGTCCCGCCTCCTCCTCTCGGCCCTTATCTGATGGATGTTCCTGCCGTCCAGGACCACGAACCACTCGAGAGAAGTACGGACCGGATGGAGGCGGGTCCAGACCTCGTCGGGCACGAATACCTCGGTGGAACAGTATCCGCAGTTCATGATTCTATCGCTGGAGGCTGATACGGACAGCGCCCCCCCGCACTGAGGACATGACATCACTATTGGTCTCGGAGATTTGTGGTCGACCTCCATCGCCTGCTCCCCGTCGGGACCGGCAGGGGGGCCCGGCGCCACGCAGGCAACCGCTGACGGGACTTCCCGCCTCAGCCATTCCGGCGCCGGTAACTGGTGGTAAACTGCACCGCATCCGGGACAGTTCAGGGTGGATTCCCTGCCCGGATCACGGAGCTCCAGGGGTTTCTCGCAACCCGAGCATCTGGGCGGAAGCCTCCAGTAGCCGTACCTGTAGGTTCCGCTTCCGCTCATCACGGTTCCACCCCGGCCCTGCCCCCGCTCCAGCCCCTTGAACTCCTCCTCGAAGTCGTTCAGGAAACCGCCTATGATGTCACCGGAGATCTTCATATCGCTCAGGCATGCGGGACAGGTGAGTTCGATGCAGGGACCGTTCACAGGTATGAACTGGCCGCAGCTGCTGCAGGCCACCCTCACTTCGAGGCATGCATATCTTGGCATATTTCCCTCCCCTGACCGGAGCCGGTCAGTTCCTCTTCGATCCCGATCTCAATGCTGCAGTGAGGATCGGGATCATCACCATCCAGGTTCCCTCTAACAATAGTCTATCCTGCAGCCGCATCCATCCCGCGTTGGTATTGCTGGGATCGATGGCTTTTCCATCGATCCAAACTGGGCATGGTCCGGACAGTTCCATTGGAACGACATTCTTGACATTGAGGCCTGTTGTGATCGATGTCTATTATATTCTGATGTCTAGCAAGTATATGCAACTATCGTAGAAAGCTGTTGCCTATCAAGCGTTCAGGAGCAACAAAGGCAGAGGACCATTGAAGTATGCTACAGACTAGAGGTCTGTCCTATTTGATTGTTGCGATTACTATTTTAGCAGCGGTCTGTCTGCTGCACCTGAACGACTGGTTTCTCTCCGACGACTACGTACTGATCGGCAGAATATCTCAGCGTGGAATTTACACAAGCTGGGGGGGGGATACAGGTGGGTTCTTCAGGCCACTCACAGTGCTGTCCCTCTGGCTTGACCACAGCATCTGGGGACTGACGCCCGCCGGATATCACATCAGCGGGTTTCTGCTGTACCTGGCCAGCGTTGCGATCACCTTCCTTCTGGCATTCGAACTGTGCCGGGCTTACGGAGTGGCCCGGTCCCGGGAGACGGCCCTGTTAGCCGCCGGCCTCTTCGCCTTGCTGCCTTGCCATGCGGAGCCGCTCCTCTGGATCTCCGCGAGGGCGGACCTGCTTGCCACCTTCCTTGGGGCGGCCTCATGCGTGGCGTTCGTCCGGATGTGCCGCAGGGGAAACGCGCTCTACGGGATTTCAGCGCTCCTCCTCCTCGCTCTGGGGCTCGCCGCGAAGGAGAGCCTGGTCTCTCTGCCGGTAATCTGGCTGCTCATCGCGGCCTGGCCGGATGCGAACGGCCTGGAAAGCACCCGCCGGCGGAGAGCTGTATTTCTGCTCGGGGGTTTCGGAGTGCTTACCTGGTATATGCTTGCCCGAAAGGCCGTTCTGGGAACTTTCGTGGGCGGCCTGGGAACCGCCAGGCATCTCGGCATCTCCCCGGGTGACATGGTCGAGAACATCGCCCGCTATGCTGTGCGCGTCGTGGTGCCTCCCCTGGACATGCCTGAGCTGGCCGGTGTCTCCCTGCTTGCCGTGCTGGCCGCCGCAACAGTGGTCGGCATACGGCTTGTAAGGACCAGGGGATCATCCGCCTCCATCAGGGTCCTGCTGATGGGCGGCCTTCTGTTCCTCGCCGCTCTTCTGCCGGTCATATCCCTGAGGATAGGGGTGATGGACACCCAGTCCGAGAGGTACCTGTTCTTCCCCGGCCTTTTCGCCTGCATCGGTATTGCGGCAGCACTGCGGGAAGCGTGTGCGTCCGGCAGAGCCTCCTCATGGCTGCCGATGACGCTGGTTCTCGTCTTCGGCGCAGGCCTGTACGGCTCCGGCCTCCGGTACAGCAGGGCGGAGGAACTCTCCGAGAGGCTGTCCGCGCAGTTGGCCGAGCTTGATCCCGCAGAGAGCATCGTGACGAACCTCCCCGACAACTACAGGGGCGCGTACGTTTTCCGCAACGGGGTCGATGAGGCGGCAGCCGTATTCAGAGAGGGCACCCGGTCTCCGGAGATACTGATCACCCGCGGCATGAAGGATGTGGGGGGAGACTATCGGGCGGAGATCTTCGACGACTCGGTACGGGTCGTGATGCCCGATACCGCAGCTCTGTTTGCCAGAAGGCCGGGAACGGTCTACTACTACTTCGACGGCCGATGCATCGAAGAGGCGATCTAGCTCCTAGCCTATCCTCAGACCGGGCGAGCAATGGTAACTGCATTTCACATCTTCCGTGAACCGTCCAATGGCCATGCTTCATTACCGCATTTTCGTCCAGATTCTTCGATCTCAGTTCCTGATTCCAGATACTGGAGCGGAACAGACCGTCAAGGGAGGATTCCGCTCAGTCCAGAATCGTCTGCAGTATTGAATGATGTGAATTCCCCGCCCGTATCCTTATCGCGTAGACCCCGGAACACGGGAGTTCAAGGTCAACCGCGTGAGACCCTGGAGAAAAGCTCCGGGAAATGCTGAGAACCAGCCTGCCGGAGATATCGTAAGCTCTTATTTCGACTGTTTCGGACTGGACCAGGTCCATATCGACCG
>JAWOBF010000142.1:0-7079 GCA_046498225.1 Candidatus Aegiribacteria sp.
GCTCAGGCCTGTTGTTTCCTATGTTGTAGACCCTGTACGGGGCATAAGACGTACCCGGGTCGGGATTCTGTCCGGTCCAGTCAGGGTCGGGTTCGGGCTTTTTTGCCATGACCCGGACCACTCCCTCGATTATGTCGTCGATACGACCCCACGGATGACATGCTGGATACAGCCATAGTCAGGCCCATAACCAGGAGGAACCTCATCGCCAGCGTTCACATGATATACCGGGGAACCCTCCTGTCCCATTCCGCTGTTTCCTCCTGGAGGGGCAGGGAGATGGAACTGGAATCACGGGGCCGTGTGAAGATGGAACTGGACGGCGAACCGCTGACGGAACTGCCCCGGGACTGCACGATCCTGCTGCGTTCCATACCCGCGGCGTTCCTGGCCCTGACGGGACCGGCCAGCGGTATCTGAGATCCAGCACCGGTCAGCCTTGATTCCCCAGTTCGATTATCTTCAGTATCTCGTAAGGCTCGTTTACGATATGTCCGGCTCCGCGCTCCAGGAGAAGGTCCGTGTCCCTGTATCCCCAGGAGACGCCCACCGGCACCATTCCCGAGACTGTCGCCGTATCCATGTCCACGTCGCTGTCACCCACCATCATTATCCTGTCGGGGGCAACTCCCAGCTTTTTCAACACCGGGTCCGCGGATCCCGGCGAGGGCTTCATGGGGCGGATCTTATCCGCGCCGCTCACAACGGAGAAGTACTCCTTCCCGAAATGCATCTCCACCGACTCCAGCGCCGAGTCATGGGGCTTGTTGGTAAGCACCGCCATGGGCATACCCTGTCCGCTGAGCTTCCGGATCAGCCGGGGAATGCCGGGGTAGGGCCGTGTCTTCACCGAACCCTTTTCCGAGTAGGTTTCCCTGATCATTCCGGAGAGCTTCTTCACGTACTCCTCATTCCGGCTCCGTTTGGGGACAAGCTTTCGCACCAGGTTCTCCACCCCCCTGCCCACTGCCAGCCTGACCCCCTCCCGGGATTCCGGTGGAAGCCCTTCCTGCCGGAACACGTGGTTGACCACGTCGAGAATATCGTCCAGGGTATCCAGCAGTGTCCCGTCCAGGTCGAAGACCACGCCTTCTATCAAAACGCTCCCTTCTGCATGTCCCGCTTCTCGTTCACGGTATTATATCCATGCGGATGACCGTTCACGAACCGAAGCGGTCCGAAGACAGTGCCGGGAGCTTGATGGACACTCCATCATCCAGCAGAATAGTGACGTCATGAATACCGGTATGCGAACCGAAGGGAGAAACGAAATGGCTGACAGGAACCCGGACTGCCCCTGCACCTATCCCGGGTGCCCGAGGCATGGCAGATGCGGGGAATGCATAGCCTACCACAGGAGAATGGGAGAGTTCACCGCCTGCATGTACTCGAAGGAGGCGGAGAAGAGCTGGGACAGGTCCCTTGAAAAGCTGATAGAGGACCGCAGGGGCTGAAATCGGGACCCGAAAGGGGAACCAGCCTCGAGAAGAGCGTTCTGAGTTTGCGCATAACGTAACTAATGCCGCATATTCGAGCCGGGCACCGGATGCGCATCTTTACAGCTGTTCGGAGAGGGTTACCAGCAGAGGGTCGAGCTCTTTCTTCCTGGTCCATGAGTCGATGAGGGAATGGTGCACTATCTCGCTGTCCACCTCTCCCACCATGCAGGGAGACGCACCGTCCAGCAGCGCGTCGACGGATGCCCATCCCAGCTTGGAGGCCAGCACCCTGTCCCTGGTGGTGGGCGAGCCTCCCCGCTGAACGTGTCCGAGGACCGTGACCCTGCTCTTGAGGCCTGACATATCCTCTATCTTCTCCGCTATCTGGAAGGCGTTCCCCTCTTCATCGCCCTCGGCCACCACCAGGATGTTGGAGGTTCTACCCCTTCTGATGCGGTCCCGTATCTTGCCGGATATGGCCTTGAGGTCGGTGGGGGTCTCCGGGACCAGCACAGCCTCGGCGCCCGCCCCCACTCCCACTTCCAGGGCGATGAAACCCGCTGACCTCCCCATGACCTCCACGATGAATAGCCTGTCATGTGCCGCTGCGGTGTCCTTCACTTTGTCCAGGGCTTCCAGGGCGGTGTTCACCGCCGTGTCGAAGCCGATAGTGAAATCCGTGCCCCAGATATCGTTGTCTATTGTGGCCGGGACGCCCACCAACGGAATGGAATGCTCGTTGTACAGGTCCGCGGCCCCCCTGAAGCTGCCGTCGCCTCCGATGACCACCAGCCCGTCGATCCCGTTTTCTCTGAGGTTCTCCGCGGCGCTGGCGCGGCCGGCCGCCTCGCGGAACCGGGGGCTTCTGGCGGAGTGGAGGATGGTCCCCCCCCGCTGAATGATGTTGCTCACGTCGGTGGAGCCCATTTCGGTGAACTCACCGTCTATCAGGCCCTCGTAGCCCTTCCTTATGCCGAATATGGAAAGGCCACGGCCGATGGATCTTCTGACCGTGGCCCTGAGGCAGGCGTTCATGCCGGGTGAATCTCCGCCGCTGGTAAGGACGGCTATTCTCTTCAAACCGGACCTGTCCTATTTCTTTTTCTCGGAAGATGTTTCCACGGGGGAGTCCACCAGCTCGAGAATGACTTCCTCCGCAGCATCTCCCCTGCGGGGACCCAGCTTCAGGATGCGGGTGTAGCCGCCCTGCCTGTCGGCGTACCTGGGTCCGAGTTCATTGAATATCTTCTGGACAGCCCTGCTGCCGTACACGCTTCCGGCAACCAGCCTTCTGGCGTGGACCGTGTCCTTCCTGCCCCTGGTTATTATCTTCTCGGCCGCGCTTCGAGCGGCCTTGGCCCGGGCCAGGCTGGTCCTCACCCTCTCCTCCAGCACCAGGGAGGTTATCAGGTTTCTGAGCATCCTCTTCCTGGCAGCGGGCTTTCTGCCCAGTTTTGCGACTTTCTTTCTATGACGCATATCAGTTCTCCATAACGACTCTGTCGTCAGTCCTCTATCTTGAGGTCCTGCTTCTTCAGGACCTCCCTGACGGTTTCCAGGGATGAGGGGCCGAACCCGCTTATTCCCAGTATCTCATCGGCTTTCTTCTCCACCAGGTCGCCGAGCGTGTCGATCCCTCCGGATTTGAGCACGTTCACCACCCTGGTGGGTATGTCCGTATCGTCCAGGGGTGTGGACTTCAGGTCCGCCCTGGTCTCCTTCTCCTCCTCCAGGAGGTCGGGCTTCTCTTCGGGCTCCACTCCCCCCGGTATCATGCGCAGATGCTCTATCAGTATCTCGCACGCCTCGGTAACGGCTTCCTCCGGACTAATGCTGCCGTCCGTGCTGACATCCATTATAAGGTGGTCGTAATCGGTCCGGTCTCCCACTCTGGCGCTCTGGACCTGGAAGTTCACCTTCCGGACCGGGCTGAACCAGGAATCCAGCAGTATGCTGCCCACCTTGTCCTCTTTACCGTGCATGCTCCATTCGTCCGCAGGTATGAAACCCTTGCCCTTCTCGAACATTATCTCGAGGCTGAGCTTGCCCGAACTGTCCAGATTCGCTATCTCCTGGCTGCTGTTTATCACTTTGATGTTCTTGTCCCCGGCAAGATGCTTTCCGGTGTATGAGCCCTCCTTCGAGGCATCCAGCCTGAGGATTCCCCGGTCCTCACCCTGAAGGTGCACCACCAGGGATTTGACATTGAGGACTATCTCTGGAACATCCTCCACGACTCCGGTAATTGTGGAGAACTCGTGTTCCACGCCATCAATGGCCAGAGATACCGGCGCGAAACCTTCCAGAGAGGAAAGAAGAACTCTCCTGAGAGCGTTTCCCAGGGTCCTGCCGAAGCCCCGTTCCAGAGGAACGATCTCCAGCCTGCCGTAAGTCTCAGTAAGGGTCTCCTCGTCCCATTTGATCATATCCGGAAGATAAAGACTCTTGAATTCCATCTGATCCTCCTCCCAGGTCTGCAACCCGGATGTTTGCGGAACCCCTGAGGGTCCCCGGTCCTGTTTATCCGCGTCGGCGACGCTTCGACGGACGACACCCGTTATGCGGTATCCTGGTTTGATCCTTTATTGCCGTTACCTCGAGATTGGTGGACTGGAGGGCCCTCACCGCGGCCTCCCGTCCGGATCCCGGGCCCCTGACCCAGATCTCCACCTTTTTCAGTCCGGCCTCGATGGCCTTCTCGGCTGCCTGGACGGCCGCCTGCCCGGAGGCGAATGCGGTCCCCTTTCGAGTGCCCTTGACTCCCGTTGTTCCTCCGCTGGCCCATGTTATCACGTTACCGTTCCTGTCGGTGATGGTGATCATGGTGTTGTTGAAGGAAGACTTCACATGGGCTATCCCGCTGACATCCGAGACCTTCAGGGCCTTCTTCTTCGTTACCTTTTTTCGGCTCTTGGCCTTGGCTCCTTTTGGCACGACATCCTCCTATCGGATTTTCTTGCGCCCGAACTTGGGACCCTTGCGGGTCCGGGCGTTGGTTCGGGTTCTCTGGCCGCGGACCGGGAGCCCTCTGCGATGCCTTATTCCGCGATAACAGCGAATATCCATGAGTCTCTTGCGATTCATGTTGATCTCGGCCCTGAGAGCACCCTCAACCTTGTAGTCGGAATCGATTATCTTTCTCAGTGTCGCCACTTCCGATTCCGTAAGGTCATCCGTCTTCACCGTGAAATCTATTCCCGCCTTCTCCAGTATCTCCCTGGAGGAAGCGAGTCCGATTCCATAGATATACGGCAGTGCGTAAAGAACATGCTTGTTGGCCGGCAGATCAACTCCTGCGATTCTTGCCACTAATTACCTCCGTACTAGCCTTAACTACGCTATCCCTGTCTCTGCTTGTGCTTCGGGTTGCGGGAGCAGATCACCAGGACCTTCCCGCGACGGCGAACTATCCTGCAGTGTTCACATATCTTCTTTACCGAGCTGCGTACCTTCATTGTTCGACCTCACTTGTACCTGTAGGTGATACGGCCGCGGCGCAGGTCGTACGGCGACAGCTCCACGGTTACCCTGTCACCCACCAGTATACGTATGTTGTTCATGCGCATCTTACCTGATATGTAGCATAGAGCCACGTGCCCGTCCATTCCATCAAGCTCAACACGGCACTGATAATTCGGCAGCGTCTCAATTACGGTTCCATCCATGGGAACATTCTTAGCCACTATTGATCCTCTCCATATTCTGTAATAGAACGCATATCATTGGTAATTATCATTATGCCGTCAATATCAGCGGCTCGGAGCCGCAGACCACAATAGTATGCTCCGCGTGGGCCGACAGGCTTCCGTCCGCGGTCACTATGGTCCATTTGTCCTGCATGGTGCTGACCCGGTAACCACCCACGTTCACCATGGGCTCTATCGCCATGGCCAGGCCCTCGCTGAGCTTCATTCCCTTTCCGGGCATGCCGAAGTTGGGGACCTGGGGAGGTTCGTGAAGCTTCCTGCCGATGCCGTGACCCACAAGCGCCCTCACTACGCTGAAACCCTGTTCTTCCACCACATCCTGAATGGCAGCGCCCACGTCTCCCAGGGTATTCCCGGCCTTCGCCGCGGCTATTCCCCGGTCACGGGCATCGTAGGTCGTCTTTACCAGCAGCATGGCCCTTGGGTCGGCCAGCCCCACCACCACTGTGTCCGCGGCGTCGCCGTGAAAACCGTTCTTGAACGCTCCCACGTCTATGCTCACCAGGTCTCCGTCCATGACGGTCCTGCTGTGGGACGGAATTCCATGGACAACCTCGCTGTTGATGGACACGCAGACTGCGGCGGGATACCCGCTGTACCCCAGAAAGGAGGGTGTGGCCCCCTCCGCCTGTATGACCTTCCTGCCCAGCGTCTCTATCTCCTTGGTAGTGACTCCCGGAGCGATGAAGGATCTCATCTCCTCCAGCGCTTTGCGGACTATCCTTCCGGATTCCCGCATCAGTTCCAGGTCACTCCCGCTGATCAGGCCCATGCCATCAGCTCTTTCCTCAGTCTCTGGTAGACCTCTTCTATTGTGCCGA
Organism: Candidatus Aegiribacteria sp.; assembly: GCA_046498225.1. Taxonomy (GTDB): domain Bacteria; phylum Fermentibacterota; class Fermentibacteria; order Fermentibacterales; family JCC-6; genus Aegiribacteria. The sequence goes on from JAWOBF010000142.1 coordinate 5,968, forward strand.
GACCGTTCACGGTCAGCAGTCTTCCCCGGTAGTACTCCTCCAGATGGCCTGTGGCGCTGTGGTAGTGCTCGAGCCTCTTCTTCACGATCTCGTTACTGTCGTCTGTTCTTCTCACGAAGGTCGCGCCGCATTCGGGGCATGTGTCGCCTTCCGCGAAACCGCTGCTGTGCCTCGTGCCGTCGGCGCAGGCGCATACCAGCCTTCCGGTGAGCCTTCTCATGACCTCTTCGTCGGGGATATGTATGAACACCGCACCCGAGAGCGGTTTGCCGGTCTCCTCCAGGAACCGGTCCAGCCGCCCGGCCTGAGACAGGTTCCTCGGATATCCGTCAAGGAGATAACCGTCCGCGTTCCGTATCCTGGCGAATACCTCCCTGTTGACTATGTCATCGCTTACCAGATGCCCCGATTCCACGATCTCCCTTATCCGTTCTCCCAGCTTCGAACCGCTGCTTATCTCCTGCCTGAGGAGGACCCCGGTGGAAATGTGCTCCAGCCCGAAGTATTCGGATATCTTCTCGGCCTGGGTGCCCTTTCCCGATCCGGGAGGTCCGAAGAAGGTAACTCTCATGCTATCTTCTTCCCCTGATCTTTCCCTTGCTGAGGAAACCGTCGTAGTGCCGCATGAGAAGATGGGTCTCTATCTGCCGAAGGGTCTCCAGCCCCACACCGACCACGATGAGCAGGCTGGTCCCGCCGAACATGAAGTTCACGTTGGCGTACCTCGTCATTATCATGGGAAGCACCGCTACAGCGGCCAGGAATATGGCTCCGGGAAGGGTAACCCTGACCAGTACCTTTTCTATGTACTTCGCCGTGCTCTTGCCCGGTTTCCTTCCGGGAATGAAGCCGCCGTACTTCTTCATGTTGTCGGCCAGGTCCTGGGGATTGAAGGTAATGGCCGTGTACACGTAGGCGAACAGGATGATGAGCAGGGTGTAGATGGTTATGTAGATGGCGCTTCCTGGCGCCAGGTGAGCGTTGACCCACGTGTCTACCCCCGAGTTGGGAAAGAACATGGCGACGCTGCTGGGGAACATCATGAAGGCCTGGGCGAATATCACCGGAATCACGCCGGCGGTATTGAGCCTCAGCGGTATGTGGGTGCTCTG
>JAWOBF010000146.1:0-4885 GCA_046498225.1 Candidatus Aegiribacteria sp.
CCCAGCAGCGCTCCCACCACCACCGCGGGGAAGAATGCGGCCGTCTTCAGGGCCAGCTCTCCCGGCAGCAGCCCGCCGGCGGAGAAGGCTGTGACGGCCACAATGTTAAGGAAAATGAAATAGGCCGTCAGGCTAGTCCTGAATCGGTGCCTGGCCACTTCCTGGTTGGCGAAGAACAGGATCACCGGAGGGCCGCTGAAGGTTGTGGCCCCGTTCAGAATACCGCTGAGAAGCCCCACCGGGACCATTGCCAGCCTCTCCCTTCTGACCCTTACCCTGAAACCCGAGAGATACATGACGGAGGAGAGGGTCACCAGGCTTCCTATCACTGACCTCAGGAGCGACTCGTCCGCCGTTCTCAGCAGCCATATACCCGCGGGCAGAGCGGCCGCGCCGGATATCAGGAGCGGTACTATCCTCCTTATGTCCAGGCTTCTCCTGGCCCGCAGCAGGACAAGCAGGTTGAGGAAGAGGCTGGTCACCGACAGCATGGGTACAGCGGCCGACGGCGGCATGAGCATCACCAGAAGGGGCAGGGAGAACAGTGAGTAGCCGAACCCTGTGAGACCCTGGAGGCAGGCTCCGAGGAAGAGTATCGACACCGTGAAGGCCGCGTTCAGCGCCATCCCTCCGCGGAAACGCCTGTGGACGGCTCAGCCCCGCTGCTGTCCAGGGTGTCCATCAGCATGAGGAAGGCGGAAACATCCCCCACGAAGCCCGGTCCCATCAGCGGCCTTTCGGTTGTGTCGTGGCAGTCCGAACCTCCGGTTGCCACCAGGCCCAGCTCATCGGCGAGCTTCAGCAGGTATTCCACATGCTCGGAGGTATGACCGGGGTAGTAGACCTCCAGCCCCATGAGCCCCGCTTCCATGAACTCCGGCAGCAATGCCTCGACTGTCGAGAGGGGCGGAAGCACCTCCTTGTAGTGGCTGTCCCCGGGGAAGGACCCGGCGGCCGGATGGGCCAGGACCGGGACCACGGACCACCTCTTCAGGAACCCGCGGAGGAGGGGGAGGTCGATCCCGGACGGAACGTACGCGGGGCTGCTGTTCCCTATCAGCCTGCTCACATCCTGCCTGGAAAGTCCATGGTTATCGGAAAGGGCCATGGCGAAATGCCGCCGGGAGATGTTCTCCGCCAGGGAGGAGATCTCTCTCACGGTAAGTTCCCTGCTCAGCAGCGGCTGTCTTCCATTCGGTCCGAACTCCCGGTTTATGCTCTCCACCCTCTGCTCCACCAGGGCTGGACCCCTGCCGCCCGACACTGTCTCCTTCAGGTCGTTCCTGAATGCGCTGTCGTCCAGGAGTTTCTCTCCGAAGTAAGTTAGAACGTGGAGCGAGCCCGTGAAGTATTCCCTTCGGAACCTGACCGTTATCTCGATCCCGGGTATCATCCTTATACCATGTTTCCCGGCCTCCCGCAGGGCTTCTCCGACGCCGGCTATGGTGTCGTGATCGGTAACCGCCATTACATCGAGGCCGATATCCGCGGCCTCCCGGACAAGCCGGCCCGGTGCAAGCGCGCCGTCGGAATACGTAGTGTGCATGTGCAGGTCCACTTTCCTCATGTTCGCGCCTCTTCCTGTCATCGTCTTCTTTTCACCAGTACTCTCAGCAGGAGGGCCAGCCGGCCCAGCGGACCCCTGCGGTTGGACATTATCGTTTCGTACAGGTCCTCGGTATCCTCAGGAGGGATTTTCTCCCCATCCCCGGGAACAAGACTGACCGCACCGGCGGGACAGGCGGGAACACAGAGGCCGCAGCCTATGCACCTGTTTCCTGATATCACGGCCACGGCGGGAGAACCCCGAAGAGAAACCGCGTCCACCTGGCACCTCTTCACGCAGATGCCGCATCCGGTACAGCTTTCCGGGTCTATCTCCGCCCGAAAGCTGCTGGTCCAGAAATCCACTGGGCTGGGAAGCATCTTCTGAAGCTGGAGCATGCCGCAGCAGCAGCCGCAGCAGGAACAGATGAACTCAGGTTCTCTGGCGTTGGAGGGCTGGAGCACCAGTCCCTCCTCCTGGCTCATTCGAAGTATGTCCAGCGCTTCGGCCCTTTCAATTTCCCTGCCGTGCCCCCGGCGGAGCACCATGGCCGCCATGCTTCCCATGCCAAGGCAGGTCTCGCCGCGGCGGGTCACGCCGCACGGCTTTCCTCGCAGGGCGCTGCTTTCCCTGCAGATGCAGGGGAGGATGACGAAGGGTCCGGGAGATGTCTCCACCAGAGAGGTCACCTGGTCGTAGGTTGCCACCGGCAGGTCCACTGGGATGCTGGCGTTTATGGGGATCGTGCGCATCTGGGAGGGCCTGGCGGAAAGGAGGGATTTTCCGAAGGACATGGTGTTCATGTAGGCGCCGGCGTCGCGGAGGAAGCTTCTGGTGGGGCGGCCGTCCTGGGCCTCGTACATTCCGACGACCATGGGGAGCAGGTACCATCTCCCCTCGCCCTCGACTTCCTTGAAGCCTATGGAGCCCTTCATCAGAAGGTTCTCCAGCAGCTCCCCCGCCCTCTTCCGGCTGAAACCGTCCCCGGCGGTCTCCATTATAAGAGTGAGGGGGGATGGTCTGTAGGAGAGGTGAAGCGCCAGCCTCGCCTCCTCGACGGTGAACATCCTGCGAAGAAATCTGATGTCGGCCCCGGACCAGGTGGAGGGGAAACCTACCGGCTGAGCGTTCAGGTGTTTCTGAAGCTTCCGGTAGGCGCGCTTCTCATTCCTGGAAATACCCTTCAAACGGAGTCTGCCTTTCATTCCGCGAGTCTTCCGCCGCAGGGTCAGTTCGCCGTCCTTCTCACCAGCGGCATAAGAATATAGAGGAGGGTAGCCCAGTCCTTCAGGGGCCATGCCAGCAGAAATACCATAACTGAGAATCCGGGCAGAATGATGAAGTTGGAAAACACATTATTTCCCTTGAGTTCCTCGTGCAGGCCAAGTTCCGGATGGTTCCTCACGTAGTAGTACTCCAGCACTACGGTCAGGCTTATCAGGAATATGTTGACGGCGAATATCTGCACCACCAGGACGCTCTGGAAATTGCCTATGACGCCTGTAGTTGCGGGTATGGTCGCTATGAACAGCAGGTGCGCCATCACTATCCAGTTGAGGGCGGTATCGGTCTTCCTTATCCTGTCCATGAGGCGGTGCTGCCCTACCCAGAAGCTGGCCGCCGCGACGAAGGATACGATGTAATGACGAAGCTCGGTCAGCATTCCGGGCAGGCTTTCCAGAAGGTGTTCGTGAGTTGCCAGGTCCGCGTCCACGTCAATACTGAGCACAGCCAGCGTCATGGCTATGGCGTAGATGCCGTCGGAAATGCCCTCGATACGGTTCTTGTCCAGTATGGCCTTCTTCAAGCACCCTCCTTCGCCGATTTGAACGTAGTCTAACAGAGGGTTCGTGACCGGTCAAGAATCCCGGGGGGTTGCCGTGAACCGGGGCGGAATTGACCGCTTCATCATTTTCTCATAAATTGTCCATGGACCGGTTTCGGAAGGGAGAGCAGGGCTTGAAGGCAAGACAGTTCAGGTACGCCGCGGACAACCTGGGTTACCTCATCTGCGGAGACACATCCGCCATAGCTGTGGACGGAGGCGCTGCAGCTGATATTCTGTCGTTCCTGGAGAAGAGCGGGCTCCGGCTGTCGGTGATTACCAACACGCACGGCCACGGCGACCATACCTGCGGCAACGCGGAGCTGATGGAGAGTACCGGGGCCCGGTACCTGCCCGCCTCGGAGCTTCCGGGCATAGGTGAGCTCAGCCTCGACGGGTCATCCCTGGAGATCATTCATACACCCGGCCACACCGGGGATTCAGTGTGCTTCCGCGGCGACGGGTTCCTGCTCTCCGGCGATACCCTCTTCAACGGCAAGGTGGGCAGATGCTTCACCGGCGATACGAAAACTTTCTACGATTCCATCGAAAGAATCCTCTCCCTTCCCGGCGATACCGTAGTGTACGGCGGACATGACTATGTCGAGGAGTACATGGAGTTCGCCCGGACGGTGGAACCATCCAACCCGCACATAGACGGGTACCTGCTGAACTACCATCCGGAGCATGTCCATGCCACCCTGGAAGAGGAGAGGAAGGTGGACCCCTTCCTCAGGCTGGACCAGCCCTCCGTGGTTTCCTTCCTGAAGAAGCGGGGCCTCCCCGCCTCCACCAGGCTCCAGCGCTTCACCTCCCTCCTGGAATGGGGTCGGGAATAGCTCCCGCACACTTGTGACAGAAAATTACCGCAATAAAACGCATATGCTGGTACGCCCTGCTCCTCCTGGACTATATTTCAACTGGAGCTTAACACCCTTTACCGGCAAAGGAGTTCTCCGATGATCAGAGCATCGTTCAGCATAGTTGCGGCCGCTGCGCTTGCAGCCGGCCTTCTGGCCTGTGGTCAGGCTCCTCCCGAGGAGGGCGAGCCGGTGACGGAAGCCGCGGCTCCCGCCCTGAGATCTGTCGTTTCCATCGGCATGGAAATGGGTGACAGCTGCTACGTATTCGGGGACATAAGGGATGCCTCCGTCATGGAGGACGGCACCATCCTTGTCCTGGACAGCTACGACAACACTATAAATGCGTACGATCCCCGGGGAAGCTTCCTGAGCGAGACGGGCGGCCAGGGGGAGGGTCCGGGCGAATACGGCAGTCCCTTCGGAATGGCCGCGCTGGAGGACGGAAGGGTCCTCGTAAGCGACGCGATGCTCAGCAGGGTTACCTTTCTCAACCCCGACCTTACGGTCAGCGAGACAGTAGGAGGGTTCATCCCCTGGGCGCCGGAGAGGATATCTCCCGCCTCAGGTTCCTCGTTCATCGGAAGCCACCGCACCTTCGACAGGAACAACAACCTGTACGGACACCTGGTCGCTCTCTGGACCGACGCTCCG
>JAWOBF010000017.1:0-6132 GCA_046498225.1 Candidatus Aegiribacteria sp.
GCCAGCTGGAGAGTTGGACCTGGTCCTCGTCCAGTGAGAACTGGAAGGTGATCTCATCACCGGATACCGGTGAGAGGATCGTTAACAGCAGCGCCGCGAGACTGAGTCTAAACATTCTATTGCCTTTCAATTGCCCCTGATTCGAGCTGGAGCAGCTCATAGTCCACCATTTCGTCTATCATTTCCTCGAAGGAGATTTCCGGCTCCCAGCCGAGTACCCTTCGAGCCTTTGAGGAGTCTCCCCTGAGAGCGTCCACCTCTGTTGGTCTGAAGTATCTCTCCTTAACAGTAACGTATTTCTTCCAGTCCAGTTCCACCCTTCCGAAAGCCCGGTCCAGCAGGTCGCGTATGGAATGGGTCCTTCCTGTGGCTATCACGAAATCGTCACCCTGAGGCTGCTGGAGCATCAGGTACATGGCCCGCACGAAATCCTTAGCGTGCCCCCAGTCCCTCTTGGCGTCAAGATTCCCCAGGGCCAGGCTGTCCTGAAGGCCCGCCTTTATCCTGGCGGCGGCCACGGCCACTTTGCGGGTCACGAAATTCCTTCCCCTCCTGGGTGACTCGTGGTTGAACAGGATACCGCTGGAGGCGTGCAGGCCGTAGCCCTGCCTGTAGTTCACAACCATCCAGTGGGAATAGAGTTTCGCCGCCGCGTAGGGGCTCCTGGGATGGAAGGGGGTTTCCTCGCTCTGTGGTGGGGGTGAGGAACCGAACATCTCGCTGGTGGAGGCCTGGTAGAACTTGGTCTCGCCCAGAAGGCCCACCTCGCGGATGGCGTCCAGGAGACGGGCGACCCCCAGCGCGTCGACATCACCGGTATACTCCGGCATGTCGAAGGATATGCGCACGTGGCTCTGGGCGGCCAGGTTGTATATCTCGTCCGGACCCACCTTCTCCAGTATCCTGTTCAGGGCGCTGGAATCGGTCATGTCACCGTAGTGCAGGAAGAGAGTGCTGCCGTTGATATCCGGGTCCTGGATCAGATGCTCGATCCTCTCGCGGTTGAAGCTGCTGGATCTTCTGACCACGCCGTGGACCTCGTACCCCTTCTCGAGCAGCAGTTCGGCCAGATAGGAGCCGTCCTGGCCGGTGATGCCCGTTATCAGAGCTTTCTTCATTTCTCTCCGTCCCGTCACACTGTTCCAGTCGAAAAGTTTTCATTTTGGGCCGGTGATTCCGGCCCGTTCTCTCGAATTGCATATTTACATATACTGCACATCTTAACAATACTATACGCGGGAGGCCGTGAAAACGGCCCGCAATCATCCCGTGTCCGCGCACTCGGCCGGAACAGGAACTTATTGCGCTATACGGTAAGCTGTTCCGGTGGAATGAATGATGATGTTCTGAACCTGGCAAGGGAAGGTATATATGGACTTGGGTAATTTCGCGCTTGCACTGATCCTGTTGTTGACGGCCGGAGCGGCGCCGGGCGGGGAAGGCGAAACCTGCCGCTTCGAGGGCACCGTCTCCCGTGGCGAAGATTACCATTATGAACTACCCGGAGGGCTGGAGTTCAGGCTCGATTTCATAGGCTACGGCCCCGAGGGGTGGTCCGTGAGGATACTTGACCCCGCCTATCCCAGCGACAACTTCTGCTCCGTGGTTACACCGCCGTACAGGGGCGTCAACGCCCTGCAGATATTCGCCTGGCATTTCTTCAACGAAGATATGACAGGCCCCGATGATGGATCCGTCAACGCTCCGGGGGCGGAGAGGCGGTTCAGTTTCGTCACCGACAAGCAGTCCTTCGACCTTGCCTTCGACCTCCTGTCCACCATGCTGTGGCCCCAGAGCCCGGAGGACGCGGAGGAGGCGGCCTCGCAGCACGATACCATTCCCGGGGGGAGCGGAGTGCTTACCATCACAGATATGGACACCGGAAGCATACCCGGAAGCGACAGCGTCTGGATAGACAGCATGGATTTCGAGGTTGAACTGCTGCTGCCCTGACCGGGACCGGCCCTATCCCGTCATTGCCGCCGGGAATGGTTTGGGATATAATCCCGACCATGGGAATTAGAACACAGATAAACTGGGGTGTATTCGGCATTTTCGGCATTCTGATAGTCGGCTTCATAGTGGCCGGCTTGCTGGTGTCGTCCGACGCGCGCACCGATGACGGCCATCCGCTGAACATTTTCTTTTTCTTCATGGCCGGAATGTTCTTCCTGAGCATCGCCGGTATCCTGGTCTACTCCACACTTTCCAACCGGAGGAGGGACCGGCGCGAGCGCACCTGGTACGACGCCCGGGCGGAGATACTGGAGATGGGCGAGACCGGAACCTACATAAACAATCAGCCGAAGATACGCTTCAGGCTGCACGTGAACTCGCCCGTCCATCCCCCCTGCGAAGTTGTGCACAAGCAGGTGATACCGCTCACGGCCCTGGCCCAGTTCCAGGTGGGGAAGACAATAAGGGTGAAGGTCAACCCCGAAGACCCCCGGGACATAATGTTCATCTGAGACCGGACCGGGTCGGAAAAGCATTTTCAGCACCGGGCGACGGCAGGGACGGGAAGGTTGGACCATGGGCGGACCCGAGACGGGAATCGGCCGGCCGACAGAGCCGGAGAAGCCCCTTCCGCAGCTGCGCTCGGACCCGGACATCGAACTCTCGGTGCTCATAGTCAATTACAACAGCGGCAGGATGCTGGCGGACTGCCTCCGGTCCGTCTACTCGACCGTCAGCACAGCCCCCATGGAAGTGATAGTCGTGGACAACGACTCCACAGACGGCTCTGCGGAAGCCGCCGCGAAGGAATTTCCCCGGGCCACTTTCATACTGAATGATTTCAACAACTGGTTCACCGGGGGGACCAACCAGGCCATCCTGGCCAGCCGGGGCCGGTACCTGCTCTGCCTGAACCCCGATACCGTATGCCACCCGGGCGCGATAGACGGGCTGGTGGATTTCATGGACAGCACCCCGAAGGCCGGCGTGGCGGGACCCAGGCTGCTGAACGGGGACGGGACCCTTCAGCCCTCCTGCAGGAAATTCCTCAAGTCCAGGTACCTGCTGCTGAAGCATCTTCTCCCATGGAGCCTGCTGCCCGACGGCTGGAAGAGGAAAGCTGTCCTGGAGTACTGGGACCACGGCGGCACCATCCGGTCGGACTGGGTCATAGGGGCCTGCATACTGGTCAGGAGGAAGGCCGTGGAGGAAGTGGGGCTGAAGGACGAGGGATTTCCCATGTTCCACGAGGAGACCGACTGGTGCTTCAGGATGCGGGAGAAGGGCTGGGAAACATGGTTCCTTCACACCTCGACGGTGACCCACTTCGGCAGCCAGTCGGCGCTGAAGTACTGGGGGGACGACCTGATACTGGAGTTCTACAAGGGCAAGCACAGGTTCATCGGGAAGCACTTCGGAGCGATGCCGCTCCTGCTGCACCGCGGCCTGCTGGCCGGGCTGCTGTTCCTCAGGCTCATTGCCGTCTCCCTCAGGCGTCTATTCCATTCCAGCGACATCCATCGGCGGGAGACCGCATTCCTCCTGAAGGGCATTGCCATTCAGCTGGGCATGTCCGGCGGGCCCGACGCTGCGGCCGGCGATTGACACAGGCTCATGCCGGTTCGTATACACCGGTTGAGCTGAACCTGCCGGAATGCCCGTACCGCACCGAAATCGATTGGAGATATCCATGAAGCTGCTCATCATCCTCACGGCGATCGTTGCCGCCGCTTCCGCTCAGGAGGGAGAAACCTCCTGCTGGGAGGGATCACTCTCGGCGGGAGGACTTTTCACTTCGGGGAACACCGATGTCTCACAGCTGGATACAGGCCTGGAACTTACGAGGTTCCTTGCGGGTCCCCGGTTCCGGGCGGACCTGGAGACTTCCATCTCCTTCGGAAGCCAGGATGGCGTGGCCTACAGGGAAAAGTACCTGGGAGTGCTGGGCTTCACCTACCAGCTCACCGAGAACAACTACGCCACCACCTCGGGCTACTGGACGAAGGACGAGTTCACCGGTATCAACCGCGAGTACGGCGCTTCTGCGGGTCTGGGCCGAAGGCTGGTGCACACCGAAGATTTCACCGCCTCCATGGAAACGGGCGCCGGATTCCTCAGCAGGGAGAACACCCAGGCGGAGCGGCTGGAGACCTCAACAGGCTACACCGGCCTGGAGATGGCTCTGCTGGTCTCCGATAACTGGAAGCTGACCGAGGCCTTCAGGCTCACTGTGGACTTCCAGGATTCCGACAACTACTCCATGGAAAGCGTCCTGGAGGCGAGTTCCTCGATAATGGGCGAGCTTTCCCTGGTGACCGGCTACGACGTGGCCTTTCATAACCTGCCTCCAGTGGAGGGCAACGAGAAGACCGACACCGCCCTTCGCCTGCAGCTGAGGCTGGATATCTAGAGACCCCGAATGCCGGAGATGATGGAGAAGATTCCCAGCAGCGCCAGGAAGATAAGGGCCAGCTGACGAAAAAGGTCCTCGCTGACCATGTCGGCCAGCCTTATTCCCAGCAGCGCTCCCGCCACCACCGCGGGGAAGAACGCGGCCGTCTCCCGGGCCAGCTCTCCCGTCAGCAGACCGCCGGCGACGAAGGCGGGGACGGCAACCACGTTCAGGAGCAGGAAATAGGCCGCAAGGCTCGCCCTGAACCGGTGCCTGGCCACATTCTGGTTGGCGAAGAAGAGGATTACCGGGGGGCCGCTGAAAGTGGTGGCCCCGTTAAGCACGCCGCTGAGAAGCCCCACCGGGATCATTGCCAGCCTCTCCCTTCCGACCCTTACCCTGAAACCCGAGAGATACATGACGGAGGAGAGGGTCACCAGGCTTCCTATCACTGTCCTCAGGAGCGACTCGTCCGCCGTTCTCAGCAGCCATATACCCGCGGGCAGAGCGGCCGCGCCGGATATCAGGAGCGGTACTATCCTCCTTATGTCCAGGCTTCTTCTGGCCCGCAGCAGGACGAGCAGGTTGAGGAAGAGGCTGGTCACCGAGAGCATGGGTACAGCGGCCGCAGGCGGCATGAGCATCACCAGAAGGGGCAGGGAGAACAGTGAGTAGCCGAACCCTGTGAGACCCTGGAGGCAGGCTCCGAGAAAGAGTATCGACACCGTGAAGGCCGCGTTCAGCGCCATCCCTCCGCGGAAACGCCTGTGGAAGGCTTACTCCCCCTGTTGCCCATAGTGTCCATCAGCATGAGGAAGGCGGAAACATCCCCCACGAAGCCCGGTTCCATCAGCGGCCTTTCGGTGGTGTCGTGGCAGTCCGAACCTCCGGTTGCCACCAGGCCCAGCTCATCGGCGAGCTTCAGCAGGTATTCCACATGCTCGGAGGTATGACCGGGGTAGTAGACCTCCAGCCCCATGATACCAGCCTCCAGGAACTCCGGCATCAATCCCTCCACGGTTGAGAGTGGCGGAAGCACCTCCTTGTAATGGCTGTCTCCGGGGAAGGACCCGGCGGCCGGATGGGCCAGGACCGGGACCACGGACCACCTCTTCAGGAACCCTCGGAGGAGGGGGAGGTCGATCCCGGACGGAACGTACGCGGGGCTGCTGTTCCCTATCAGCCTGCTCACATCCTGTCTGGAGAGTCCATGGTTATCGGAAAGGGCCATGGCGAAATGCCGCCGGGAGATGTTCTCCGCCAGGGAGGAGATCTCTCTCACGGTAAGTTCCCTGCTCAGCAGCGGCTGTCTTCCATTCGGCCCGAACTCCCGGTTTATGCTCTCCACCCTCTGCTCCACCAGGGCGGGACCCCTGCCGCCCGACACTGTCTCTTTCAGGTCGTTCCTGAATGCGCTGTCGTCCAGGAGTTTCTCTCCGAAGTAAGTTAGAACGTGGAGCGAGCCTGTGAAGTATTCCCTTCGGAACCTGACCGTTATCTCGATCCCGGGTATCATCCTTATACCATGTTTCCCGGCCTCCCGCAGGGCTTCTCCGACGCCGGCTATGGTGTCGTGATCGGTAACCGCCATTACATCAAGGCCGATATCCGCGGCCTCCCGGACAAGCCGGCCCGGTGCAAGCGCGCCGTCGGAATACGTAGTGTGCATGTGCAGGTCCACTTTCCTCATGTTCGCGCCTCTTCCTGTCATCGTCTTCTTTTCACCAGTACTCTCAGCAGGAGGGCCAGCCGGCCCAGCGGACCCCTGCGGTTGGACATTATCG
>JAWOBF010000104.1:0-17854 GCA_046498225.1 Candidatus Aegiribacteria sp.
CCGGTCCGCGATTATCCTTCTTTCGGGCGCGCAGTTCCAGTCATCCCTCTCCAGTATCCTGGAAAGGACCTTGGAACCCGTTCCCGTGGAATGGAAGGCTTCGAAGAACCTCAGGGCCCATTCCTCCGTCTCGTTCACTATCCTGTCCCTGTACTTGCCGGGAAGACTCATGATACGGTGATGGAAGGGAAGGTTGCATTTCTTGTAGCTGCCCGAGCTCCTCGAATGACCCTGACCGTCAGCCCAGCTGACGATATCCTCCCACAGGTCCATGGGAATGCCCCTGTCCGGACGTTTCACGTAGGAACCGTCCTCTATCACCGCGTTCCCGCTTATCGGGTCGATCTCCAGACCGAATACTATGTTCTGCCACAGGGTGCCGACGTTGCCCTTGTTTATTCCGTACTCCCTGAAGTGCCCCACCTTGTCCAGCGGTGTGCCGCTTATTCCGTGCTGCGCTATCACGCAGCCGTAATCGGAGATCGCGTCGGCTATCTCACGGGTCCTGTCCAGGTCGATGCCCTCTCCCTCACCCTGAGAGAGATCGTATGTCCCGTGCTTGGAGCCGTTGGATATGGCCAGGAAGTCCGGAAAGACGCCCCAGCTGTTCAGCCCTCCCACGAAGTACTCCGCCTCCTCCACTGTGGTGAGGACACCGGCCCCCTTTATCTCTCCCACTTCGGCCTCCAGGCCTATGTAGGGCGGAATGTGCATGGCCAGGTCCCTGGTGTAGACAAGGTTCTCGTGATCATGGTTGTGGGATGCGTCAATAGCTACCGATGTCCAGCCCCGGGATATGGCGTCGGGAACGGTTACCGTTGCCTCGTCGCGGTCGGAGGCGGATTTGATTGCGTAGTGGTCCATGTGAAGTGCGTAGATCACTCCGTCCCCCACCTGGCTGGAGTACTGCATGGCGAACCAGGGAAGGTTCTCGAAATTCACTCCGGTGTATCCGGATTCGGACTTGGCCAGCTCGAGCACCACGAAGGAATCCACCTCACGGGCCGCCCGCATTATACCCAGCGCGCTCAGGGGATTCCTGATGTTGGCCGCCATGACTATGGCGTTATCCTCCACCGCCACCGCCGCTATGTCCCTCATGCTCACCAGAGCGCATCTGCTGCGGGGAAGCGCCCTCCTTACGTTCAATGGCCTGAGGTCCAGGAACCTGTCGTATTCCTTCGTCGTATTCATGCTGCATCCCTTCATATTTGACCGTAGCCCACAAGAATGTTAATATGCTTGAAACCCCGGCTGAGAGGAATGGTGCATCCATTGGAAAGGTTTCCCGGTGACCGGACCACCAGAATGCTGCTGTCGCTGCTGGTCCTGGCGGTTCTTACGGTCCGCTTCGGGCTGCTGTCGGATTCCCCGGACGTCCGCTCCGCCGCCGACGTCCTGATACTGTTCTCCTCCTTTCTCTTCCTTGGCGGCGTGATATTCCCCCTGAGCCTGAAGTCCTTCCTGGACCGGTTCAGCGGAGAGAAATGGCTCTTCCTTTTCAGCTTCCTCTACCTCGTCGCTCTTCTTGCGGCAGCCGTTGTATCCCTGGCTCCGAATCGTCCGGACGGCTGGTCTCCGTTCGGCGCAGTTATCACGATATCCATCGTATACTCTATACTCTGCTCGGTGAGAGTGTTCCTGTCCTCCTTCGGTTCCTGGGCGCTTTCGAGGCTCTCGCCATGGGCCATACTGCCGGCTTCCTTCGCCTTGGTCATAGCTTTCGGAACTTTCATGCTCATGATGCCCGCCTCCACGCCCGGGGGGGGTATCGATCTGGTCGACGCCGCCTTCACCTCCACGTCGGCCACCTGCGTCACCGGGCTGATAGTCAGGAACACCGCCACGGAGTTCACCCTCTTCGGCCAGACCATCATCCTCCTGCTGATACAGGTGGGAGGGCTTGGAATAATGACCTTCGCCGCTTTTTTCGCGCTTTTCCTCGGACACAGCGCCGGGCTTCGGGAATCCACTTCCCTCATACGGGTGGTGGACAGCGATTTCGTGAGCGACCTGAAGAAGATAACAGGCTCCATTGTCGGATGGACCCTGACCATAGAAGCGGCGGGGGCCTTCGTTCTCTACATCATATGGGACAGCCAGCCGGTGGGCTGGAGCTGGCAGTTCAAGTTATGGCAGAGCCTGTTCCACAGCATATCGGCCTTCTGCAACGCGGGTTTCAGCCTCAATCCCGCTCCGGTGAATGCTTCCACCGGTTTCTTCAGCAGTCCGGAGAACCTGGAGGGATTCGCCCATGTCCCGGGAATTGCCCTGACCATAGGCACTCTCATAGTCCTGGGAGGAATTGGTTTCATGGTTCTCACCTCCCTCGGGGTCCATATGCTGCACAGGATGCGCACCGGTCACAGGATGCGGATGACGGTCCAGGTCAAGCTGGTGCTATGGATAACCGGCATTCTGATAGCCGGTGGAATGATACTCTTCCTGGCGCTGGAATGGAACTCCTCACTGGAGGGAATGTCCCTGTCCCAGAAGCTGGCGAACTCCTACCTCGGCTCCGTCACTCCCAGGACCGCGGGTTTCAACACCGTGCCCACTTCCATGCTCGCTCCGGCCATGCTGTGGTCCTTCCTGGTCCTGATGTTCATAGGAGCGTCTCCCGGCGGAACCGGAGGAGGAGTGAAGACGAGTACGGTGGGTGTTCTCTTCATGACGGTCATCTCCCTGATAAAGCGGAAGCCGTCCACCGAGATATGGAAGCACAGGATACCCCCGCATGACGTTTACAGGACCGCCGGGGTCTTCATCATGTCGGCGCTGGTCTTCAGCCTTTCGGCGGGAATGCTAATGGTCACAGAACAGGGGGGCACCTCCGGTTTCGGGCCGTTCGATTATATTTTCGAGTCCATGAGCGCTTTCGGCACCGTTGGCCTCTCCACCGGTCCCACAGCATATTTGAGCTGGATGGGCAAGGTGATAGTCATACTGACCATGTTCGCCGGAAGGGTGGGACCCGCAGCCCTCGCCGCGGCTACCGGCAGAAGGGATAAGCTGCATTACAGCTATCCGGAAACCAGAATATCCATAGGCTAGGATGGAAGAGGAACAGCAGTGAAAGCTCAGAAATTCGCCGTGATCGGTCTCGGTTCCTTCGGGTACAGCCTTGCGACGAAACTTGAGGACCTCGGCGCGGAAGTGCTGGCGGTAGACCAGAACGACAGGATAATCCAGGAGATAAGCAATTCCGTATCCGCCGCGGTGGCTTTCGACTGCACCGACGAGAACCTTCTGGAGGCCCACGGCCTGGCGAACATGGATATGGTCATAGTGGCCATCGGAGAGGATTTCGGATCCAACGTCCTGGTTACCAAGATACTGAAAGACATGGGCCTGACGGTCCACAGCAGGGCCACCAGCAAAAGAGAGGCCCGCATTCTCAAGGCTGTGGGAGCGGACCATATCTATACTCCGGAGCAGACCCAGGGGGTGACCGAAGCCAGAAGGCTCACCCTGCAGGGCGTGGAGTCATACATCCCTCTCTCCGGGGGCATAGTCTTCGCCCATGTGGAGGTCAAACCCGCCATGGTGGGCAAGATGCTGAGGGACCTGGACATGAGAAGGACCTTCGGGCTGAACATTGCCTACATCGGAAGAATGACCGAAGAGGGAAGAAAATACCGGATTCCCAGGGCCGACGATGTTTTCAGACCGGACGATCACATATTCATCATGGGCACCAAGGAGGGTATCAAGAGCTACCTGCAGAGCTGAACCTTCCCGGAGGCCGCCTACTTCTTTCCCATGAGTTCCGCCAGTCCGGCAGAGCTCAGCGCGTGTCTCTGGTCCCTGTTCATGTCCCGGAACAGCTGAACGCAGAGTTCGGGGTTCCTGTGCTGGCCGGAGATGGAGGTAACCAGGGTCATTATCACGTCCGGCAGTCTCTGTGGATCGTCGAAGGATCCCTTCTGCTGCAGTCCCTCGTCGGGGATAAGGACCATCTTGCTCAGGGCGGGCTTCTCCTGGCGATGGCTGCCGAAGATGTTCACCGAAACCATGAAGCAGTCCGGCCAGCTTTCCTGCAGAGCCTTGTACCAGTTATTGAAGGCGTTTATCAGGAGAGATATCTCGTCCAGCCCGACGCCCGACAGCGAAGGGGTCTTCCCGGGATAGAAGTAGCCCATCCCTCCGCTTATGACCTCGTATTCCAGGAACTCCCACACATCCGGGCCGTCCATGACCTTCTGCGGCATCCAGCCTATGTCCGCCCTTCCTTCGATGATGGGAATGATGATGGTGGAGTTGTCCTTGACCACCCTGATAAGACCTGACTTGCCCTTGCTCACCAGCTTCTCGTACAGCTCCATTATCTGCCCGCGGGAACCCTCCAGCCTTCTCAGGACCGGTTCCTCGGTCCAGCATCTCATCAGGTATTTGAGGACGCCATCCTCCAGGAAGTAGTAGGACAGAATCAGTTCGTTCACATCGTTCTCCAGCCATTCCAGGAAACCCTCCAGCCCCTTGACGTCCCTTCCTATGAACCTGTAGGGGGTACCGTTCTTGATGGCGTGGTAGGCCATGGGTTCACCGTCGCTGTCAACCCGCCAGTAGCCGTCCCTGTGCAGCTCCCGGCTGTCCAGCGCTCCCCGGGAGAGTTCGCGCAGGTCCAGGTATCGGACGGGAATGTTCTCGAAGTACTTGACGGAAAAGGGAAGCGTTTCCCTCAGGAGGACGTCGCTCATCTGATGAGCCTCGCTATCCTGTCGAACCTGGGCATTCCATGGCCGGGAACCCATGACCAGTACGTAACCAGCGCCTCGCCCTTTATCAGGTCCACCGGCAGCGCCCCCCAGACCCTGCTGTCGCTGGAATGGTCGCGATTGTCGCCCATCATGAAAACATGATCCTCCGGGACCACGTAGGCCGGGTTGCCGGACCCTGTAACGACGGAGTTCTCCCTTATCTCCCAGTATGCGAGGTCGGCGACCCTTCCGTAGAGCTGGTCGATGCATTCCGGCCATGCCTGATCGAGCGGGCTGGGCTCGAAACTGTCCTGATAGCACAGGGCCCAGTTCTCCAGCGGTTCCCCGTTGACGTACAGGGTATCGTTGCTGACCCGGACGGTATCCCCGGCCACTGCCACCAGCCTCTTGACGAAATCGTTGGCCGGACCGCCGGGGTATCTGAAGACGATTATCTCCCCCACTTCCGGGTCCCCTGTGGCCGGCATGAGAAGGCCGTACTCCTCGCCCCTGAAGTTATGGAGGAGGGGTCTCATCCTGTCCGTCCATGGTATCTGCTGCCCCTGCTCCACCTTGAGGACCAGCAGGTGGTCCCCCACCAGCATGGTCCTCTCCATGCTGGGGGTGGGTATCCTGAAAGCTTCGACGACGTAGGGTCTGAGAAAACCGAAGAATATTATCAGGGCCAGGGCAAGCTGCAGTATCCAGTCCTTTATCTTGGCAGTGTTCAAGATACCTCCAGATGTTTTTTTGTGTCGGCAAGCCAATGAATTGCACAGAAGGGCCACCATTGTCAACAGTATTGGAACGGCGGCCCGCCGCGCAGGTATAGTGAGGCCGGGCGCACCTTACTATATTACAGGGTCTTCCGCCTCTTATCCTGCAATATCATGTATTAACATACAAGATATGGAATGATTCGGACGACGGAGAAATCGAACGCGAAACCGTGCTTCAGCATACCGTTATCACCCATCGGAGGTACCCAATGGCCGATTTTCTCAACGGGACCCTGGACTTCGAGACCGCGGGGGTTCCTCTGGGCGGGATAGCCGTCTCTCTCATGATAATACTGGCCGCTTTCCTCCTCCGGAGCCTTCTGAAGTCGGCGCTGAAGAGGGCCGGGGAGAGAAGCCGCGGTTTCGTCGGAAGCCTGGCCAGGGACCTCACGAAACCCACATCGTTCCTCGTTATGCTGGTGGGCATATATTTTTCCATTCGAATACATTACCTGTCCCCGGCCATCGAGGTCCTGTCCGCCGGGGTATTCCTGTTCTTACTGACGGTGAACGTTCTCTGGCTTCTGATGAGATGCGTGGACGCCGCGGGGGAGCAGATGTCGGCCGTGGCAGAGGGAACGGAATCCAGGATGGACGACCAGCTGATACCGATACTCAGGAAGCTGGTCAAGGTTATACTGGTGGCCATCGGGATCATCTTCTACATGCAGTCCAACAACTACCCGGTCAGCGGAATACTGGCGGGTATGGGAATAGGCGGCCTGGCCATGGCCCTGGCTGCCCAGGATTCCATAGCCGGAGTATTCGCCTCGGTGGTCATCTTCCTCGACAAACCCTTCATGGTGGGGGATTTCGTGGAGATGAAGGGAGTGGTGGGAACGGTGGAGGAGATAGGCATACGCTCCACCAGGATAAGGACCGTGGGCAAGACCCTGGTCACCCTTCCCAACAAGGAGATAGTGGATTCCAACATCGACAACTTCTCCAAGAGACCCATGCGGAGGACCGAGACCACGGTAGGGGTTACGTACGACACCACCCCCGGACAGATGCGGGAGCTGCTGGACCGGCTGAGGACAATGCTCACAGATGACGAGATGGTGGACAGCGACAGCATATTCGTACATTTCGCCGGCTTCGGCGACTCATCGCTGGATGTGGAGCTCAAGTACTTCATATGCTCAGCCGATTACAGGAAATGGCTTGACATGAGGGAGGATATCAACCTGCGAATAATGGACGTGGTCTACGACCTGGAACTTGAATTCGCGTTCCCCTCCACCACCGTATACCTCGAGCAATGAAAGCTCCGCGCGAAGGGCACAGGGAAAGGCTGAGAAAAAGATACCTTCAGGGCGGCATCAGGGCCTTTTCCGACCGCGACGTCCTGGAGCTCCTTCTCACCTACGCACTCCCCAGAAGGGACACGAGGGATATGGCCCACCAGCTGCTGGAGAGGTTCGGCAGCCTGCACGGAGTTCTGTCCCAGCCCCCGGCGATGCTGCAGACGGTGGATGGCGTAGGTCCGGCGGCGTCTATTCTCCTGAACATGGTCACGGCTGCCGCCGCGCGGTCCCTCAGGCCGGAGCAGGGGGCCCGTATCATAGACAGCCCGGAGGGCGTCAGGAAGTATCTGGAAGCCTCCCTGGGAACCCTGAGGAAGGAGCGGCTGATGGCCCTTCTTCTGGATTCCAGCAACCGTCTCATATCCGAGTGCTCCCTGGAGTTCGGCACGGTGGACAGGGCCTCGGTCCATCCCAGGAACCTGCTGGAGAAGATAATCTCCACCGGGGCCACCGCGGTCATACTGGTGCACAATCATCCCGGGGGCGCGAGGAAGGCGAGCCGGGAGGACATCGACCTCACCAGAAGGCTGAGCGAACTAGGGCGCAGCCTTGGCTTCCGGGTGCTGGACCACATGATAGTGGCCGACGGCGAAACACTCAGCCTCAGGGAAGAGGGTCTCTTCAGCTGACCGTCCTCAGCGCCTGACCACCTCCGGCCTGGGAGGGTCCTGAAGCAGTTCCAGTACGTCTCCCACGGGGAAATCCCTCCTCCAGAACCTGACCCTTGCCCTGGACGGGTCATCCTCCACGGGGGGCTCGTCCTTCACGAACGGGTCGTAGTATCTCTTCTTCAGCATGTCCCTCCACCCCTCGGCGGAAGTTACACCCCGCGCCAGTCTCTTCGGGGGAGGTATACGGGGCCAGAACACTTCGTTCCAGAAAAGAAGGTAGCGCCGGTCCTGAAAGACCCGGTCCCAGGTGATACCCATGAAATCCGCCATGAACCTGTGGCTGTTCCTGAGTTTCGCCACCGCCTCGTCGCCGGGGCCGAAGGACTCGATGGCCTGGGCGCAGGCCGGAAGCAGCCCTATAACCTCCAGGTAGAGGGCGTCCCACTGGTGTTCCACGTTGGAGAACTCGGCCATCCTGGTTCCCTCGTACTCCAGCTCGGGTATGGTCTTCACCCTTGCGTAGACTTCCGCCGTCAGCTTCTGCTGGTGGTCCACGGTGGGGGAATGAGCGTCTCTGGCCTGTTCGAGCGTCCTGCGGGCCGTTTCCATGAGCGGTTCCCTGCTCATTTCCAGCAGCACGCCGTCCTCTTCGAGCATGGTATTGAAATGGATGGCGTTCTTTGCCTGCCGCTCTATTTCGAATATCCTTTCGTAGTACACCGCCTGCTTCTCGCGGTTGGCCCCCTGCATGGAATCGTAGGCCATGTGATACCCGGCGGCGGGTATGCTGGCCGGGGGTATCGACTCATCGAGACCCTGGCTCTCCATCTCCTCCGGGGAAAGCTGGGGCTCGGAGGCCAGCTCCCCTATGAGGGTGGCCACCTGGCTGAACTGGGGGTCCATGCTTATGGCCGTCATGTCCGCCCCGTCCTCGGCCTTCCGCCACAGGGAATCCACCAGTTCCCTGGCCTTCTTCAGCTTTTCGTTGTTCGATCCGATTGTAGAGGTGTAGTTCTCCACGGAAAAGCGGAAACTCTCCAGCATCTGCTTCAGAGTGCTATCCATGGCACACCTCCCGGAATGTTTCCTCCAGGATGATCATCTGCCTGTCGGTGAATACGATCCTGTCCCTGTAGGCCGGATAGTTGGTTATCTTCTCCCAGGAAACGTCCGGGTCCGCCTCCTTCATCTGCCTCCAGTATTCCCTGAAGTTAGCCAGAGACCTCTCCCGGTCCTTTGAGCCCGGAGGGTCCGTGCAGAGATGGAAAAGGGACTTCATGACACTTCCAAGGGCGTTCATGGCCAGGTTTTCGTTGTAGGACTTCCGGGTATCGTTCTCGAATTCCTCCAGCTTCACGCTGAGATCGTTGTGGTTTTCCACCGATTCGACCAGCGCCAGCCGTTCCCTCTCCTCCTCCGCCTTCCGGGCCTGGCCCAGCGCATCGTAGACGGCCGCGCGGTTGCCGTACCTGTCCAGGGCGTCGGCCTTGGCTGAGGATAGCATGTTCCCTGTCCTTCGGACCATTAACTTGAACTCACCGGGTGAGTCCGCCTCATCCAGCATGTCCAGGTAGTATTCGCAGTCCTTTATCAGCGCTCTGTGGATATCGGGTCTTCCCCTGAACTTCTCCAGCTTCGAGGAGAAGTACCGCTTCTGCATCTGAAGGTCCTCGTTCATGAAAACCGCCTTTCAGGGGTTAATGAAAAGGGGCCGCGGAAGGCGGCCCCAGCTTCTTTTGAAGTGCTCAGCCGGTTACCAGACTATACCAAACAGTCTGTCCAGCATTATCCAGATACCCACGATCAGACCTACGAGACCGAAGGTTCCCTGCTGGGGAGAAAGCTTTGACACCATGTTGTCAATTTTGGCCTTGCTGTCCTCATCCTTTACGAAGCTCTTCATAACGTTGATACCGAGAAGGATACCAAGGATGAGGAAGAGAAGGATGTAAACTATGGTGGTTATCAGGGCAAGTACAGGCCAGTGCTTCACCCACTGGAGGTTGGTGAGGAACCTTATCAGGGCGATGATGCCCCATACGGTGGAGATAACTCCCATCCATCCCTGGAAGGGGACGAGCTTATCGATCCATTCCTTGGCCTCAGGTTTCCTTGAGACGATGATGTGGGGCGCTGCGAGTATACCCAGCACCGCGAGCCACAGACCGTAGAAGAACGAATATGGCACGTACACGAGATCGACTCCCTTCTTTCAGCAACGTTTGTAATTCAGCAAACAACGGACGAACACAAAACTAGCTTTGAATGAAGAGAATGCCACCCGGCCCGGACAGGAACACTTCCTCCTGGAAACCGGGGGTCCCCTCCAAACGGACCTATGACAGCACTGACAATACCACAGCCGTTCCTTTGCCGTCAAGACCGTCACGGAGCATCGGAAGACCCCGGGCGGGACTTCCGAAGAGTCTAGAGCCGCTCCGCGTACTGGAACAGCCCCCCCGCCAGATATATGTCCCTTGCCACGTCGCTCATGGGGCTGCCGCGGAACACCTCGCCTTCGGCTTCAAGGGTACCCCGCTCCAGGTCCAGCTCGGCCATGGAATGGTGGTGGAACAGACCGTCGGGCAGGCCGGGCATCTCGATGACCGGAAATCCGCTGTTGATGGCGTTCCTCTTGTATATCGCCCCGAAGGACCGGGCGGCCACCGCCTGGACGCCAAGGGCCTTGAAGCAGTCGACGGCATGCTGACGGGAACTTCCGGAACCGAAATTGTCACCTGCAAGGATAAGGTCCCCGGGAACGGCACCTGCGGCGAAATCCTGGTATCCCTCCAGGTTGCCCAGGGCGTACTGTCCCATCTCATCGATATCCGTGACGGCAAGGTGCGCGTTATGGTAGATCATGTCGGTATCTATGTCGGAGATCAGTTCCCCGCCGCGTTCCAGGACCCAGAGCCTGCCTTTGAGTACCATCCTGCCTTCCATCACCTGACCTCCTTCAGTTCGTGGACCGAGGCTATCCTGCCCAGGACCGAGGACGCCACCGCAGTGCCGATACCGGAGAGGTATGTGCTTCCCCTGCCCTGCTTGCCCTTGAAATTACGGTTGGAGGTGCTTACCTGGACCTCGCCCTCGCCGGTCATTCCTATCTGGCCCGAGGCGCAGCCTCCGCAGCCGGCGTTGCTGAGGATGCCGCCCGCGTCGAAGATTATCTTCAGGAGCCCCTCGTCCAGGAGCCTGGACCAGGTCTTCCTGGTGGCCGGGACCACCTTCAGCATCACTCCGGGAGCGACTCTCCTTCCCCGCAGCAGCTCCGCCGCGTAGCTGATGTCGTCGTAGGTACCGTTGGTGCAGCTGCCTATGAAGACTCCGTCAACCTTCATGTCGGCCATCTCGAACACAGGAGACACGTTGGTCGGGCTGGGCGGCGAGGCTATCATCGGGGTGAGCCCTTCGATATTCAGTGTATACTCCTTCTCGTAAACGGCGTCCCCGTCGGCGTAGACCGCCTCGTCCCGGTCCATTCCGAAGTAATCAAGCACGTTCCCGTTCGGCGGTATCAGGGCGATGATGGCCCCCATCTCCGTGGCCAGGCTCGATAGAGTGATACAGTCGGCCAGTGACGCCCCGTCCGCCCAGGGGCCGTAGACCTCCACGGACTTTCCCAGGAGCTCATGGCTGCTGAACCTGCCCAGCATGGCCAGGGCCACGTCCTTGGCCTCGGTGCCCTCGGCCGGTATTCCGTTCAGCGTCACCTTCACGCTGGGAGGAACTTCGAACCAGACCCTGCCGGTCTTGAAGGCGAACGCGATGTCCACGTCGCCCATGCCCTGCCCGAACGCCCCCACGGACCCCATTATGTTCAGGTGGCTGTCGGTTCCCACGGTGGTGGTCCCCGGCCGGCCGTACTTCTCCTCGATCACCACGTGGGAACCAATTCCGGCGTCCACATCGTAGACCTTAAGTCCGTGCTTCCCGGCGAAGTTCCTGATCCTCTGCTGGTTGTCGGCATAGGGGATGGTGTTTGCCGGGACGTTGCAGTCGAAGGTGAAGAATGTCTTCCCGGGGTCGTCCACCGGTGTCTCCCCCCCGTACTTCTCCAGGTTCGCCACAACGCTGGCTCCGGCGAAATCCCTGGCCGTCCTGTTGTCTATGTCTATCCAGACCATGTCGCCCGCGCGGCAGTCTCCTCCGCCGTGGGAGGACATGATCTTCTCTATCAGAGTTCTGCCCATCTCTGCCTCCTGTTTATGTCCGTGTTGAGCCATCTGCCCCTGGGGTCCCTTCCCAGGAGAACGCATTTCAGAAAAGTGTCCGGCAGTCCCTCGTGCTCGTATTTCCTGGTGTAGGCTTCCATATCGAAGGGGACCCTCTGCCAGCTTACGGCAACCGTCCCGGTTTCCTCGACCAGCTCCAGCACCGCCAGTGTGGATTCCTCCGGAATAGTTCCGCCGCCTACGCTCCCGGGGTTTACTATCAGCCCCCGGCGGCTGCTGTGAAGGAGCATCTCATGGGTGTGTCCCACGGCAAGTATGTCACATGAATTGCGGCTGAGCAGAAGCTGGCAGACCTCGTCCGAGGTGCTGCCGTGAAGGCTTCCGGACACGTTGCCGGGAAGGCCGTGAACGCAGAGCAGGTTGAATCGCCCGGTTCTGTACCTGAGCTCAACCGGCAGACGCCTGAGGAACCTCCTCTGCGACGGCGAAAGCTGGTCGGCGGTCCACTGCAGCGATTCGGCGGCCATGTTCTCCCAGTGCACGTTGTCGAACGTGTCGCCGGTATCGGGCCTGCCCCTTCCAGCGGCCCTGTCGCAGTTGCCCTGAACGGTGTCCACATTGTGCCGGACCACGAAATCCACCACTTCTGACGGATACGGCCCGTACTGGACCAGGTCCCCCAGGCACACCACCTGGTCCACTCCCTGGGAGGTCAGGGCGTCCCAGCAGGCGGAAAGCCCCGGCAGGTTCCCGTGCACGTCCGATATTATGCCTATTCTCAAGTCCTGAATTCCCTTCGGTAGAGGAGCGCCTTTCTGACCAGGTCCCCGTGCCGCTCGGCGTCGCCCCGGGAGAGTTCCATCAGAACGTCCCCGTCACCGGCGTTCACCGCTTCCCTCATTTCGGTACCCCCGGCGAGTATATCGATGGGCATCTTCCCGTACTCGTACTCGTAGGGAGGGTCCTTCCACCTTGTGGCGGAATGTTCGAAGAGTTCCATTAGAATGCCCAGGCCCGCTCTCAACGGACGGAACTCACCTCTGTCGGTCACGTGTATCTCACACCCGTAACATAGTTCACCGCGATGCTTGCCGAAGGTGGGTATGAATGCGTGGGGCCTGAGGGCTGCTCCCCGGATCCATGGGCTTCCCTCCAGCCTGCGGGCCAGACGGTAACCGTCGAGCCACGGGGCGCCGAAGACGTTGAACGGCCTTGTAGTTCCTCTGCCCTCCGAGATGTTGGTGGCCTCCAGCAGGCACATGCCCGGGTATACCAGGGCGGTTTCCGGAGTGGGCATGTTCGGTGAGGGATAGACCCAGGGGTAGTCCTCCGGAAGCTCTTTCCCGTCCCATTCCCGAAGCTCCGCGACCGTGGGGGGCGCGATCCCGTCCAGTTCCGCGAACAGCCGGGCAAGTTCACCTATGGTAAGACCATGCCGCGGCGGAATGGGATAGAGTCCCACGAAGGACTCGAAACCTTCCCGCAGAGGCTTTCCCTCCACCACTTCGATCCCCAGGGGATTGGGTCTGTCCAGAACCACCACCGGAATACCCGCGGTGTGGCATGCCCTCATGCAGTACGCCATGGTGTAGATGTAGGTGTAGTACCGGGAGCCTACGTCCTGCAGGTCCACCACCAGGCAGTCCAGGCCTTCAAGAATGGAAGGGTCCGGCTCCCTGGAAGTTCCGTACAGGCTGTGCACCGGAATGCCGTACTCCGGATGGGTGTACCCCTCCCATTCTATCATGTTGTCCTGGGTCTCGCCGTAGTAGCCGTGCTGGGGTCCCAGCAGCATTATCACCTTCAGGCCCGGAGCAGCTGCCAGTACGTCCAGGGCGGACCGGTAGGACATGTCCGCCGCGGCATAATGGGAAAGCAGCCCCAGCGCGGGTCCGGGCAGCATCCGGGGGTTGAACCTGTCCAGGCCCGTTCTCATGGACCGGAGGCGCTCATTCAGAATTCCAGCCGGTCGCCCCGGCGAAGGATGACCACCCTGTCCCTGAACCTTCTGGCGACGTCCCTCTCTATCTCGTGCCGCTCCCAGGGTTTCAGGTGAAAGGCGTACACCGGCACATCCGGCTTGCCCAGCTTCTCCAGCTCCCGTTCCAGGAGAGCGGGTGTGAGATGGTTGCTGGCTATGGCCACGTCGCTCTTCTTGTCGGGAAAGGATATCTCCGCCAGTATCAGCTTCAGGTCATCGATCTCCCTGCCCTTCTCCCAGATGGAATCGGTTGGCCCGGTATCGCCGGTATGAAGCACCGAACCGGTGGATGACCTGAAAATGAAACCCCTGGCGCCGGCGCCGTGGCATACCGGCTCCGCCCACGCGGAGATCCCCCCGGGAAGCTGGAACCACTCCCTGTCCCTCATCGACTGATAAACGAGGGTAGGACCGCTGGATGTCTTTATCCTGCTGAAATCCGGCCATATAAGGTCGTTCATGTAGTGTTTCCTGACGATATCCAGGCACGCTTCGCTTCCCATGACCTTCAGAGGCTCGTCCCTGATGGTGACCATGGCGTCCATCATGAAGCCCAGCTCCAGTACGTGGTCCAGGTGGGAGTGGGTCAGCAGCACCATCTCCACTTTCTGCTGCTGTGAGGCGGAAAGCATAGAGGCGGAGCCGGCGTCCAGAAGCACCGACTCACCCAGAAGCATCGAGCAGAGGTTGCATCCGTACTGCTTCGATCCGTCCACACCGATAATGTCCAGGTTCACTTTACTGTCCTCTCCCGGTTATCACCCTGGGAAGAAACGGGCTGATCCGCGTTACCACCTCGTAGTTGATGGTTCCGATCCAGTCCGCCATGTTCTCCGCGGTGATGCTCTCCTCCCCGTCCCTTCCCAGAAGAACCACTTCATCCTCCAGGCCGGCGTCCGGTATATCCGTAAGGTCCACCATTATCAGGTTCATGCACACCCTTCCGAGGACGGGAGCCCTCTTCCCCCTCACCAGTACGTGGGCCGCGTTCCCGCACTTCCTGTCGTAGCCGTCCGCGTAACCTACGGGAAGCACACCCACCCTGGAATCCCGGTTGGTCCTGTAGGTGCACCCGTACCCGATGTAGCTTCCCCGGGGAAGCTCCTTTATCTGGGCGATCCTTGTCTTCCAGGAGAGCACAGGACGAAGGCGGGGGACGGTCCCTTCTCCGGACCGGGCGGAGAGGTATGTCTCCCGGGAGGGCCACAGCCCGTAAAGGCCGATGCCGGTCCTCAGCATGTTGAAATGCGTCTCCGGAAAGAGGATGGTGGCGGCGGTGCACGCGGTATGAACTATTCCCGGGGCGTTCCCTTCGCTCCTCAGACGGTCCAGCACCCGGTTGAACACCTCCAGCTGGCCTTCGGCGTAATCATGGTTAAGGGTATCCTCGATATTGGCGAAATGGGTGGACAGACCCTCTACTTCAACCCCGGGAATCTGCGAGGCCAGTTCGATGAAACCCGGCACTTCCTCCGGCAGTATTCCCTGCCTGCCTGTGCCGGTCTCCACCTTGACGTGCACCCTGCATGTTTCTTCGGGGTCAAGGATCTTTTCCAGCCGCTCCAGGGTCTCCCTGTTGTATACGGTGAGCCTGAGACGGGCGTCCACCGCTTCCCGAAGCCTGTCCAGCAGGACATGCCCGAGGAGAAGCACCGGTCTTTCGACACCCAGTTCCCTGAGTTCAAGTCCCTCGTCCAGGCTGTTCACGGCGAACCAGTCGGCGGAGGGAAGGAGCGACACCATCTCACCTGCGCCGTGCCCGTAGGCGTTGGATTTAACAACCGCGCAGATGAGGATGTCATCCCGGCGGGAGCAGGACCTGAGCTGGGTCAGGTTCCAGTCCGGGGCCGGTCCTTCGATCTCCACCCATTTGAGATGTTCCATGGCATAATCTATAAACAGCATATATTCTCCATGCAAGGACGCGGAACTGTGAATCAACGGAAAGGAACATCAACATGTCTGAAGTCTACTTCCTGCCTGCGCCTAAGACATCCCGGGCCGGATGCTTCCGGGAGCTGCTGAAAGAGGTCCGCTCAGGGAAGGAACTTCGGCCCACGGACATTATGGCGGTCAAGCTCCATCCGGGAGAGGAGGGTAATACTTCCTATGTAAGGCCGGAAGACGCGGTCGAAGTAATTCGGGCCTTCCGGCCGGGGACGGACAGGATCTTTCTCACGGATACCACCGTTCTTTACCCGGGAAGGAGACGGAACTCCCCGGACTACCTCGGGCTGGCCCGGGAGCATGGCTTCGGTCTGCCCGATACACCTCCCTTCGTGGTAGCCGACGGCCTTCGCGGGGAGAGCGCGGTGAAAGTAACCACTCCGGACGGGTTCCACACTGAAGAGGCGCACATAGCGTCCCTCATATCCACGGCCGACGCCATGCTGGTAATAAGCCACTTCAAGGGCCACCTGCTCACCGGCTTCGGGGGCGCTCTGAAGAACCTGGGAATGGGCTGCGCCTCCAGGGCGGGGAAACTCTACCAGCATTCCTCGGTAAAGCCGGTCATAAAGAAGGAAAAATGCACAGCTTGCGGCATCTGCGCCTCCCACTGCCACGTGAACGCCATAACCGTAGCGGAATACGCGACAATTGACAGGGATGAATGCACCGGATGCGGTGAATGCCTCGGCCGCTGTCCCGAGGGTGCGGTGAGGGTGAGCTGGGACCAGGACATGGACGTATTCATGCGGAGAATGGTGGAATACGCCTGGGCGGCGGTTTCGGTGTCCAACCCCCTCCTCTACGTGAACTTCGTCAACTCCGTGGTCCCGGACTGCGACTGCATGCAGGACACCGGGCCCGCCTTCGTGGACGACATCGGCGTCCTGGCTTCCACAGACCCGGTGGCCGTCGACAGGGCCTCACTGGACCTGGTGACAGCCGCCCCCCCGGCCGAGGATTCCCCCTCGCCAGCGGGACCGGGCAGGGACAAGTTCAGGGCTCACAGGCCCGACGTCGACGGTGAGCTTCAGCTGAAAATCGCTGCGGAACTGGGGCTGGGCTCCCCGGACTACAGGCTGGTGGAAGTCTGCCGGTGACAGATCCCCCCGGAAGGGCGGAACCCTGATGATTCGAGTATATTTTCCGGCAATGATCCGATATTTATTCAAAGGGGGTATAATCATGAAATATTCTGCAGCAGGTGTGCTCTTAATGCTTCTGGCAGCCGGGTGCGGCGGCGACGGCAGCGGCGAAACCGCCGCCGGCGACGTTCCGACCCTTCCGGTGGACACTCTCCGGGTGTCCCTGGAGATAGGCGATGAACTGGGGGATTCCACTGAGACCTTCGGGGCCATAGTCGACGTCATGTTCGACGATGAGGGAAACATACTGGTCCTGGACCAGGTGGAGGCG
Source organism: Candidatus Aegiribacteria sp. (assembly GCA_046498225.1). Lineage (GTDB taxonomy): Bacteria > Fermentibacterota > Fermentibacteria > Fermentibacterales > JCC-6 > Aegiribacteria. The sequence goes on from JAWOBF010000104.1 coordinate 16,920, forward strand.
GCGCTGAAGGTCTATACTCCCGAGGGCGGGTACGTCCGCCACGCCGCAAGACGGGGAAGCGGGCCGGGAGAACTGGGAATGCCCTGGGACATGTTCGCCTTTCCCGACGGCAGGCTGATGGTGATGGACCCCATGAAGCAGGGCTTCGTCGTTTTCGACGATTCGCTGGAGTTCGTGGAGGAGATACAGCTCTGGACCCAGAACCCCCCCTTCTTCGGCACCGCTGTCTCGCAGGACCGGTTCGCAGCCTACAAGATAGACACCGACATGGCCGGAAACAACATAGTGACCAGAAGAACGGTGGCCGTCTACTCCTACGGCGAGGAGGAATGGGACCGGGTGCTGTGGCAGGATTCCATGGTCACCAGCATGAACGAGGTCATGGAGAATCCATCGCTGCTCATACGCGACCTCATCGACCCGCTGTCCATAGCATCGGACGGTTCAGGTGGAATATTCTTCTCACTCAAGGACGGCGAGGACTACACCGTGACCGGCTGGGACATTTCCGGCGAGGAGATACTCAGCATATCCATGGACCTCTCCCCGGTGGAGAAGACCCCGGAGGAGATAGCCGCCGAGAGCCTGTACGTGAGCAACTACATAGGCAGGATGAGCGGAGGAGGGGGATTCCCGTTCGAGTTCCAGCCGGACCCCTTCAAGGACATGGTAACGGACCTGGATACGGGGCCCGACGGAAATCTGTGGGTCAGACGGGGCACCATGAACACCCCGTTCTTCGATATCTTCGACCCCGCTTCCGGTGAGCTGCTGCACCACGCGGTCTTCCCGGCGGAGGGATGGAGCTGGAAGCTGGAAGTCTCGGAAAGGGGCATCATGGCCTGGGAGGAGGACCCAGAACTGGGCTACCAGAAACTCTACGTACTGGAATGAAAAGGGGACGGAGGGTTTTTATTCTCCCAACACAATTAATT
>JAWOBF010000147.1:0-36659 GCA_046498225.1 Candidatus Aegiribacteria sp.
GATACGGTGCTCTGGACCGCGCCGGTAACGGGGGATACGCACGAATTCTGCAGCCCCGTGGTGGTGAACGGGACCGTTTACTTCGTTTCCGACCAGCAGTCCACGGCTTACGCCCTCGATGCGGCCACCGGGGAGATCCTCTGGGAATACGACGTTGTGGACCATGTCGATGACGCGGTCACCTGGTACCAGGGGAAGGTGTACGTGGCCGCCGATTCCGCCTGGTGCCTCGATGGCCTGACGGGGGAAAGGATCTGGGCCTTCAAGCCGGCCCCATCGATAAAGATGAACGGAAATCCGGCCCTTCATGACGGGATCGCATACTTCAGTTTCGCGCCGGACTGGAACTCAATGGAGGTATACGCGCTGGACGCGGACACCGGTGAGGAGATCTGGTGCACACCCCTGCCAAGCCACGCATCGGGCAGCATGACCTTCAATGAAGGCAGCATCTACATGCCGACCTACTACGGGATGCTGTATTCGATAGATGCTGCCGACGGTTCGATCCAATGGAGCAACTCTTCTTCCGGGTCGGGCTACTGGGACTCTTCGCCGGTCATCGTGGAAGGCGTGCTCTACATCTGCGGCTGCGACGGTTTCGTCAGGGGTATCGACTGCTCATCCGGTGACACCGTCTGGGAAAACTACATTTCGGACTGGTACATCGCGGCGACTCCGGCGTACGCCTACGGCCGGCTGTTCTTCGCCGACCAGGTGAACTCCTTTCACTGCCTCGAGGGTGCTGACGGAAGCCCGGTCTGGTCCGTTCCCGGAGTGCAGCACGGTTCTTCGGGAGTCGCGGACAGTGTGGTGTTCTTCGGCGAGGGAGCGGACAGGGAATACGGGAAGATACGGGCCCTGTCCGTCGGGACCGGAGCCGAGATATGGTCATGTCAGACAGGCGGGAACGAGGTTTTCTCGAGCCCCGCGATAACTGACGGGGTGGTTTACATAGCGGGCATGGACTGGAACCTGTACGCTTTCGGGACCGGCCTGAAGTACACTTACCTCGATGATCTGTATGCGGTGGTCGGGCAGAATGAGCTGGTCGTCACTTCGTTCTCAGGCGGCGCGGCCGCGGCGGCCGATACGGTCTCCTTTACCGTCACCGGAACCGGCATCAGCCCGGAGCATCCCTTTCAGCCACGCATTTCGGTCAGCCCGAATCCATTCTTTTCCACGGCATATGTGTCATTTGAGCTTGCCGAACCCTCAATGACCACCGTGAGGATATACGATGTGACGGGAAGGGCAGTCGCCGTCCTTGTGGATTCCCATCTTCCCGCAGGTGAGCACACCCTGCGGTGGAACGGTACATGCGGCGGCGGGGAGAATGCCGGTCCCGGACTGTACTTCTGCAGAATTCAGGCTGGGTCCCTGGATGGGACCGCCGGGTTGTGCCTGCTGAGAAAGTGAACACGGGAAAGGTCGGGGGGCAGGTGCAGGTCAACCGGAACAGAAGTGTATCGCAGCGGATTCAGAAATAACAATCGATGCTGACGCCGATGCGCGGGCCGGTGAAGGTGTAGTCGCCCCGGACCTTCTCTCCCCCGACTGTTCTCTCCACATCCATGATCCTGTGGTCTATCCCGAGGTCCAGCCAGAAGGCTGCGTCGTCGAACCTGTAGCCGAAACTGGAGAGGGCTTCGAGCCTGAGACCGCCGGCGCGGTCGAATGAGTGCTGCGGAGGCGGGTCGGCGGTATCTCCGTCCGCCAGGATCACGATAGTATGCTCGGGCCACATGTAGCACCAGGAAACGCCCAGGGAAGTCTCCACCGCCGGTCCGGCCTCCGGGTTCAGGGGAAGGTATGATATCTCCCCGCCCAGGCTGATCTGATTGCCTATGATAACCGGAAGCGGAGCCGGTATGGATACCTTCGCCCTGAGAAAGACATCATCGAAGAGCCTCGGACCGAAGGCGGAGAGGAAACTCCAGGAGAGGTGACCCCCGTGCTCCCAGCTCAGGTAGGTCATATCCAGCCCGGCGGACGTCCCTCCCCAGTATCCGGCGGAGAGTGAACCCGCCGCCGAAAGCAGGATTATCGCGGCGATTGCTTTCAATTGCTCCCCTGTCTACCGGTCTTTTCCATGTGTAGACCAAAGGCTGGGGAATAATTCCATTCCTACTTCCCGTCGGCCTCGCCTTTATCAAGTGAGCCCTCCCGGGAGGCTTCATCACGGGAAGTGTTCTCCTCCCCGATATACTCCCGCTTCAGTCTCTTCGAGTAGACGTCGGTGGAACCCGGCTGCCGCCGTTCCGCTTTGCTTTGCGCGGCCAGCCGCAGGGCGAAAACCGCCGAATTAAGGAGGACACGCAGAAAAATCAGAGGGGTGGCGGAAGAGAATGACCGCCAGCCGGGTGAAAATGAGTAGCCCGCCCTTCGCATTCTGCTTCCCATGGTCATTCTGACCAGAGGCTGCAGGTCCGGTGTATAGTAACTCATGAACGGCAGGTCCTTGCCGGTTGTCCTGTTGAAACGCGGAATGGGTCTTACCTGGTCTATTCCCAGCATTCCCAGAACTTCCGTGAAGTCCTCCTGAAGGTTCTCGAACCTGTAGAGGTAATCCGCTCCCTCGTGATAGGGGTTCTTCGCTCTGTGGAAATGGCTGTGGAACTCGCGGTAATAATCCTGGAACGACGCGCTGTTAGCCCTAATGAACTCGGATATCCTCCTGTTCATCTCGTTGTCCTCCATCCGCTTGCCTTCCTTCCTCCGAAAGTACTCCGTGACCAGGCAGTCCAGTGGATTTCTTCTGCCGGCGAACACGAAATACTCCTTCTCCTCGGGAGACGCGGTTTTCAGGAACTGCCGGTAGAGGGCGTGCTTGTGAAGGATGGGCTCTCCCGCGTAGTTCCTGCAGAGCTCCTCCCCGATGGAAGAGGAGGCGGTCTGGGGAACCTGCACAAAAACGTATCTGTACCTGTGGCTTATTATCATCCAGCCCCGCTCCAGTCCGTGCTGAAACTTCTGCTACACTGCCCGCGGAGGCCCGGCACAGCCATGGCCGGACAGACAATGCCGTTCCACTGCCGCGATACACCGGGAGCTGGCATTCTAACCGGGGCCGGCTTATGTGTCAACGAAAAATCCGAAGAACATTACAGCCCTGACTTCGAACGTTTCCGGGCGGTGTAAGCCCGGGTCAGAGACCTTTCCAGCAGCCACAGAAGACCCAGGACCAGGGGAATGCCTATTACGAACCACTGGTTTATAAGGATGAGCCCGGCCAGCATTCCGAGTATGCCGCCGAACAGCTCTATGCCGCAGAGATTGTCTCCGCTGACCCTGGTTACCAGCTCCTCCAGCTGGCGCAGGTCGAACTCGTTCACCTTCCTTCGGACGATGTCCCTTATCTCTATCCTGCTGATATGTTCGAGCAGGAACCTGTTCACCGTTTCCCTGAACTCTTCGGAACCGACCTTCCTCTCCGCATACTGTTTGAGAGTCAGTATAACCGAGTCAAGCTGCTTCTCCAGCCAGTCCCAGAACGTCCCGGAGCTGACGAAAGCCAGTATCCTTTCCTGCAGCGCCGCAATGCCGTCGGTCCTGACCCACCTGTAGAGCCGGTCCTTCTGCTCCTCCAGGAAGCCCGCGAAACGCTCCCGGACCGCCGGGTCATCGGCCATTCCGGAGATGGAGGACAGGTTCTGTTCCAGCAGGTTCATGACATTCCTGACGAAGGAGGGCTTCCGCACCCTTTTCAGGAGTTCTCTCCTGATCATATCGCTGTCCACTCCGAGAATACCCTTCCCCAGCTTCATGGTATTCTTCGCTATGAATCCGCGGGACTCGATCCAGTCCTCCAGCATCAGGTTCACAGCGTCGGCTATGCCGGAGGCGTTCTCCTCCACCAGCCTGGTTACAACCATGGTCAGGAGTTCCAGCGTCTCCGGCTTTTCAAGCTCCCGCTCCACGGACGCTCTCGCGTAGGACCAGACGGTATCAGCCGACAGGTTCTCGTTGGCGTAGTTCCTGACCAGTTCAGCCCCCCTGGTAAGCAGCTGCTCCGCGTGCTCAGCTCCACTTTTCCGTGCGTAATCCGCTACGGCGCTTACCACCCGTTTTCTGTTCTCGGGGTCATCCACCCAGCGGTGAACGTAGCCGAGAGCGCTGGAGGCGGTCTTCTCAACCAGACCGTTCTCTTCCACGTACTGCAGTATGGAGTCCGTATCAAGAAGTTCTTCCGCCACGGCGCCGGCTATGGCCTCGGCGATATCCTCCCTCCTGGCTGGTATCAGCCCCTGTCTTCCGAAGACCGTCCTGCGGTAGGGCCTGAAGAGCATCCTGATGGCGAAGTAGTTGGTCCAGATGCCCACCGTCCCCGAGAGGGCTATCTTGAATATCCAGTCCAGCCACATGTAATCCACACCGAACTTCGGGAGGACACCCGAGATGAGCGTCAGCGAGGGCAGAGCGATGATAGCTATTTTTCTGCCGGTCTTTATCATTGCCATCTCTTCCTCAATTGATGGACACGAGCTGAAAAGGTCCCCTGATCACCTTATACGGTATGTCCCGCTTCCAGCAAGATACAAGGGAGGGGGCACGACCGCCAGCAGGAGAAGGCCGTCAGCGTCCGTTTACGTTGATGAATATGCGGTGGACCCTTTCCAGGATCCCGCCGGTCCCCTCCCCTATGCCCAATCTTCTGTACCGCCTCATTATTGCCGGTTTCCACGACCTCCGGTCCGGAGGACAGAAGTGGGCGTCGGGCCGGGAGTCCCCGCAGAAGAAGATCTGCAGAAGCCTTGCGTTCACTCCGGACCTGGTGAGACAATCCAGGATAGCCAGGCTGACGGCGAACCTGTAGTACTCGGATATCCATGGATCTATCCTGCCCTCTCCAAGGTCTCCTGCGGTTCTGGAGATGGTATCGCTCAGCCTCTGAATGCTTCCGGGCCCCTGCATCGGGCAGCTGCTTCGAAGGTCGTCCACGCTGGCGCTGGCTTCCACCAGTATCCACTCCCGCGTCCTGTCGCGGGCGACAGCCCTTCCTACTGCGTCCCAATGACATGCCGCAGCGTGTGAGGGCCATGATTCTTCCCAGGCGGTGAGCGCTTTCTGTTCATGGCTGTTTGCGCCATTCAGGAAATCCACTCCCGATATCCTGCCGTCCCCCCCGGAGCGTCCCTGAAAGGAATAGTCCAGCCACCTGACGGCGTCGATACCGGCAGCGGAGCATACCCTGCCTGTAAAATACTCCCTGTGATAACCGAGGAACCTCAGCAGATGCCAGGCGCTTCCATAGAAATTCCAGTTGTACCCGTACGACATTCCTTTGTTCAAGCCGGCAACCTCCGATTTCCGCGTCTTCCCACGGAGAATGCAGTTGCATGCTCTTTGCCAGAACATGATGTCCTATTGATACACACTTATATAGTGGTAAAATTGTGTTAGCCAGTAATGATGAACGTCAAATTTTTATCAATACCTCAGAATTTTAGGCATACGGCAGGTCAGGCAATGAATTTACCGGAGGACTTTCAAAGACCGATGGCGGATATGGAGCATTTATTCCGGTTTTCAATCTTTCTTGAAGGTTACCGGAAGTTGAGTCCGGCCCCGCTTAAGTACTGCTCGCGGCACATTTTCTCGATGGCCATGAGGTTTCGAAAGGCTTCCCGGAAATCGTTCCTCGACACGGTGAACAGCCCGTGGCCGTAGACTATGGCCCCTCTTCTTCCGCTGACCGCGGGGGGAAGGGTGTTGCACAGTCCGTAGCGGCCCGTCCCCACTTCACCGGGGACTATTGGAATATCTCCCACGAACCGCTCCTCGGGGCAGCTTGTGTGGCAGGACCCCCTCACGGGACAGTCTTCCTTTTCGCAGTCCATGGACATTATCACGGAGAACTTCGGGTGGCCGTGGAGGATGGCGTCCATCCCCGTCAGCTCCAGTATGCTCCTGTGGGCGGTGAACTCGCTGGATGCGGTTATGCTGGTGCATGCCGAGTCGTCCAGGGGGCACGGGTCTATGCAGCCCTCCAGCTCGTCCAGGGATGATGTGGTCTGGCTTATGAACAGTGTGTCGCCCCATCTCAGGGAGACGTTGCCGAAGAAGGAATCCACCAGCCCGTGTTCCACCGTCAGCCTGCCGGCCTGGGCTACCGCCGAAAAGACCTCCTCCCTGCTTCTGAACGGGCCCCTCATCAGTTCCGGAGGCTGGTCGGGGTACCGGTCCAGGTGCTGCAGGACTTCTCTTGCGACCCGGTCCCCCTCGGCCGTGACCTCCCCCCTCCGGACGGCCCGAAGGTGGTCTGTGAAGAACTTCACGAAACAGGCGAAACAGACGGAGCTGAAGAATATGAAGGCCTGTTCCGGGCTCACCGTGCCCCAGGTCACTACGCCCTTCCCCCTTATCAGGACGCTCTTCCGATTCCTCAGCTTCTCGATGATCATTGAAGGGCTGAACTCATCGATGACCGGCAGGTCGTGCATGAAGGTGCGGGTCTCCGAGTCCTCCGGGCGGATGCGGTCCACGCTCTTCGAAGCCAGGAAATCGATGATGGTGCGGTAAGGCTCCGCCGGGACCGAGTAGAGAAGGGAGTTAATGCTGAGCCCCCGGAACACTTCCTTCAGTGTCCGGATGGCGGGGTCCTCCCTGTTCCATTCGAGTTCAGCATCCAGACCCCCCAGGAGCGGTGCGCCGGGGTCCGCCAGGCCGGCCGCCACCAGCTTGTCCGCGTACTTGTCCAGAAGCCCCCTCACGGAAGGCCCTCCAGTCCCAGTTCAACCACCTTGCTCTTCTCCGGCAGGCCGGCGGTATCAAGCCCCCTTACGCGGTAATATCTGGACCTGGAGGCCAGGAACTCCTCCTCTGAGAGGGGGGGGACCAGAATGCCGTCCCCGGAGCTTCCGGGCTCCCGGAAGAACCTTGGCGGAAGGTTGTCGTCCTTTTCCGTGAAACCGCACAGGGAGTTCATCATCCAGTCCCTGAAGTATATCCTCTCACCGGCGGCAAGAAGGTCCTGTGCGGAGGTCTCGATACCGGTGACAGCGGAATACGCTTCCGAATACTCCTCCAGGGAGCATCCGAAGAAGAGGAACTTGCAGGCGGTGAGCGAGTCCACTACGGCGTTCATGTCCTCGGCGATCTTCACTATTCTGGCCTTTCCTGCGAATGAGAACCTGTCCGTCGCCACCGGCCTGCGCAGTATCTCGTGGCTTATCGGGTAGGCGCGAAGATGGCATCCACCCCTGGTGGAGGTGACGTAGCCCAGGGCCATTCCCAGGGCTCCCCTGGGATCGTAGCCGGGCAGTTCCATCCCCTTCACCGACATGGAAAGCTCCGGGCAGCCCCTGGACCGGGCGAAACGGAGGGACCCCCGCCCCAGCTCGGCCCCCTCCCCGCTTCCCCGGGCCATGGAGGTCAGCAGTTCCAGAATCCTGCCGGAAGAAAGCTTCTCCCCTGTTATTTCCGAATAGCAGGCAAGGGTACCGCCGGCGGAGATGGTGTCCATTCCGGTCCGGTTGCATATCCTGTTGGCTTCGGCCACCGCCCGAAGGTCGTCATTCTCGATAAGGGCGCTGAAGTGGGACATGGTCTCGAACTCCGGAAGATGGGTACCGTCGTCCCCCACCCTCTTGCAGAGGACATGACACCCCTTGCAGCCGTGCCTTCCCGTTCCGTATTCATCGGAAAAGGCATGGGAGTTCATGAGCCCGGCCTTCGGGAAGAATGTGCTTCGAAAATTCGCCGTGGGCATCATCCGCCGCGAGCTAGTAAGGTCGTAGCAGGCCGCGGTTCCGCAGTTCCGAAGGCCATGCTCGCCCATGAGGGCGGGAGTGGCGGCCACAAGCCTCCTTATGTCCCGAACCGCGCCGCGAAGCCTCTTCCCGTCGTGGACGGGGACACTTCCGGTGCCCCTCACGGTGAGGTACTTGACGTTCCTGGACGCGCATACCAGTCCGAGACCGCCCCTGCCAGCGGCGAAGGAGCCGTCCACCATGATGCTGGAGAAGAGGACCCCGCTGTCGGCGGCGGGACCGGTGCAGGCCACGGCGCCCTTGCTCTTCAGCCGGGAATGCAGCTCGTCCACGGTGGCCCCGGCCAGGGCTGAGGCATCCACGATGGAAACCTCACCGTCGGTTATCTCGATACCGCACAGATCCCTGCGGCGGCCTGTCAGGACTATTCCGTCGATGCCCGCCTTCCTGATCTGCCACCCCAGGCTGCCTCCCACGGAGCAGTCACCCACGGTACCGGTAAGGGGGGACCTGGACGCCACGCAGGTCCGGCCTGATGCCGGCGCCGCGGTCCCTGTAAGGGGGCCGGTCATGAAGACCAGGGGCATTCCGGGGTCGTTCCATGGACGGCTGATCCAGGGATGGAGGTAATGGCCGGCAAGACCCTTTCCCCCTATCCATCGGAGGCACAGGTCCGGGTCGACCGTCTCCAACCGGTGCTCCCCCGAGGACAGGTCGATGCGAAGTATCCTGCCCCACCAGCCTGTCATGAAAATTCCTCGCCTTTCGCTGGAAAGTTCAGCATGTCCGCCCTCGGCGGCGGGCGGGTCTCCGTGCTTCGGTTAAACTATTCAATGAAAGAAAACGGGGCAAATCGCCGCCGAAGTTGACGGGCCGGTACCGGCTGCGGTAGTTTTTCGTTCGTACACCGCGTTCTCTTTTTCGCAGGGGGTTTCCGATGAGAATTGTATTGTCGTATCTGATTCTGGTGTCCGCAATTGCGCTGGGGGATTTCCTGGACGATTTCGAATCCTACGCTCCGGGGCAGGACCCCGACAACTCTCCGGACTGGAGCCGGGAACCCACGGGGGGCTACGTCCTCGTGACCGAGTACGGGGGCAACCAGGCGGTGGAAGCCCACTTCCCCGATTCCGCCTTCATAGGCTACCTCTGCGAAGGGGCGGGCATCTGGGATGAGGGTTCCGTTTCCATGGATTTCAACGTTACCGGCGGCAGCACCCTGGTCAGCGTACTGGCCCGGATGCAGCTGTTCAGCGGCGAGGCCTACGCGGGAGGCCTGGCGGTCTGGGTCCAGCCCTTCACCTTCGCCTACATCGCCCACGTTTCCGCCGCCGGCGAGTACGACATCCTGTATCAGGAAGGCGGTCCCTCCATGCCGCCGGATACGTGGATGAACACGCGGCTGGAACTGGAGGGGGAGAACCCGGTTACCCTGTCCCTCTACTTCGACGACGAGCTGGCCGCCCAGGTGGAGGATACGGTACACGTCCTGGGGTCGGGCCTCAGCGGCTTCGCCATGTTCTACGAGGAAGGGGTTCCGGAGATACTGGCGGATGATTTCCATGTAGTTCTGACCCCCCAGGCCATGAGGGCCATGACCTTCGGCGCGCTGAAAGCCGTCTTCGCCCCCTGAATACCACAAGGTAAAACCTCGAGTGGAATCGGTGACCTCTGCAGGGCGGGCGCATTGCTCCATGTTCTTTTTGCCCGCGGGCACTTTTTCTTCACGGATGGACTATAATACTCCAGCTATTCACAATGAAATCCGGAGGTCGACCTGTGAAGATTACCGCGCTGCTGCTTGGAATCATGGCTGTAACCCTCTCCGCCCAGTCCTGTCCCGACACTGGAGCGGGGCCGGACTGCGGCTCCTGCGGGAGTACGTACCAGCCCCCCTCTTCCGTGAGAATATCCCGGACCGGCGCCACCACAGTGGTCCCGGAGGGGACGGGCATCCACTTCTACTCCGTAACCCAGGACATGGAGGCATCCAGGGTCTCGATATCCTTCGCCCTGCAGGATGAATCCTCGGTGAACCTGGTGCTCACGGACATGGACGGGAATACAGTAATGGACATCGCCGAGGGTTACTACGAGCAGGGCAACTACCGTGAGCTGTTCGATACCGAAGGGCTGTCATCCGGCATGTACATCGTCCGGCTGGACGCCCTGGGAGGGACCGGATACACCGTCATCTACCTGCTGGACTGAGAGACTTTCCTCTACCTTCTCACTTGAGCTTCCTTCCGTTATATAGAACAAGGCAGCTATCAAACCTGCCTTGAAGTGGAGGGAACAATGAGGAACAGAGTAGAATTGTGGAGTACGGTTCTGGCGACCCTGCTCCTGGTCTCCGGCATGGCGGTCGGTTCTGAAACGGGCGCGGCCGAAATGCCGGCAGGGGGGTCGAATGCAAGGCCGGCGGTGGAAACCGCGGTCCACAGCATAGGCAATATCACTATGTCCCTTATGAACATTGGTACGTGGGGCGTTGATCCCGATCCGGGCATGGTATGGCCTGAGGGCTCCGGGAACGATTACCTCTTTGCTGGAGACATCTGGTCGTGCTGCTACGGGGATATAACTTCCTCGGGCACCGCAGCGAGGTATGCCAGCTGCAGTGACTACGGCGCGTGGGAACTCTATCCCGGCGAGGGATATCCCCTGGTCTACCAGACACCCGGTTCGGTTGCGCCGGAGCAGTCGGAGTACGGCATCGATGACTGGTACACCGAAAGCAACGAGTACCCTTACGGTCTCGCGGCTTTCGTGCGGAACTTCACCTGGGACATACAGGGGTACGATGACTTCCAGGCCGTGGAGATGCTGGTGACGCATCACAGCGAGCACGGCAACCCGGGAGTACCTCTGGAGGGCCTTGTAGTAGCCATCAGGGGTGATTTTGACATAGCTTCCGCCGATACCCTGGAAAACCATCTGGACGACCTGGTCTACTACGACGGACATGCCATCTGGTGCAACGACCCGGAAGCATCTTTCGAGTACGTGTTCGACGACGGGACCGCCGCCAGTGAGCAGGATGACTACACCTACCAGCAGAACCCTGACAACCCGCTGGGCCCGGGAGACCCGGACAACATCCACTACCACTACAATTACTCGGGGTCCGACGGCATACCAGACAACGATGTGGACCAGGACGGGGTCAGCGACCATTTCACCGTACTGGCCAGGGTCGCCGGCGGCGATACCCTGTACCGGACCGACCCCGAGTCAGGCATAGAACTGTTCAGCGAGGGCATGCCCTACTACCACTGGAACCATACCGTGGGGGACACCACCTACCTGGTAGTACCCCGGAACCTCAGCTACATGTGGGACGGAGATTCACCCGCATCCACCGAGGATGATTCCGGGGAACCGCTGATGCCCGTTTACTGCAACGGATTCGTGGGCTGGAGGCTACTGGACGTATGGGTCAGCAGGGCCGGCGGAGGAACCGAGAGACCCTGCGCCGTTTACGGATGCGACATTCCCCTGAGCCATCAATGGTGGAACTGGGAAAGCGACCCGGGCACCGACCCCGAGAAGTACGCGTTCATGTGGGGGGTAAACCCGGACCTGAGCGGCGAACACAGCGGACCCGCCTACATGTCCGACTGGGTGGGCAACCCCAACGCCCCGGACGCCATTGAACCCGTGAACCCCGGCCCGTTCCCCTTCGTATACGACAATCCCAGGGCACTGAACTATCCTGTGTTCGACTACAGGATACTTCAATCCGTCGGCCCGCTGGAACTGGCGGACGGGGATACCCTTCACATCGTGGGCGGATGGGTGGCGGGACTCGGCCTCGACGGCCTCCGTCTGAACGCGGACCTGCTGCTGGACGCCTACTACCGTGACGAAGCCTGGGGGCAGGGCCTGGGAATAGAGAATGCGGAACCCCCGGCTGTATCGGGAGTTGCCGTCTCACCCAATCCCGTGTCCTCACAGACCGTGGTCAGCTTCACCCTGGCCGGGCCGGGACGGACCGTGATGAGCGTATACGATATCTCGGGCCGGGCCGTTAGGACTGTTCTGGACCGGGGAATGGAGCGGGGCGACCATTCGGTGACCGTGGATGCCTCGGGGCTGGGCGCCGGAGTGTACTTCGTAAGGGTTCTGTCCGAAGCGGGGAGCGCCACGGGAAGATTCCTGGTGCTGGACTGACGGGCCCCTCTTGTGCCGAACCTGAAACTGTTGCAGATTACACCAGTTCAACCTGAAGGGAGGGTGAAATGAAGCACTCGAAGTTCTTGAACTGGCTGGCTATTCTGCTGTCAGCGATAGGAGCCATAAACTGGGGACTGGTGGGAATCTTCAACAAGGATCTCATAATGGGCTTCCTTGGACTCGGCATAGACCTCAGCAAGATCATCTACATCATCATCGGCGTTGCTGGTGTCTGGACGCTTATCTTCGTTCTGCCGAAAACGAAGAAGTAGGTTTCTGAAGGGGGCGGCCGGCCGGCCGCCCCTTGCATCCATCTCTTTATAGTTCAACTGAATACCTCGGTTAATACGCATATATTCACTGCCGAGTCCTCCCGGCGCGTCAGAAGCTTTTCCGGATTTCCTCCACTATGCCGGGCACGTCCCGCAGTGTCCCGGCCCTGTAGTCCCCGTCAACCCCGATGCCTATGGTTATGCACCCGGCCTTCGAGCCGGCCTCCATGTCGTGGGGGGAGTCTCCTATCACCACCGAACGTTCGGGCTCGGCACCCAGCAGGTCCAGTGCCCTCCTTACCATGGAGGGGTCGGGCTTCCCCTCATCCACCTGGTCGCTGGTGACGATCTGCTCGAAGTAACCTTCCAAACCGTGGCTGGCCAGTATCTCGGAGGTGCATCCACCGGTGGTGTTGGTTATGAGGGCCTTCGGTCCGTCCAGTGACGCAAGCACGTCTTCGGCGCCCTCCACCTTCCGGATGATGCCGGAATGGGCGGGGAAGACCTCGCCGCACAGCATTTGACGGGTGGTCCCCAGATCACTGATGTTCTTTTCCAGGTCTCTGCCCCAGTACTCGTTCTCGAACTCCTCCCTGGAGATATCTCCCAACTCCCGGAAGGACCTGTACCAGGCCTCCCTGGAGTCAACCAGAACTCCGTCCATGTCGAACAGAAAATACATCATACCGGTCTCCCTCCTCAAGTGCATCGTCATCCGGCTCCCCGGAAGGATATCCATATTACTTGATAGAGCGGTTCCGGGCTCCTGTCAACACCCTTCCGGACCGGGCTGAACCTTCTTTGCACTTCCCGCAAAAACAGACGCCGGAACGCTGTGAACCGGATGCCATCATACCCTTGCTTGACAACAGATATGATGTTTGTAAAATGTACATGAAAGAAGCTGCATCTGAAAATGACCGGTCCGGCGCCTGAGCCCCGGTTGATCACGAACGGAGGAAGGGAACATGCTCATCCAGCGGATAGAATCCCCCGGACTGGCCCATTATTCCTATATCATAGGCCACGGTCCCGAGGCTGTGGTGATAGATCCCAGGAGGGACTGCGGAGTATACGCGGAAATCGCCCGAAGGAACCGCATGTCCGTAAGGCACATTCTCGAGACTCACAGGAACGAGGATTACGTTGTGGGCTCCCTGGAACTGGCCGGGCTGACCGGCGCGGAAATATGGCATGCCGACGCTGAGCTGGACTATTCCTACGGCAGTCCGGCGGAGGACGGACAGACCTGGGAGGTAGGTCCCTTGAAGCTGAAGGCAATATCCACTCCCGGCCATACCCCCGGCTCCATGAGCTACCTCCTGCATGACCAGGAGGGCCATCCATGGATCTGTTTCACCGGCGACGCCCTCTTCGCGGGGGATGCGGGCAGGGTTGACCTGATGGGGATGGACAGTGCCGAAGAGATGGCCGGCATGCTATACGACAGCATCTTCGGCAGGCTGCTCTCCCTGGGAGACGGCGTAATAGTCTGTCCGGCCCACGGGCCGGGTTCCGTCTGCGGAAGCGGCATCACCGGCAGGACCATGACCACGATGGGCATCGAGAGGAATCACAATCCCAGGCTGCGGCACGATTCCAGGCACGATTTCATTAAAACCATGGTAAAGGAGCTGGAGAGACCGCCTTACTTCAGAACGATGGAGAAGCTGAACATGGAGGGGCCCCCGGTGCTTGGAGGGTTCCGTATGCCCCGCGCCCTTCAGGCGGCGGAATTCCATGACAGGATGGGGGCGTCCAGGATATTGGACACCAGACCGGAAGTCTGCTTCGCCTCGGCTCACATTCCCGGGGCCCTTTCCGTCTGGGACGGCGGGGTAGCGGGTTTCGCCGGATGGTACCTGCCATACGACAAGCCTCTGCTGCTGGTGACCGGCGACGACCCGGAAGGAACCGTTAGAACCTTGATCAGGATGGGATACGACAACATCGGAGGCTATCTGGCAGGCGGCATGCTCTCCTGGCACATGGCCGGACTGCCGAGCTCCTCCACCGGTACGCTCTCCGTGAGTAAGCTGTGCGCAATTCTGGACGGGGAAGGGGAGCCATTCATCCTGGACGTCAGAAGCAGTGAGGAACTGGAAGGAGACGGACGCATACCGGGTGCCCTGCACATCCATATCACTCAGCTTCCCGAGAATTTCAGGGAGGTGCCCGACGACCGGCCTGTCCACATCTTCTGCGGGTCCGGGAACAGATCGATGGTAGCAGCCTCCTATCTGCAGCAGAAGGGATACGAGAACGTCAGGGTAATACTCGGGGGGCTGGCCGGATGGAACTCGGCCTCCTGCACCATTGAACTCAGGGAGGAAGAATGAGGAACCTGCCGTTACCATAGCAGGGTCATCTGTCATCGTTGGCGAAGGGGCGGCCGGCCGGCCGCCCCTTTCTTCTATCTTTTTGAATTACAAATGAATACAACTGTCGATACATATGTATTGATTGCCGAGTTTTGCATTGCAGAATGATTCATTATATAAAGGACTTAAGGAAGTCCCAATTTTTCGACAGGGGTCTTTTAAATGGATGACACCATAGCGGAGCTGCAGAATCGCCTTGCATCCGTGGAAAGTGATTCTGAGAGGGCTCGAATTCTGGCGGAGCTGGCCTGGTCCGTGAAGTATTCCAGCCCATCCAGGGCCGTTGAGCTGGGCGAGAGGTCCCTGGAACTGGTCCGGTCCTCCGGCGATTCATCCCCATTCCCCAAAGCCAGCCTGGCCATGGCCATGGGATACCTTCACATGTCGCGTTTCCAGGAAGCCGAGGATGCGGGGCTGGCCGGCCTCGCCCACTATCAGGAGGAGGACAGCTTCCCGGGAATAAGGCACGGCATGAACGTTATGGGGGCTATCTACAGCAGCTGGGACAAACCGGGCAAGGCACTGGAGCACTACCTCGAAGCAAAAAGGATAGACAGCGAGCTAAGCCAGACCCCGGACCCGGGCATCCTGAGCAACATAGGCTCGGTCTACATGAAACTGGGCGATTGCGAGAAAGCGCTTGACTACTTCCTCCGGGTCCGGGAGATAGCAGCCGATATGGAGGGGCCGGCGGACCTCAAAGCGGCGGCTTGCCTGAACCTCGGTGAAGCCTACCGTGCCATGGAGATGTACGACGAGGCCCTTATCCACTACATCCATGGAGCCGATATCTGCAGGAATGAGGACATGAAGAGCTACGCAGCCACCGCCGAGGTGAGCATAGGCACGGTCAAGATGGAGCTGGGGGACATGGTCGAGGCCCTCAACCGCTTCGACGAGGCTCTTTCCATATACAACCAGCTGGGGGACAGGCACGGGGCTGCCGATGTTCTTCTTAACATGGGCGAGAGCAATCTTCTCACGGAAAGGCACAGGATAGCCCTGAGCTTCTTCAACGAGGCGCTTCACATCTATCGGGAGCTGGATACTCCCCAGGGCGTGACGGAGGCCCTTTTCGGCATCGCCTCGTCAATGGAGGGAATGGGCCGGCTGGAGGATGCTCTCCGAAGGCTGCATCAGGCCAGGGAAATGGCTTCCGAAATGGGGTTCAAACCGCTTCTGGTGAAGATTCATGGCAAGCTGGCGGATATCTGCCAGTCCCTTGGCAGAGCTGAAAAGGCGCTGGAATACCATCGGGAACTGTACAGGATGGACCGGGAGGTCCATTCGGAGAGGACCGAGGAAAGGCTCCTGAAGCTGGGCATCTCCCACCAGGTGGAGAAATCGCGCAGGGAGGCGGAGATATACAGGCTGAAGAACATCGAGCTCTCCCGGGACAGGGACAGCCTGAAGGAGAAGATGCTCCGCCGGACCAGGGAGCTGGAGAAGCTCAACAGGGAGATGGAATTCACCCAGAACGTCAGGGAACAGCTGGAGATGGAGCTGGGCAGGGACAGGAGACTCGCCAGCCTGGGCGAGATAGCGGGAGGCATCGCTCATGATTTCCGGAACATTCTCAGCGTAATATCCGGCAACGCCGAACTGGTCATGAACAGCGAGAACCTTTCCCGGGTAAGCACGGACCGCATGGAAAGCATAATGGACGCCACCCTCAGCGGAGCCGCGCTGGCCGGGCAGCTGATGTCCTTCGGAAGGAGGATGCCAGACGAGAAGGGGCTTATTCACCTCAACCAGATAATCGGCAACATGCTGGGAATGCTGGAGAGAACGGTGGGGCCGGGAATTAGATTTGAGAAGAAACTGGACAAGGCAGACCCGGCCATTCTGGGAGACAAACTCCAGATAGAGAACCTTCTGGTGAACCTTGTGTTAAACGCCAGGGATTCCATGAAGGACGGCGGGACCATAAAGGTTACCCTGAAAAGGCAGAAAGCCTCGGAAGCCGGCACTCCCGACGGCCTGTTCGCCGCTTCCGACGACCTGCTGAGGCTGGAGGTGACCGATCAGGGTCACGGCATCAGCCAGGAGCACCTCGACCGCGTATTCGACCCCTTCTTCACTACGAAACAGAAGGAGGGCGGGTCCGGCCTGGGCCTCTCCGTAGTTCACAGCATAGTCGTTCAGCACAAGGGCTGGATAAAGGTCCGGAGCACCGTGGGAAGAGGAAGCACGTTCAGTATCTTTTTTCCCGAAGCGCCGAACACCGGGAAGTGATTTCAGACGGACTGAAGCATCTCCATGACTTCCCTGTCGGACATCTCGTGAAAATCCCTGTAGAACGAGGCAACTGCGAAGGATGGATACTCCTGGGCCAGCAGGCAGTACTTCTGGTCGAACATCCCGTTTATCATCCTCAGTGAGGATTCCGGGGACACCGGAACGGCCATTGTAAGTGAAGCGGGTTCCCTCCGGCTGACCATCCTGCCGGCTACCAGCATGCTGTACCCGGTGGCCAGGCCGTCGTCCACTATGAAGACATGTCTATCCCTCACCTCCGGGGGCGAGGCGGTCCCGGCGTATTTCAGCGCCCTCCTCTCTATCTCATCCCTGACTTCAGCGGTAACCCTCTTCACGGTTTCCTCGTCTATTCCGAAGTTGGCAACGACCCTCTGGTTGAGCACCACGGTTCCGTCAATGGCCATTGCGCCGAAACCCATCTCCGGGGAGCCGGGAATCGGCAGCTTCCTCACCGTGACCGGCTGAAGGCTTCCTCCCAGGCTCTTCGTCAGCGGCTGCGCCACAGGAACCCCTCCCCTGGGAAGGGCAAGGACCACCGCTTCGGGGTCATGGCGGGGTTTCATCCAGGAAGCCAGCTGCCTTCCGGCGTCGTGCCTGTCCTGGAAAGCGGGTATCGGGCCATGTACGTGCCGGTATACGTGAATGCTCATTCATCATCACCTCTCAGAATCAAAGTTCAGTTCCTGTTTCATTCCACCGGTGTCGACCTGGAACCCCTGAATAAACGCTCGATCCACCGGGCCAGCCTGACCAGGGCCCTCTCCATCCGCTTCCTGTACAGCAGCAAAAGGCCGCCCAGCAGAAGGGCGCCGCCCACCAGGAGAGCCCAGCCCAGTGTGGACATGTCCCTGGCCTCCGCCCCTATCCAGCTCATCATTATCATTCCCGGCAGCCTGCCTATGGCCGCGATGAGAAGGAGCAGGGGAATGGAGAGAGGACTGAGCCCCACCGCCAGGCAGGCCAGGTCGTCGGGAACGATGGGAAGGAGGAAGGCCAGGAAGAAGAAGAGGGGGCCCCTCCTGTACGCCCACCGGTCAAGTCTATCCAGTTTTTCTCTTCCCACCAGGTGCACTACTACCGGCCTTCCCAGCCAGCGGCCTAAGGCCATGGCTATGGCGGAGCCCAGGACCAGCCCTGCCATTCCGTATACGGTTCCCATGAAAAAACCGAACAGATACCCGTTTGCCAGCCCCAGAACATGCCCGGGAATGGGTGCCAGGACCACCTGGACGGTATTAAGGACGATGCTGACAAGGGGAGCCCAGGGTCCGAACCTTCTCAGCCAGTTCGCCACACGCTCCTTGTCGGCCAGTAACTCCACCGCCGGGCCGCCCCAGAGTACGATGGATACACTCACTAAGAGAATGAAGGCCAGCCCAAGCGCCTTCAGCAGGATACTCCTTGTATTGGGCATTAACTAATCCCGCCGTTTCATCCCCTCCGCTTCGGCCACCCGCTTTCTTACCTCCACCACGCTGTCGGGATTCACGGAGATGGAATCGATGCCGGCTTCAACCAGAAAGGCAGCGAAATCCGGATGGTCAGAGGGCGCCTGGCCGCAGATACCCACAGGCAGCCCGGCGTCGTGGGCTCTGTCTATGAGCTGGCGGATCATGGTCTTCACCGCGTCGTCCCTCTCGTCGAACAGAGGCTGCAGGACGTCCGAATCCCTGTCTACACCCAGCACAAGCTGGGTCAGGTCGTTGGAGCCTATGGAAAAACCGTCAAACCTCTTCGCGAACTCATCCGCCAGAATGACATTGGATGGGACCTCAGCCATGACATAAACCCTGAAACCGTTCTCACCCCGCTTCAGGCCGTTCTCCGCCATTGCGTCCAGAACGCTGTCCGCCTCTCCCACGGTACGGCAGAAGGGAACCATTGCCACGATGTTGTCCATGCCTATTCTCTCCCGGGCCCTCTTCAGGGCCGCGCACTCCAGGGCGAAGCCGTCGGAGTAGCGCTGATGGGTATAGCGGAACGCGCCACGGAAACCCAGCATGGGGTTCGCCTCCCCGGGTTCGAACTGCGAGCCGCCTATCAGGTCGGCGTATTCGTTGGTCTTGAAATCGCTGAGCCGGACCACTACCGGCCCGGGATAGTGCGGAGCCGCTATGGTGGCGATACCCCGGGACAGCCTGTCCACGAAATACTCCTCCCTGTCATCGTAGGCAAGGGTCAGTTCCTGTATCCTCTCCTTTACCCGGTCATCCTCGATGTCATCGAAGCGGGTGAGGGCCAGAGGATGGATCTTTATGTGGTTGTTAATGATGAACTCCATCCTGGCCAGACCTATCCCGTCCACCGGGAGGTTCCACCACCGGAAGGCCGCGTCGGGGCTGGCCATTATCATCATGATATCCGTTTCCGTGTCCGGCAGGTCCTCCTGGTCAATCTCGGTCTCGCTGAATTCCAGTATTCCCGAGTAGACTTTTCCGGTGGTCCCCCCGGCGCAGGAAACAGTTATTTCGTCGCCGTCTGAGAGCTTCTCCGTAGCTTCGCCGGTGCCCACCACCGCGGGCACTCCAAGTTCACGCGAGACTATGGCCGCGTGGGAAGTCCTTCCTCCATGGTCGGTTACTATGGCAGAGGCGCGCTTCATCAGCGGCACCCAGTCCGGGTCGGTCATGTCCGTCACCAGGACGCCATCATCCTCGAACCTGTCCGATTCCTCCATGTTCTTCATAACGAATGTCCGTCCGGCGCCTATGGAGGCACCTATGGCCAGGCCCTCCACCAGTACGTTCCCCTCCTCCTCCAGGGAATAGTTGCTTATTCTGGCCGCTTTTCTGCCGGACTGGACCGTCTCCGGCCTTGCCTGGACCACGTACAATTCTCCGCTGTCCGCATCGGTAGCCCACTCGATGTCCATGGGCCTGCCGTAATGCTCCTCGATGACCACTCCCCATCGGGCCAGCTGAAGTATCTCCCCCTCGTCCAGAACGAAGTTACTCCGTTCCTCCTTACTGGTCTCGATCTTTTTTGTGGGATTCTCGGGGTCATCGGTGAGTATCTCCTTGATCTTCGCTCCCCCCGGCCTCTTCATTATCACCGGACTCAGACCGTCGCGCTCCAGGTGCGGCTTGAACACCCTGTACTCGTCGGGCTGGACCTCGCCGCTGACCACAGTGTCAGGTATTCCCCAGGCGGCGTTTATCAGAACCACGTCGGGAAACCCGGTTTCGGTGTCCAGGGTGAACATCACCCCTCCACCCTTCTCGTTGGCGCCTATCATCTTGTGAATGCCTACCGACAGCGCTACGTCCATGTGGTCGAAACCGGCGTTCTCCCTGTAACTTATGGCCCTGTCCGTGAAGAGTGAGGCGTAGCAGTCCCTGGCCCGGAGCAGGAGATTCTCCTCACCGGTGACGTTCAGGAAGGAATCCTGCTGTCCGGCGAAACTGGCTTCCGGAAGGTCCTCGGCGGTGGCGCTGGAGCGCACCGCAACGTCCACTTCCTCACTCTCCATGGACCGAGAAAGCTCCCGGTAGGCTTTTCTTATCTCGCTCTCCATTTCTTCGGGGAATTCGCCGTTCCGCATCATCTCCCGGACCCGTTCACCCACCTCACTGAGATTTTCGTCATCCTGCCGGAGCTTCTCCAGTTCTTCGCTGATCTTCTCCGTAAGCCGGTTATGCTCGAGGAACCGGCGGTAAGCCTTCGAAGTGGTGGCGAATCCCCGGGGTACGTTGATACCCTTTTCTCCCAGCTCCCTTATCATCTCTCCCAGAGAGGCGTTCTTTCCCCCTACGGAATCGACGTCATCGCCGGCTATGTTCGAGAACCACTTTACATATTCGCTGTCATGCATGTCATTATCCCTGTTTCCTTTCAGCGCCCTCCTTTTTTCATGCTTGTCAAGCCTGCCGGCAGCCGGTCCGGCTACCGGCAGGCGGGTTGGATATCAGCTGGCCAGGCTTGCAACGATAACGACCAGAAAGGCTATCAGAAGTACCCAGAAGAAGCAGCCGAACACCGCTGTGGTCTCAACCGCAGTCTCCGCCTCCAGGTCTACCTTGCGCGGGCCGCGCCTTCTCCAGTCCGGACTGGCGACGGCGAGTATCACCATTGCGATGAACAATCCCACCAGCAGTATGCCCAGCCACGCGGAGCCGTAGTAGACCGGGCCCCATTCCGGCAGCCAGATGGCAGCGGCCCACATGGCCAGAAGAAGCACCACGAAAAGGAACAGCAGGGACGCGGTGGCGGTGCTGGAATCAGCCGGATGTCTCCAGCCCAGGCCCCATCCTATGATCGCGCTCAGTATCAGCGCGAAGAGTATGACTACGATAATATCAGCAAGTAACATCTTTTACCTCCCTGCAGGTCTTTCAGACCGTGTTGCGAAATCCTCCGTTCGGATTTCCTGTTCATCTCAGTAACCGGCTCCGTAGGCTACGATAAGCCGGTCCTTCACAGCACTTGCTCCACCCCTGAGGGCGTTCTGCACCACCTCTTCTCTCTGGCTCCATGTATCCACCGTACCGGTGAGGGTGGCCACACCTCCGTTGACTTCCACCGAAATGTCACCACCGTCGATGAACGGGCTCCAGAAAAGCCGCTCCTCGATCCTCTGCTCTATCTGGGTGTCGGTGAGATCGGGTTCGGCATTGACAGTGGAGGGATCGTACCAGCTGAAGTCGTAAAGGTACCAGTCGCGGGCGTAGGGCTGCTGTACGATTACATCCGGTGCATCGGCGGTCAGCCTGTTTACTACTTCGGTAACTCCGGGCTGACGGGAAGCTATATCGTCCGCCCTGGCTTTTTCGTAGTGTGTATCGACACTGCCGTCCAGATAGACCAGTCCGTCCTCAACGGTAATGTCTATCTGGAACTTCTCCACATACGGATCCTGGGCCAAGGCGTATGCCAGGTCATCCCTTATCTCTCTGTCAGGGCGGATTTCGGGCCGTACCCGGATCAGGTTCTCCACTTCCCGGACCCCGGTCACGTTACGGGCGTTCAATGCGGCGGTCCTTCTTGTCCTCAGGTCTTGCACCGTGCCTTCCAGGGTCACCATCCCGTCCTCCGCCTTTATGTCGATGAGCAGGGCGTTCACTCTTGGGTCGTACAGATAGGAAGCGAAAACCGCGTCCTCTATCTCGCTGTCCGGGAGTTCAGTGTACCTCTCCTCCCTGCGGTGATCCGTCCGGTAATCGGGATCCACCTCCAGATCGAAGTTGTCCACCGTCTCGACTCCCGTAACCCAGGCTAACCTCGTCGCCTCGTTCTTCTCCGCCAGGCTGCCCACCGTACCGGATAGAGTTACATTTCCGTCATCAATCGAGACATCTATGAGATATTCGTCCAGCCAGGCGTTCCAATACATGGAGCGTTCTATCTCCCGCACTATTTCGCTGTCGGGTCGATCGGCAACGGGACTTACGGTGATTCCATTGTTTATGTCAGTAACACCGCGCACGCCGGCGGCCGCTTTCTCCGCCAGCCGTCTTTCCTGGTAGGACTGAACCGAGCCTTCCAGAGTAACGGTTCCGTCCTCCGCAGTTACCGATATTTCAAGGTCTTCCAGAGCCGGGTCCCATATGATGGCCCGGCGTACGTTCATTCCAAGGGTATCATCAGCTATCTCCGGAGCATCGACCGTAATCCTGTTGATTATTCCCCTGACTCCCCGGACGGTGCCAGCCAGAGTTTCAGCCCGTCTTTTTTCCAGGATACTGGTAACCGAACCTTCAATAGTCACTATGCCTGTATTGGTTCTGACTTCGATCATGTCTGCGTACACCGCCGGGTCCAGTACCAGTTCGGTAGTGACAGCCTCCGTGACCTCCCGGTCCGTCATGCTTTCTTCGGCATAAGCGTAACCTGCTGCCAGGAGAAGCATCAGTATCATTGCCGCGGTTGCGACGGATTCTCTTCGCATCTGCAGTGCTTTTATCATTCTCTCCCTCCTGTTCCGGTTAGCTTTCGAGGGCGGTCATTCTCCATGTTTCCATCGTTCACAAGGCTTTGAGAGCGGACCGCACCATCTGCTTCGTATATCCCCACTCGTTGTCGTACCAGCTCATTATCTTGATAAGGTCCTCATCTATGACCTGGGTCATTGAAAGGTCCACCAGGGATGCGTGCGAGTTTCCGATGATGTCCGATGACACCAGCGGCTTCTCCGTAACTCCCAGTATTCCCCGGTAGCGGTCGGTGTCCGCTTCCTCCTTCAGTATGCGGTTTACTTCGTCCAGCATGGTACTGCGCCGGGAAACGATGGTGATATCCGCCATGGAGCCGCATACAACAGGGGCTCTGACCGCGCAGCCGTCGAACTTTCCCCGGAATTCCGGAAGGACTTCCGTAGTCGCCAGAGCCGCTCCGGTGGTTGTGGGGACAAGGTTCATCGCAGCGGCCCTCCCCCTTCTGACCTTGGAGGCCGGACCGTCCACCAGGGCCTGAGAGGAGGTGTATGCGTGTATCGTTGTCATAACGGCCTTGCTGATGCCAATCCTCCTGCCGATAACCTCAACCACGGGAGCTATGCAGTTTGTAGTGCAGCTGGCGCAGGAGAAGATATCGGGAGCCCGGTCCGGGAAGCTTACCCCGGGTATTAGGCTCTCGGTCTCGTCATCCTTCGGCGGCGCCGAGAGTATCACTCTCTTCGCGCCCGCCTTCAGGTGCTTCTCCAGCTCCTTCTTCTTTCTGAAAACACCTGTACACTCGAATACGGTGTGTACTTCCATCTCCTCCCAGGGCAAGTCTTCCGGGTCTTTCGACTGCAGGTACCTGTACATCTTACCGTCTATCTCCAGGCCCTCTTCACTGTGACTGACCTCATGGTGATAGTTCCCGTAGGCTGAATCATGCTCCAGAAGGTATGCCGCGTTGGAGGGTTCCATCAGGTCGTTAACCGCGACCAGGGTGAGTTCAGGTTCATCAATAACCATTTTCATGGCGGCCCTGCCTATCCTTCCAAGGCCATTTATCGCAACTTTCGCCATTATTTTATTCTTCCTTTCAGTTCCGACCGGCCACTCCTACGACTGCAGCGGGAATCGGTTCTTCGAAGCCTCGCGCGGTTGCCGGACGGGCGGACGAAACAATAGTGAGTCGGGGTGCGGTCGAGCTGAACCCGGCCCCGCGAAGGGCCGGGCCGGACGGGTCTTCCTATTCCTCCAGGACGAACGTTACTTTCATGTCCACCCTGAAACGGGATATCTGGTTGTTCTCAACATCGATGTTGAATTCCTTCACCCAGGCTCCCTTGATGTTCTTCAGAGTTTTGGCGGCTCTTTTCAGACCCTTTCGTATGGCGTCCTCGAAGCTCTCCGAGGATGTCGAACTAATTTCCGCTACCTTTGCTACAGACATGATCTCCTTTCCATTGGATTAATGTTTCTGTTTACCTGCTTCGGCGACTTTCAGCGCAAAAACAATCAATTACTATATCAGATACAGAGTAGACTGGTGTCTGTCAAGGGGGGGGTGCCAAATAATTGACAGAATTGCGACGCGATTTTCATATTGCATCGATCATGGAGCGGGAGGGCCCGGAAGTCAGGCTTGATACGGGCATGTCCGCGGCCGAGTCAGCCGGAGTAATGACAGCCTGCGGAAGTTTCCGAAGGTCCGGTATCTTGACACCGGCGGTGGACCTGATAAGTTGTTGAGAAAGGTGAAGCCATTCCAGGGTCAAGACTTGTCAGTCTGCCTGTACAGAAGGGAAGACCATGAAAACAACCGTTCTCAAGATAATCAACCCACTGATGCTCCTGCTGCTGCTTTTCCAGTTCGTGACCGCGGTTTTCAGGGGGGACATTCCGCTGTTCTTCCACGACTGGCACCCTGTTGGAGGCTACATCCTCGTGGGTCTCGGTCTCCTCCACCTCGGACTTAACTGGAGGTGGGTAAAAGGCATGTACGGTTAGTTCATGCGAAGCGCCCCGCCCGGGGCTGAAACGGTTCATCTGATGATCACTGCAGGAAAGGAGATACAGATGGCGATCAAAAAGGTATGGATAGAGGACGGATGCACGGTATGCGGCCTGTGCGCCGATGAATGCCCCGCCGTATTCAAGATGGAGGACACAACCGCAGCGGTCCGGGAGGAGGCTGCCCTGGATGTGAACGAGGAATGCATTGAGTCCGCCGCGGAGAAGTGCCCGGTGGATGTGATAAAGTACGAATAGGAGGAAGGGGCCCGGCCGCCCGGTGGCCGCGGCGGCACGGGCCGCACCGGACTATTTCGGGGCGTAGGTTCCGAAAAGCTCCGCCTTCTCCAGCACATGTCCTTCGATCGCCTTCTCCAGGTCATCCTTGGTGGCCGACCCGGGAAGGTCCAGCTTCCGGTCCAGCGCGAAGAGCCTGAACCTGTAACGGTGGACCCCGTCCGGAGGGTTGGGCCCTCCGTAACTCTGCTCACCGTAATCCGTGGTGCCCTCCACCGCCCCGGAAGGAAGGGAATCCTCTTCGATTGATTCCGTATCCGGGTCCATGTTCCACACAACCCAGTGGTCCCATACCTTTCCCGCTGGTTTCACCGCGTCCGGGTCGTCCATGACCAGGGCAAGGGATTCCGCCCCGCCGGGAACCCCACTTATCGAAAGGGGCGGGTTTACGTTCCGGTCTTTGTAGCTGTACTTCTTCGGTATTGCCTCTCCTTCGTGGAATGCCGGGCTGTTGAGTATCATGATTCTCCTTTCCTGATCAGATGTTCATTGATCCATTCACAAAATTGAATGTCAGCCGTCCATGTCAAGTACACGGTTCTTTCATGGCTCATTCTTCCTCTTCAACGGAAATGGCATTCTGCGGGCAGGCCTTCACGGCCTTCATAACATCCGCCCTGTACACCTCGGGTACCGGGTCCATCTTTACCACGGCCCGCTTGTGGCCGCTATGGAACTCGAAGACCCGGGAACATATCATTACGCATCTGCCTGTGCTGTCGCATTTGGTGATGTCTACCTCTACATGCATCTCGACTCCTTTCATTCTGCTGCCGGCCGGACCGGTTCACATCGGCCATATCACGGGTATGAGCAGCGACCCCACCAGCCACAGCAGTATGCTGAGGGGAATGCCCACCCTGGTGAAGTCCCGGAAGGTGTACCGGCCGGCGTTATAGATCATGGTATTCGTCTGATAGCCCACCGGAGTGGCGAAGCTCAGTGAGCTGGCGAAGGCCAGGGCGAACAGGAATGTCCTGGGATTCAGTGACATGGAGTTCGCGGTGGTTATCATTATGGGGGCCAGCAGAACGGCTGATGCCTGGTTGGACACTATGTTGGTCATGATGATGGCCAGGAGGAAAAAGCCGGAGAGCACCGCGTTCGGGCCCAGGGGACGGAGGGTGGAGAGCACCCAGTCCGCCAGCAGCCGGTCCGCCCCGGTATTGCTCATGGCTATTCCCAGCGGCAGTATTCCCGCCAGCAGGAATATCACCTTCCACTGGATCGCGTTGTAGGCCTGCCTCGTGGTTATGGTCCCGGTGAGCAGAAGGACCAGGCATCCCAGCATGGCGCTGACCACGATGGGCAGGATGTTCAGCGCTGCGGTTGCTATTACTCCCGCCAGCACGGATACCGCCACGGCCATCCTGCCCCTGCTGTAGGCCTTCAGCTCCGCACGGGATATGACTATGAAATCCGGGCTCTCCTCCAGGTGGGGTATCCGGTTGTGTTCGATGGAGAGCAGAAGCGAATCCCCTCCGGCCAGCCTGACGTCCTGAAAATTCTCATGCAGAAGCTTTCCCTGATGACGCATGGCCAGGACCACCGCGCCGTAGTTCCTCTTAAGGTCCGCGCTCTTGAGTGTCTTTCCGGCCAGCCCGGAATCCGGGGCGACCGATACTTCCACCAGCACGTCCCGCCCCTGGACCAGATCGCTGTCCTTCCACTCCCGGGGAGGCCTTATTCGCAGACGATCCCTGTCGCTCAGCTTTCCCACCTCCCTCTGGCTTCCCCTGGTCCTGAGAACGTCGCCTTTTCGAAGGTCAGACCGGGAGCGGGCCGCGCTCTCGGACTCCCTTCCCCTGAACACCCGGAGTACGTCCAGGTCGATATCATCGGTCAGTATGCACTCCTCCAGAGGTTTTCCCTGGTGCTGACATTCATCGGTGAGCTCCAGGTCGTAGAGGTAGTTGCCCATTCCGTACTGGTCGGTGAGGTCGGCCTTCGGGCCGTAGTCCGGTATCTTCCTGTTCCCGTACAGGAACATGTACACAAAGCCCGCCGCCATGAATATCAGCCCCATGGGAGCGAATTCGAACATGGAGAACTTCTCCAGACCTGCGTCCAGGGCTATGGAGGCTATCAGGATATTGGTGGAGGTTCCTATCAGGGTGCACGCCCCGCCGAAGATGGATATGAAGGAGAGGGGCATGAGCAGACGTGAGGGACTTCTGCCCAGGGTCCGGGAGAGACCGATGAATACCGGAATGAAGATGGCCACCGCCGCGGTGTTGTTGATGAAGGCCGATATTCCTCCCACTACAAGCAGGATAATCAGGAAGCCCTGCCTGGAGCCTCCGGCCGCTATGCGGGAGAAGAAGGCTCCCAGAGCCCTGAGGACACCGGCCTGTCTGAAGCCTGCGCTCAGGATAAACATGGCCCCGATGGTTACGGTGGCCTGGTTGCTGAAGCCGGACAGCCCCTCCTTCACGGTGAGGATGCCGGAGACCATGAGTATTCCTGTAACCATCAGAGCGGTTACGTCGAAGGAGACCTTCTCGCTGACGAAGAGAGCCACCGCGCCCGCCATCAGCGCAAAAAGGAACCCTATCTCCAGGGTCATGACCGCGTCTCCGGAAGTCTAGATCGCGTGGCTCAGGATAAGCTCCCGCAGGGACTCCATGTCGACCTCGCGGCTGTACAGGGGAGTATCATCATCTTCCCATACCGGCTGGAGCTCCTCGAAGGTCTTCCTGGAATCATTCCTGTATATGATCCCCAGAGGAAGCTTCTCGGAGCCGGCCAGTCGGAAGGCCGCTTCCCTGTCCGTGGGGTCATGGTCTTCCTCAACCATGCCGGTGTGGTCCTTGAACCACTCGTAGTCGTTCACATGGTTAAAGGATACGCAGGGCTGAAGAATGTCCAGCAGGGCATAACCCGGATGCCGTACGGCTGCGGTCATCATCTCCGACAGATGGTCCGTGTCGCCGGCGAAGGACCTGGCCACGAAGGGTGCGTCAAGCGCTATCGCCACCGAGATGGGATCGAAGGGCCTCAGTATGACCCCCTCCGGCTGGACCGGCGTCTCGAACCCCTCCATGCTGGTGGGAGAAGCCTGACCCTTGGTGAGACCGTAGACCATGTTGTTGTGGACCAGATGGGCAATGTCCGGATTTCTTCTTATGCAGTGAAGGAAGTGGTTGCCTCCCTCGCCGTACATGTCACCGTCGCCGCCCTCGGCTATGACAGTGAGGCCCGGATTGCATACCGCAACGGCGGTAGCCAGGGGCAGAGCCCTTCCATGGAGTCCGTTGAAGAGGTTGCACCTGATGTAATGGGGCATCTTGGGGGCCTGGCCGATGCCCGAGGTTATCACCAGTTCTTCCGGGGACAATTCCAGCTCTTCCAGGGCTTTCATCAGTGCCGTCCTTATACCGAAATTACCGCATCCGGGGCACCAGGCGATATCCAGTCCCTCTATATCAAATCTGCCGGCCATTATTATCTCCCTTCCAGCTGAGAAGCGATATCTTCCGCCAGGGTGTCCGCCCTGAAGGGCAATCCGTCGTACCTGAGTATCTCCCCGTCCGGGGTGACCCCGGTGAGGTCGCGCAGCAGCCTTCCGAACTGACCTGTGGCGTTGCCCTCAACGGTTATCACCGTATCCGCTTCCTCCATTATCTCCGATACTCTTCCCGAAAGGGGGTATGGCTGGGAGACCCGCAGCAGCGCCACGTCGTCCCTATCCAGGATATCTATGGCCTCGAGACACGCGTTGCCTGTCGATCCCCAGCAGATCACAAGATGGGGCCCCTCCCCGGTAAGCTCAGGTTCCAGTACATCTTCGGTGATCTTTCGCATCTTGCCCAGCCTCCTGTCCACCATTTTCACTCTCAGGTCGAGGTCCTCGGTGATATGACCCGCCTGGTCATGCTCATCGCTGTCCAGGCACACCAGGCCTTTCCCGCTTCCCGGGACCGCCATGGGCGGTGGAGAGTCGTCCTCCAGGGTATATCTTCGGTATCCCTCCTCCGCTTCCGCCAGGAATCTGTCTGTGCCGATGTCCTCCGTAGAAAGCTCGGGAACATGGTAGAAAGAATCCATCAGGTGCTGGTCGGTAAGGATGAATACCGGTACCTGGTGCTTCTCCGCCAGCATGAACGCCCGAGCGGTGAGGGTGAAGGCCTCCTCCAGGCTGCCCGGCGCCAGTATGATCCTGGGGAATTCGCCGTGGCCGGCGTGGAGCACCAGCTCCAGGTCCTCCTGGGCGGTCCTGGTGGGCAGGCCGGTAGCCGGGCCGGGCCTCTGCGCCACATGAAGCACCAGTGGCGTCTCCACCATGCCCGAAAGACTGATTCCCTCCGACATCAGGGCCAGCCCCCCTCCGGAGGTGGTCACCATGGACCTGGCCCCGGTATACCAGGCTCCCAGCCCCATGTTCACAGCGGATATCTCATCCTCGGCCTGCTCTACCACCAGACCGAATTTCCGGGCGTTCTGCGCCAGGAAGACCAGTACCGCAGTGGACGGGGACATGGGATAGGAACAGATGAAACGCAGTCCGCCCGCCAGGGCTCCCAGCCCCACCGCGGTACCCCCGCTGAGCAGCAGCTGACCTTCCACTTCGCCGGGAGTTATGGAACGGTCCAGATCCAGTTCCTCCCCGGATCCGTAACCCTTCCCGAAAGCCTCCAGGTTCCCCCGGACGACTTCTTCTCCATGTTTTTGAAAAAACGTCCTGACTACCTCTTCACAGGCTTCCCTGTCCAGCTTCGATCCTCCGGCCACTACTCCCGCGGCCACGGTATTGGAGTAGACCTCGGCCCCGGCCTCGCCGGCCAGTTCCTTCAGTGCCACGGGCACCAGAGTTGCTTTCAGATCCTTCCGGTCTTCAAAGCTGTCCGGGTCCGCCACCACCACGGTATCGCCGTCAATACGCTTTTCCATGTGTCCTACCGCGGCTCCGTCCAGGGCGATGAGAAGATCCACCCGCCTGACGGGACATCGCACTTTCCGGCCGGATACTCGAAGGTCGGTGGAATTGCTGCCGCCCCTGACCCTGGACATGTACTCCTTTGTGGAGAATACGAAATGCCCGGTCCTGCCGAACATCTGCGAGAGAAGCTTTTCCACGGTCTTAATCCCCTGGCCCGCGGCTCCGCATATGACGATGTTCAAATCTTCCATCTGTTTGCTCCGGCTCATGTCAGCACTCCTTAACAGTCAATTCCAGAACCATCCCGCAATCTCATCATCTGTTCTTTTCAAAGGAGACCAGTCTCGCGTTCACCGCCACTATCACCGTGCTCAGGGACATCACCAGCGCGCCCACAGCCGGGGGAAGGATGATTCCCCAGGAGAACAGAACTCCCGCGGCCAGAGGGATGGCAACTACGTTGTAGCCTGTGGCCCAGGCCAGGTTCTGCTTCATCTTCCTGCCGGTCTTCTTCGAAAGATCGATAACATCCACCACTCCGGCGGGATCGTTCTCCACCAGTATCACGTCCGCCGTCTGGGCTGCAACATCGGTACCGGCACCGATGGCTATCCCTATATCGGCTGTGGAAAGTGCAGGGGCATCGTTCACCCCGTCTCCCACCATGGCCACCTTTCTTCCCTTTCCCTGAAGCTCCTTTACTCGCTCCGATTTCTTGTCCGGAAGCACTTCGGAGAACCAGCTGTCTATTCCCAGCTCCCGGGAAACGCTCCTGGCGGTCTCTTCGCTGTCCCCGGTTATCATTGAAACTTCTATCCCCCTCCCCTTCAGGGCTTCAACCGCTTTCCGGCTGTTCTCCCTCACGGTGTCCGAGAGGCCTATAACGCCGGCCACCCGGCCCCCGGCAGCCACGAAGACCACCGTCATTCCCTCGGATGACAGTTCTTTTCCACTGTCCAGAGCGGTCTGAGATTCAGCTCCCGCCTTCTCCAGTATTCCTCTGTTGCCGACGAAAACGGTCTCCCCGGATATCTCCCCCCTGGCTCCCCTGCCCGGTACAGCCTGAAAATCCTTGACCGGGGGCGGGGATATTCCCCGACTCTCCGCTTCATCCACGATCGCCCTGGCTATGCTGTGCTCCGAACTGCTGTCCACAGCCGCCGCGAGTTCCAGCACACTCTCCTCGTCCCTGTCCTCCAGGGGAACAACGCGTGAAACCCCGAAGCTTCCATGGGTGAGGGTACCTGTCTTGTCAAAGACCACGGTATCGATATTCCTGGCTCCCTCGAATGGTGTGCGGTTGCGTATCAGAAGTCCATTTCTGGCGGAGATGGCGGTTATGACCGCCACTACCAGAGGCACCGCAAGGCCCAGCGCGTGGGGACAGGTTATCACCATTACCGTTACCATCCGCTCCAGGGCAAATACGAATTCCCTGTCGAGGAGCAGCCATACAGTGAGGGTGACGGCCCCGGCGGAGAGAGCGATTATGGTCAGCCAGAAGGCGGCCCTGTCAGCCAGGCCCTGGGCCCGGGACTTGCTCTGGCTTGCCTTTTTAACCATCTCCACCATCTGGGAGAGGTACGAATCCTCACCGGCCTTGCTCACCCTGATGGTGAGTGAACCATTGCCGTTGACAGACCCTCCAATAACTTCGTCCGATTCTGATACGGCAACCGGTTCGGATTCACCGGTGACCATGGATTTGTCCACCTCGGACTCGCCTTCAACCACCCTGCCGTCGGCCGGTATCTTCTCCCCCGGTTTGACCAGCAGTCTGTCGTCCTCGGAAACATCCTTCAGCTCCACATCTTCAGTGGACCCGTCATCCCGAATGCGGTGAGCCTGCCGGGGCATCATCTCCACCAGATCCTCAAGAGCGTTGGAAGCACCCATGACCGAGCGCATCTCGATCCAGTGGCCCAGCAGCATAACGTCTATCAGTGTCACCAGCTCCCAGAAGAACACCTTGCCCCGTACTCCCAGGGCTACCAGCCCGCTGTAGACGAATGCCACGGTGATGGCCATGGATATCAGGGTCATCATGCCGGGCCGGCCGTCACGGATCTCCCCCGCGCCGCCCTTGAGGAAGGGCCATCCGCCGTAGAAATAGATGAAGGTGGAAATGACAAGGACCACCATCATGCTTCCCTGGAAGCTGACCGTATAACCGAGGAAGGACTGGATCATGGGAGAAAGCACCAGCACCGGTACGGTGAGGACCAGGGATATCCAGAACCTTCTTCTGAAGTCCCGAAGCATCATGCTGTGATGTCCGTTGGAGTTCTCTTCACCGCCGGCGTCATGCGTATGGTCATCATGGTCGGTCATTTCTTCTCCCTGTTCAGTTTTCACGCATATCCTGCATGGCAACTGTCAAGCAGGATTTTATATTTCTTCATATTCCCCGGGCCGTTCCGTGTCAAGGCTGGAAGGACAGCATACCGGGCTGGCCGCCCACCCTTGATTTTACTCCTCATCAATAACATATCATACATGACCTGTTGCGAAAACAGTATTTCCCGACCCTGAAGAGGAAAGAACTCGCAGATATGCAAGTATGTTTTATAATCGTATCAGCAATAATACACGGTAATCAATTAGAAGTTATGGGGGTTGATATCCTCTATATTTTTCCATATATAGTAAATAGTGTATTTTATTAATGCTATAATAAATGTAATTTCTGGTCAAAATATTGACCCATTTTCCACAGGAAAAGGAAATAGGAAAGGAAATCCAATGGGTGTGAACAGGCAGCTGAGCATAACTCCAGGGAAAGGCCCCGGAGCATGAGCCGGGATACAGGACCGTCAGTCGGGAAAAGCGCCGCAATAAATAAAAGAAAACCTTATGGAGGCACCGACCTGTTCCGCCTGGCCGGCTTTCAGGTGAGCATGGATCTCAGCTGGCTGGTCATAGCCTTTCTTGTCACATGGACCCTGGCCGCGGGGGTGTTCCCCGGGCAATATCCCGACCTGGCTACCGGCACCTACTGGATGATGGGGATCGCGTGCTCGGTCGGCCTGCTGATATCCATAGTGCTGCACGAGTTCAGCCACTCCCTGGTGGCAAGGAAGTACGGAATGCCCATCGGGGGCATAACCCTGTTCGTCTTCGGAGGGATTGCCCACATGGAATCCGAGCCCCCCGGTCCGAAGGAGGAAGCCCTGATGGCACTGGCGGGTCCCGCGTCGAGTATTCTCATCGGAGGGGCTCTCTACGGAATCCACGCCCTGCTGCAGGGCCGGGTTCCTCTTCCCGTGGAAGGCGTGATACAGTACCTGGCGCTTATCAACCTGGTCCTGGCGGCATTCAATCTGCTGCCGGCATTCCCGCTGGACGGCGGCAGGGTTCTCAGGGCTGGTCTGTGGGCAAGGATGAAGAACATGAAAAGGGCCACCAGGATAGCTTCGTACTTCGGCAAGGGGCTGAGCTACATCCTAATAGGGCTGGGATTGCTGGCCCTTCTCTCGGGCAACCTGATAACCGGGATCTGGTGGGGGCTGATAGGGCTTTTCATCGGCGGAGCGGCAAAGCAGTCCTACCGGCAGCTGATACTGAAGCAGGAGCTGGAGGGGGAACCGGTTAGAAGGTTCATGGAGAGGAAACCTATAACTGTCCCCGAAGACATCACCGTTGAGGAGCTGCTGAACGATTACGTTTACCGCCACTACAAGAAGATGTTCCCCGTCACCAGCGGTGACCGGCTGGCCGGCTGCGTGACCACCGAGGAGATAAAGACGGTGCCGGAGAAGGAGCGGAGCAGCACGTCCGTGGGCGACATAGCTTCTCCATGCGGGGATTCCAATACAATAGGACCGGACGAGGACGCTTCCCGCGCCCTCTCCATAATGAGCAGCAGAGGCATAAGCAGGCTGGTGGTGGCGGAAGACGGCAGACCGGTAGGTGTCATCACCCTGAAGGACCTGATGCAGCTTCTGTCCCTGAAGATAGACCTGGAAGAGGAGTAGTTGAAGCGAAAGGATGAAGCAATGAACAATATCAATTCGATACTGGTCCCGGTGGACCTCGGACCCTCCACGGAGAGGATACTGGCCGCATCGGGAAAGATAGCGGAATCCATGGATGCCACGGTCTCGGTGATGCACGTGCTGCAGCCGGTGCCATCCATACCCATGGCAGCGGGACAGATGGCCCCGGAGGCAACCGACGGGTTCAACCTGCCCGTCTACCAGAAAACCCTCGAGGACAGAGCCCGAAGCGCCATGGAGGAGATAATCGGCAGGACCATACCCGAGAACCGTGTGTCCAGCATGCAGGTGAAGATAGGCAGCGTCGGCTCCACCATACTGGATGAGTGCTCCAGGGGGGATTACGACCTGGTCATAGTGGACAGCGGAGAGGACGAGGACCTGGCTGCGAAACTCTTCGGCTCGGTGGCCGACAAGGTTGTAAAGAACGCGCCGATGCCGGTCCTGGTTCTCAGGAGCGGAAAAGACAATTGATCAATTAGGAAAAGAGGAGAGAATATGCTGAACGAAATGCTGCAGACCGCGGACTGGAAGAGCGAGAAACACGTACCGGTGATAGAGGTGTCGAAAGAGGCCACATCCGGGGAGATGTTCGACGTGAAGGTGACCCTGGGCAAGGAGGTCGCCCATCCCAACACCACAGCACACCACATCAGATGGATAACCCTCTATTTCAAGCCGAAAGACGGCAAGTTCCCCTTCGAGATAGGCAGGGCTCAGTTCACCGCCCACGGAGAGTCCGCGGATGGTGCGGACGAGGGGCCGGTCTACACTCACCACAGCTGCGTCTTCACGATGAAGACGGAGGAGGCCGGCACTCTGATGGCCATGGCGTACTGCAACATCCACGGCCTCTGGCAGAACTCCACGGAGCTGGAATTCGATTGATGTGAACTTCAGCGGCCCCTGTTCCGGGGCCGCTTTCTCACTCCGCTCCCACTCCGGGAAGGACCAGATACCCCTCCGGGGCCAGGGCGGTGGCCAGCATGACCGAGTTTATGTTCAGGTGCTCCTTCCAGCTGTCGCTCCGCTGATTTTCCGGCTCCATCCAGAAGCGAAGTATATCCTCACCCAGCGGCTCGTGGTCCCTGAGGCCCGCAAGACCCTTCTCCAGGTCCGCCCGGGCAAGCCTGACGCCGTCACCGGATGCTATGTTAATCCTTACCCAGGAAGCTCCCAGCAGGCCTATTGAAAGGCCCAGCTCCCGAAAGGCCAGCCGATTTACGGGATCGCGGCCCAGCGTGCTGGACCCGCGGTAGTGCTCCATGCCGTTGCCGCTGGCCCGCAGGAGTTCAGCCAGAAGCTCGGAATCCACGGACTCCTCCTGCAGTATCAGCTGGTAGAGTCTTGCGGCGTCGCACATGAGCCCGCCAAGCCCCAGCGGGTCGGTTGTCTCCAGGCGACTGTTCTTAACCATTATCGAATAGATGGTGGACCACTCCGCCAGCCTGGACCGTTCCTCCCGAAGAGGGTGGTCTCCGTGTGACATGGCTGCTGCCGTGGCCGCCAGCTGCAGGGAGGTGATGCACCCTTCCAGGGGATCATGCTGACCCATGGATGGAACCAGAGGGATGGAAAGGTCTATGCTCATCTTCCAGAACATTCCCAGCCCTCCCCCCCGGTCACGGTAGACGAAGGAGTTACCCGCGGCCTCCATCAGTTCCCGGGACCATCTCGCGTATACTTCCTCTCCGGTAGTTCTCGCTGTCCGGTCCAGAGCGTGCATCCACTTGACCAGGTAATGGAAGTACTGACCATCCCTCTCCCATTCCCTCTGCGGGTCGAAGGACTGCTCCGGTGTTCTCTCCGGCAGCTTCTTTCCTATTCGAAGCCCGCCCGCGGTGGGGTGGCGGCTTCCCTCCTGCTCGGACAGGCCGCTTATCCAGCCCTCCCTGGGGTCGTCTTCCCGGTGACGTCCCAGAATCCGGTGGACCTGGTCGATGAGAGCCAGGGCCCGGTCCGCGTAGCTGCGCCGTCCGGTGCTCTCCGCAAGGCCGATGTAGTTACACACGGCGAAAGCGTCGGTCCACAGGTACCGCTCGGGGGCAGCGTCAGAAGTAAGGCCGGTCCTTTCGGCGAACTCCTCCATGAGGGCTATGGAACACTTCATATCTGTGTTCTTCAAGGTCATTACGGAACACCTCCGTCAATGGCATCCCGATCCGGTGTCATTCCGTTCACCATGTTCTTCATTACCGAGGCATCCCTGGGAGCGTAGCCGTTCTGATCGTTGTCGAAGTAGCAGTATATCTCTCTTCCCTGTCCGGCCCAGGTGGAGAAGGCTCCCACCCATCCTCCCAGGGTCTGGTGGTCGTAGGACCCTCTGTAGGCGCCTTCGGGTCCGTGAAGGCGTACGTAGACAAAGTCCGCTGTTACCTTGCGGGGAGACAGCCTCCCGTTAAGATGGTAGATGCAGAAGGCCACGTTGTATTCCTCCAGTGTCCGGTATACCCTCTCGTTGAACCAGCTCTCGTCCCTGAACTCCATGGTGTATTTCAGCCCTCCGGGCAGGACGGACAGAAATTCCCGAAGCCTTTTCGGGTCGCACATCCATCCGGGAGGCACCTGGAAGAGTACAGGGCCCATGGACCCTTCCAGTGCGCCGGCCTTCTCCAGAAAACGCTCCACAGGCTTTTCCGGGTCCTTGAGCTTCTTCATGTGAGTAATGTACCTGCTCGCCTTGACGGAGAAAATGAAGTCCTTCCCGGCGGTATTTCTCCAGTCTCGAATGGTATCCACAGAGGGCATACGGTAGAAGGAGTTGTTTATCTCCACCGTACCGAACCTTTTGGAGTAGTAATCGAGAAA
>JAWOBF010000003.1:0-5575 GCA_046498225.1 Candidatus Aegiribacteria sp.
TAGACGCCGGTAATGGAATTGGCCCCCGCGTTCACCACGGCGGAGAGCAGGTCGCCCACTCTGTCGATGTCCCTGATGTCGGCCTGCACGTAGTGATTGACCACGTATTCCATCTCCCCGGTATAGTCGTACTCGTACTCGTCCCACACCTCCTGCACCCAGAGATTGTATCCGGTGGTATGCATCCCACCGTCGCGCAGGATATAGCTTCGGGCGGCGGCCATGGCCGCGTCCATAAGCCTGGCGGCCTCGTCGACAGCCTCTTCGGGAGTGGACCTGGTGATAATGACGCCGAATGTCACCGTGGCCACGTCGGGTTCAGCGCTGGCGGTGCCGTGGCCGCTGGAGTTGATGGTGGCCGGATATTCCCAGTTATCCTGGCCTGCCGAGGCTCCCGCCGCGGTGAACATGGCTGCCAGAAGCAGCAATCCCCTGAGTTTCATGGACCCGTCCTTTCTGCTCGGTTTCTTATCGGTTGCCGTTAATGGTACACGGCGGAACGGGGTGTTATTCCCCGATTATCTTCACCATGACCCTCTTCCGGCGCCTGCCGTCGAACTCTCCGTAGAAGATCTGCTCCCACGGACCCAGGTCCAGTTTTCCATCGGTGACCGCCACCACCACCTCTCTTCCCATCACCTGCCGCTTGAGATGGGCGTCGCCGTTGTCCTCTCCGGTGTTGTTGTGACGGTAGCGGGAAACCGGCTCATGCGGAGCCAGTTCCTCCAGCCACTTGTCGTAATCTTCCAGAAGACCAGGTTCATCGTCGTTGATGTACACACTGGCTGTTATGTGCATCGCGTTCACCAGGCACAGACCCTCTCTGATACCGCTTTCTCGCAGTTCCTTCTCCACCGCGGGCGTGATGTTTATGTAGTCCCGCCTCGCCGGTGTGTTGAACCATAGGTATTCCCTGTGCGATCTCATTCTATCTCCCAGTCCTGCAGTTTTTCGTTGTCACCGATTATATCCTTCTCCAGGGCGGCAAGTTCCCAGTCGGGTTTCAGCAGCAGCTCCTCGGCCCGGTCCAGCCTGACCTCGACCCCGCCCCTGGAACCGGAAACGGTGACGGCCATGATCCAGGCCTGCTGGACCATGTCCGGCGGACCGACCTGGGCCACGGAGAAGCCCATCCTGGAAAGGCGGTCCTTAAGGGAACGGAGATGGCCGCGCCTGTCCTTGAGCGTACGGGCGCCCCTGAAATAGAGCTCCGCTCGAATGACGCCCAGGCAGTACCTGATCTTCATCAGCCGGTTTCGGGCGTAAGGAAGAGGGCAGCCAGGGGGGGAAGGGTGAGGCTCACCGAGCAGGGGAGGCCGTGCATTCCAAAGGGTCTGCTCACTACCCTTCCAAGGTTGCCCTTGCCGCTGCCTCCGTATATGCGGGAGTCCGTATTGACTGTTTCAATGTAAGTACCTTCATAGGGTACGCCAATGTGGTAGTCCTCCCTCATCACCGGGGTCATATTGAAGACGCAGACCACGTGTTCGCCGCTTTCGGAGGTCCGAAGGAAGGAGACCACTGTGGAGAGGGAATCGCTGAAATCTATCCATCTGAATCCCCGAGGTGTGCAGTCGGAACCGTGGAAAGCGGGATTCGCAGCGATGATGGTGTTAAGGTCGGCCACGAGCTTGCTGAGATTCCTGTGGTCATCGTATTCAAGCAGTTCCCAGTCCAGCTGGCCGGAGTGCTCCCACTCCCTCCACTGACCGAACTCCGAGCCCATGAATATCAGCTGCTTGCCCGGATGGGCCCACTGGTAGGCGAAGATGAGCCTCATGTTGGCGAACTGCTGCCATCTGTCGCCGGGGCATTTTCCCAGCATGGAGGACTTACCGTGCACCACCTCGTCGTGTGAGAAGGGAAGGATGAACTTCTCGCTGAAGGCGTAGAGAAGGGAGAATGTGAGGTCATTGATATGGTGTCTCCGGTGGACAGGTTCCCTGCTGAAGAAGTTCAGTGTATCGTGCATCCATCCCATGTTCCATTTGAAGGTGAAGCCCAGGCCGCCGCTGTCCAGGGGAGCGGTGACCCCCGGCCAGGAAGTGCTCTCTTCGGCTATGGTCATGGCGCCGGGGAAATCCCTGGATACTATGGAATTGAGCGTTTTCAGGAATTCGATGGCCCCCAGGTTCTCCCTGCCGCCGTAGACATTTGGGACCCATTCCCCCTCCTTGCGGGAGTAGTCCAGGTAGAGCATTGAAGCCACAGCGTCCACCCTGAGGCCGTCGATATGGTATTTGTCCAGCCAGAACAGGCCGCTGGCCACGAGGAAGTTCCTGACCTCCTTCCTGTCGTAGTTGAAGACCAGCGTATGCCAGTCGGGATGGGTTCCCATCCTGGGGTCCTCGTGCTCGTAGAGCGCCGTGCCGTCGAACCTGGCCAGACCCGAGGAGTCCGATGGAAAATGGGCGGGAGCCCAGTCCAGTATCACCCCTATGGAAGCGTTGTGCAGCCGGTCCACGAAGCGGTGGAAGTCCTCCGGGGACCCCAGACGGCTGGTGGGGGCGAAGTAGCCCAGGGTCTGGTAGCCCCATGAGCCGTCGAATGGGTGCTCCATGACAGGCATGAGCTCCACGTGGGTGAAGCCCAGTTCCTGAAGGTAGGGGATCAGGGCGTCGGCCAGCTCATCCCAGGACGTGAAGTCCCGAAAGTCCGGCGAACCCCTCCACGAGGCCGCGTGCATCTCGTATATGGACAGGGGGGAGGTGGCGGGGTCCCATTGCCCCCGCCGGTCCATCCAGCTTTGGTCTGTCCAGTCGAAGGTCGATATGTCCGCCACCACGGACGCGGTCCTGGGTCGGAATTCCGAGGCCAGGCCCAGCGGGTCGGATTTTTCCAGGACATCTCCCGAACTGGAGAGAATGGAATACTTGTAGAGGTCGCCCGGTGATATTCCGGGTATGAACAGTTCCCATACCCCCGAGGTCCCCCTGGACCGCATGGGGTGGCGGGTCCTGTCCCAGTCGTTGAAACTCCCGGTAACGCTTACCGACCGGGCGTTGGGGGCCCATACCGAGAAGAGGACGCCTTCGCTGTCGCCCGCGGTCCATACCCTGGCTCCAAGCTTCTCGTAAAGAAGGTAATGGTTGCCTTCTGCCAGCAGATGCAGGTCCAGCTCTCCCAGCTGAGGCAGAAAACTGTAGGGGTCCCTGGTAGTCCATTCGCTCTCGGCGGTCCTTATTCTCAGCAGGTAGGAGAACGGTTCCGTGTCCGGCGGCGAAGTCCAGACGAACAGGCCGGTTCCGGTCATCCTCTTCATGGGAATGCCGCCGCCGCCCTCGACCCGCAGGCTCACCTCCACCGCCGGCGGGCAGAACACCCTTACCTCTATCCTGCCTTGGTGCTCGTCACCGAGGGGGTGCATTCCCAGAAGGTGGAAGGGGTCGGAAAGGAGGGCGTTCTCGATGCCCCTGACTTCCTCGGGTGTAAGTGTGGTTGCCTCGCTCACGGCAGTATTACCAGCATTCCCAGCCCCAGCAGGAGCAGGTAGCCCAGTGAATCGGTAAAGGCGGTGAGGAGTATGTTGCTGCCCAGGGCGGGGTCCCTGCCGAAGGATTTCAGGACCAGGGGAATGGCGGCCCCCAGAAGTCCGGCCAGGCCCATGTTTCCCACCAGGGCCAGGAATATCACCAGTCCGAGAAGCAGGGGACTGGTATCCCCCGGAAATATCAGCGCTACGGCGGAAGCTATGGAGCCGGCCACCAGCCCCAGGAGAAGACCCACCCTGGCCTCCTTGAAGATGGCCTTCAGGCTGGAGGAGAACTCCATCTCCCCCAGGGCTATACCCCTGGTTATGACTATCAGGGACTGGTTTCCCGTATTCCCGCTCATGCCGGCGACTATGGGCATGAACGCCACCAGCGTGGCCACCGATTCTATCGTTCCCTGAAAGGCCCTGACCACGGAAGAGGCTACGAAAGCGGTGAAGAGGTTCACCCATATCCAGGGGAAACGCTGCCTGAAGGCGGTGGAGACCGGGCTGAATATCCGGTCGTCCTCGGAAAGCCCCGCCATCCTGTACATGTCCTCGGTGGCTTCCTCCTCCATAACGTCGAAGAGGGAATCCCCGGGAATGACCCCTATCAGCCTGTGGTTGTCGTCGACTACCGGTATGGCCATGAGATCGTACTTGCGGGCAAGTATCGCCGCCTCCTCACGGTCGGAGTTCACGTTGACGGTGAAGGGGTCGGACATCATCAGGCCGGTTACCGCGGTGTCGGGAGGGCATGTGACCAGCCTTCTGAGTGGAATGACACCGGCCAGCCTTCCCTCCTCGTCGGTCACGTAGACGTAGAAGGGAACGTCCACGTCCTCGCTCTGCTCCCGAATGGTCTCCACAGCCTGCTGGGCGGAAAGTTCCCTGCTTACCGACATGTAGGTGTTGCTCATGCAGTAACCGGCCGAATCCTCGGGGTACATCAGGAGCTGCTCTATTCGATGTCTCTTCACCGGAGGGAGGAGCTGGAGGATGGTGTCCCGCCGCTCTTCCGGTACCGCCTGAAGGAAGAGTAGGGCGTCGTTGGATTCCAGAAGCGACAGGAGTTCCGCCGCCCTGTTGTCCTCCATCCTGTCCAGTATCTCGAGGAGTATGCCTTCCGGAAGCTCCATTAGAACCTTGTCAGCCATCTTCTGAGTGAACAGTATCTCCACCAGTACGGTGGCTTCCGGGGGTGTCAGCGTTCCGAAAAGATCGGCGATATCAGCGTGGTGCATCTTCTTGAGCACCAGGGCGACCCTGCTTCGAGCGCCGCTGTCTATAAGCTTGCGTATGTAGGCGCCCTGCTGCTGTGTTATAGGCATGACAGACCCCCTTTCTTCCGTGTGTCCGACCACTCCATGGAAGCTAATGTATAGCTACTGTCTGTCAATGGTATAGGTTGGAGGGTTTTCAAAAATATTGACATGCTGGAACTTCAGGGGTAGCATTGTCACTATATGTACTGGTGGACCGCTGAAGGAGAGGAAAAACCAGATTGAGTGAAGATCCCATAACGGATAAAAGGCTCCATTCAAGGGCCAGCGTGGACTGTGAGCTCACGGTAAGTCCCAGGGACATGCCGGTGCTGCCGGCCACCGCCATAAACATCAGCGCGTCCGGAATATACTGTGTCAGTTCCCGAAGCCTGGGCGAGCTTACCAGGGTCAGCCTGGTCCTTCGCATGGAGGACGGCAGCGAGATACCGGCCAGGGCCGTGGTCATCAGGGAGGAGAAGCTTTCCGATGGCTCCTACGGCATCGGAATGTTCTTCACCAGGATAACCGAAGAGGGAAGAAACACTATAATAAAGTACACCAGGGACATTGAAACGACGGGCTGAGGTATTATGAGAAAATTGATGTTCGTGACTCTGCTCATCTTCGCCTCACTTGCAGGTGCGGCGAAGTATGCCGGTGAGTTCCTCTCCATAGGCGCGGGCGCCAGAGGACTGGGAATGGGAAGCGCCTTCTGCGCCGTGGCTGACGATGTATCCGCTGGATACTGGAACTCAGCGGGTCTTCACCTGGTCAAGGACCAGCAGGCTCAGTTCATGCACTCCGAAAGGTTCGGGGGTCTGGTGAAGTACGATTACCT
>JAWOBF010000054.1:0-7048 GCA_046498225.1 Candidatus Aegiribacteria sp.
GGTCCGGACCGTGGATTACCATCCTTCCGACTTCAGTTTCCGTATCCTCGAAGGGTACTCCGTGGTGGAGGGAGAAGGTTTTCAACTGAAGGGCGCTCCCGGCACTCCTCTCCTTCCCGCCTCCCCCCGGGTCTTCATCCTGCCCGACGGAGCCCGCGACGTGACCTTTACGGCAGTTGCCCTCGACCGGGTCGAGATGGCGGCCTCGGGGCTGAACATTCTTCCGGCGACGGAACTGAGACCCCTCTCCTTCACCGGGCCGGTATCCAGGTATCCAGACCCCTCGGTGTACTCATCCGATTCCCCCTGGCCATCGGACCCCGTCATCGGCACGCACAGCGGCAGCCTGTCCGGAACTGCAGTGGCTTCATGTCTGGTGCAGCCCTGGGAATACCTGCCCTCGCGGGGCGGACTCAGCCTGGTCACCCGCATGGAGATAACGGTAAGCTGGGAAGACGGTCACGCCGAAACCCTGACTCCGGGCCAGAGGTCCGTGGGAAAGGCCAGGGTCCGGGCCATTCAGGGGGACTACGATATCCAGCCCCCGCCCCCGGACGGCATTCTTCAGGGTGGCGATTCGCAGTACCTGATAGTCTGCGACAGCGCCTACGCTGACATCTTGGAGCCTCTTGCCCTTCACCACCAGGGGAGGGGGCTTACGGTGGAAACAGCTCATATTCAGGAGATAATCAACTCCTTCCCGGGTTCCGACGAAGCGGAGAAGCTGAGGAACTTCATAAGGGACAGGTACCTGAACCATGGAACGGTCTACGTCCTGCTGGCAGGTGACGAGTCGCTCATTCCGGTGAGGATGGTCTACCTCTTCTGCGAGGGCTACGCCGATACCGCTCCGGTCGACCTCTACTTCGCCGACCTGGACGGGACCTGGGACGCCAGCGGCGACGGGGAGTACGGACAGCCCGATGACGACCTGGACCTCTACGCGGATGTGCTGCTGGGAAGGGGACTCTTCTCCACCCCCGAGGAAGCCGGGGTTTTCGTGGACAAGAGCCTGACCTACCAGGCATCCCCGCCCCCCGGCGACTGGAGGACGACGGCGGTGCTGTGCGGAGCGGTCCTCTTCGAGGATATCGGCTACACTTCGGATAAGGGATGCGATTCCATAGCGGTGGAGTTCCCTTCCTACTGGGACGTTCACAAGTACTACGAGGAACTTCCCGGCGGCGGTTTCACCGAGCATATACCGGTCATCAGCGGCGGTACGGCATGGAACCACTACGCCGGCCACGGCAACGACAGGGGCATATACTGGCACATGCCGCCCCTGGCCATGATGACCAGCTGGATAGCCTCGGACAGCCTGGTGAACGGGCAGAGGGCGGGAATTCATACAAGCATCGCCTGCCATCCCGCCCAGTACATCGATCACAACAGCTGCGCCGAAGCACTGCTTCAGAACCCCGACGGCGGGGGCGCGGCGGTGATGTTCAACGTCAGCTACGGCTGGGAGGGGCACTGGCCTTCACTGGGGGCAAGCGAATGGATGTGCATTGACCTGGCTAAGCAGGTCTTCCGTCACCAGGCGCCCAGCCTGGGACAGGCCTTTTCCACCGCCCGGGACCTGCGCATTCCGTTCATGGAGGGAGGGTACGACAGGACTTTCCAGAGCCTTCTCTCCTTTTCCGCCTTCATGGACCCCGCCCTTCGCGTTTTGAGGACGGAGTCGGTGGTGCCGGTGCCTCCCGTCGAGTTCTCCATTTCCCCGCCCTATCCCAACCCGGCGCGGAGGGACGCCCCGGTTGCCTTCATGGTGGATTTTGACGATGGTTCGGCGGAGGTTTC
The DNA here is from genome assembly GCA_046498225.1 of Candidatus Aegiribacteria sp. Taxonomy (GTDB): domain Bacteria; phylum Fermentibacterota; class Fermentibacteria; order Fermentibacterales; family JCC-6; genus Aegiribacteria. The sequence goes on from JAWOBF010000054.1 coordinate 1,804, forward strand.
CGTGCACGATATCTCCGGCAGGCTTCTATGGCACAGTGTGATACACTCACCCGGCAGGGTGAGCTGGAGCGGCATAGACACCTCCGGCAGACGGGTTCCCGCCGGTGTATACATCGTCTCCGCCAGGAGGGGAGACCTGGTCCGGAGCAGGCTGGCAACCGTACTGGACTGACCCCTCACTGCCGGGGCTGACCACATCCTTTTCCTTCCCGATGGAATATCCTCCCGCGCATCCATGTATCAGGAGCGGAAACAGAGGAACAAAACCCAGCATGGAGGTAGAAAAATGTTGAAGCACCTTGTGATAGCGGCAATGCTCCTGGCTTCCGCTTCCCTCTCCACGGCACAGCCCGCGGAGGAGACCGGCAGCGGAAGGATGCAGGTGGTAGGGGAGGAGGGAGTGATCGGCGACCTTCCCCTGGAGCACACTTCTGTGGTCATCGACGTGAGCGGCAACCTTCAGAGGGCCTCCGTCCGCCAGGTCTACGGCAATCCCTACGATCATGTCATAGAGGCGGTGTACACCTTTCCCCTCCCTCAGAGCGGAGCGGTGGACAGGATGGACATGTGGATAGGGGACAGGCTTGTCCGCGGGAAGATCCACGAGCGGCAGCTGGCCCGGCAGATCTACGATGAGGCCATTGAGGCGGGACAGACCGCCAGCCTTCTGGAGCAGGAAAGGCCCAACATCTTCACCCAGAGCGTAGGGAACATCCTTCCCGGCGACAGCATCGTCATTGAGATAAGCTACGTGGCACCGGTGGAGTACGACGACGGGGAGTACGAGATAGTCTTTCCCATGGTGGTCGGACCGAGGTTCGTTCCTCCGGGCAACCTGGTAAGGACCGTTTTCGGCATGTATCAGGTGGCCACCTCGGTGGATGACGCCGACAGGATAACGCCGCCGGTGGTGCCCGAGGGCACACGGCCGGGGTACGACATCGACCTTCGAATGAACCTGAACCCGGGCGTGGGAATTCAGAGCTACGAATCCCTGAACCATGAGGTGGACACGGGGATACTCTGGAACGGTACCGTCACCGTGGAACTGGAGAACGACGAGGAGATACCCAACAGGGATTTCGTGTTCAGGTACACTACCGCCTCGGACCGAATCCAGAGCGGCGTCATCGCCCACAACGGTGACATGGGCGGGCATTTCATGCTCATACTCCAGCCGGACGCCGACGTCCCGGTGGAGAGGATAACCCCGAAGGAGATGTTCTTCGTGGTGGACTGCTCCGGCTCCATGAACGGCCAGCCGATGGAGGTGGCCAAGGAGACGGTGCGCCAGTTCGTAGAGGGAATGAACCCCGACGATACCTTCCAGATAATGCGTTTCAGCGAGACCGCAAGCAGCATGTCCGGGGCTCCGCTGAACAACACCGAGGAGAACGTGCAGCGGGGCATCGCCTACATAAACCGCATGAGCGGCATGGGGGGCACGATGATGATAGAGGGGGTCAGGGCTGCAATCGGCTATCCCGAGGACCCCGAGAGGATGCGGTTCGTCATCTTCCTTACCGACGGTTACATCGGCAACGAGGCCGAGATCCTGGGCGAGCTGCAGTCCACCATGGGAGAGAACACCAGGCTGTTCAGCATAGGCGTAGGCTCCAGCACCAACAGATACCTCATCGAAGGCCTGGCGGAGGAGGGACGCGGACACGCCTACTACGTGGGACTGAACGAGGACCCCCAGGAGGCGGTGGCCAGCATCTACGACAAGATAAACGATCCATACCTCGTTGGCATAGACATCGACTGGGGCGGCCTGGAAGTGCGCGACATCTACCCCTCCAGGATACCGGACCTCTACGCGGGGGAGCCCCTGGTCATCGTGGGCAGGTACGACGGTTCCGGCTCGGAGACGGTGCGCCTTTCCGGAAGCGTGGCCGGCCGGAACTGGTCACAGGAGATGGACGTGACCCTTCCCGAAAGCCAGGAGGCCAACGACGTGATAGCCACACTCTGGGCACGCAGGAAGATACATGACCTTTCCCGCGACATGTACGACAGCTACGGTTACGTTTCAGATGAGCAGGATATCGTGGACCAGATAACCGATACGGCGCTGGACTACCAGATAATGAGCGAATACACCGCCTTCGTGGCCGTATCCGAGGAGGTCCGGACCGACCCCGACAGCGGCGAGCCGGTAACGGTCCAGGTACCGGTGAACATGCCCGACGGAGTGTCCTACCAGGGCGTCTTCGGCAGCGAGGGCGAAACGGGAGGCACACAGGGTATGATGATGAACAGGTCGGTGACACCCTCCCCCGCTCAGCACTACGGCCTCGGCGGCTACTCCAGGGGTCAGATGGCGGCGGAGGAGTGCGAGGACGCATCCGCCGACTACTACTACGAGGATGAGTACGAGACGCACTGGACGGTCTCGGTAAGCCATCTTTCCGCCACCCCCACACTGGGGCTGCTTCCCTCTACGGTCCGCTCCTCGGCCAGGGAAATGGCGGATGAACTGGAGGATGTCTACCAGGCGTTCCTGGACGGTATCGAGGACCCGGAAGAATGGCCCATCGGGACTGTGACCTTCCTCGTCTCGGTGAATTCATCCGGCCGCGTGACATCGGTGAGCGTTTCCGGTGAAGGTCTGGACAGCGAGCTGGATAACGCTCTCTGCGGTGTTCTGGAGGGTCTGAGCTTCCCGGCGCCTCCGGACGGACCGGGAGTTATCAACCTTCAGTACGATTTCCGGAAGACCTGGTAGCGCCGGTCAGAAGACTGGAACGGGGGCGGGAGAGATCCCGCCCCCTATTCTCTGTATCTGAGAACTCTGGCCGGATTGCCCGCGACCACCGCTCCGGGGGGAACGTCCCTTGTGACTACCGACCCGGCGCCCACTATGGCGCCCCTTCCTATCCTGACCGGCAGAATGGTGGCGTTGGAGCCTATGCATACCCCGTCCTCCACCACGGTTCCCTTCCAGTCGGCGGGGTCCGGCTGTGGAGGGTACACGTCGTTTATGAACATGACCCCGTGGGCTATGAAGCAGTCGCTCCCTATCTCCACCATCTCGCAGACGAAGGAATGGCTCTGGACCCTGGTCCGGTCCCCTATCACCACGCCTTTCTGTATCTCGGTGAAGCAGCCCACCATGCAGTCCCGGCCAATGGTGCAGCCGTATAGGTTCACGAAGTTCCAGACTTTCGTTCCGGGGCCTATGCGGCAGTCGTTTATCAGCTGGAGCTCATTCGGTTCGAAGTCCAATTTGCCTCCTTCTTTTGGAATCATGGCGATACCCAATCATATTAGCATTTCCGGCGAAGGAGGAGATTTGCTCAGGCACATAAGGAATTTCTGCATCATCGCACATATCGACCACGGCAAGTCCACGCTGGCGGACAGGCTCCTGCAGGTGACGGGAACCGTCTCGCAGAGGGAGTTCCACGACCTCATGCTGGATACGATGGACATCGAGCAGGAGCGCGGCATAACCATCAAGAGCACCGCGGTTACCATGAACTACACATCGAGGGACGGCGGGGAGTACGAATTCAACCTGATAGACACCCCCGGCCATGTTGATTTTTCCTACGAGGTGTCAAGGGCCCTGGCCTCCTGCGAGGGAGCCCTTCTGGTAATTGACGCGGCCCAGGGAGTGCAGGCGCAGACTGTGGCCAACCTCTACAAGGCCATGGAGCAGGACCTCACAGTGGTACCTGTCATCAACAAGATAGACCTCCCTTCGGCCAATATCCTGGAGGTGATGGGAGAGATAGAGGCGGAACTGGGGCTGGACGTGGATGACGTCGTCTGCATCTCGGCCAAGACCGGGGAGGGCGTGGAGGAGCTGATGGAAACCATCGTCAGCAGGATACCCGCCCCCGCCGGCAGGGACGACATGCCCCTTCGGGCCCGGGTGTTCGACAGCATCTACGACCCCTACAGGGGGGTAGTAGTCTACTTCCGCATAGTGGAGGGCACCATCAGCAGGGGACAGGAGATACTGATGATGGCCGCGGGTGAGGAGTATACCGTGGAGGAAGTGGGGCATTTCGGAATAAGGCGGGAGCCCTGCGGTGAACTTGCCGCGGGCGAGGTGGGCTACCTGATAGCCGGGATAAAGACCGTCCAGGACGTGCGTTCCGGCGATACGGTTACATCCTTCGATGAGCCGGCGGAGGAACCGCTGGAAGGGTACGAGGAGGTGAAGCCGGTTGTCTTCTCCTCCATATACCCTGTTTCCTCCGAGGAATACGAAGACCTGGCCGCGGCCCTGGAGAGGCTGAAGCTGAACGACGCCTCGCTGATATACGAGAAGGTCTCCTCACCCGGGCTGGGTTTCGGTTTCAGGTGCGGTTTCCTGGGCCTGCTCCACCTGGAAGTGGTCCAGGAGAGGCTGGAGAGGGAATTCGACCTCGCCCTGGTCCTCACCGCGCCTACCGTGCGGTACAGGGTTACGCTTACCGACGGCACGGTCATCGAGGTGGACAACCCGGTGGAATACCCGGACCCGGCGAACATAGAGCAGACCGAAGAGCCTTTCATCAGGGCATCCATAATTATGCCCGACAAGTATATAGGTCCGGTGACCAGGCTAATCCTGGACAGGAGGGGGGACGACTACAAGAACATGTACGTGGGCAGGCAGAGGGTGGAGATCAGCGCCGACATGCCCCTGGGAGAGGTTGTCTACGATTTCTACGACAAGCTGAAGTCGGTTACCCAGGGGTACGGCTCCTTCGATTACGAGATGATTGGTTACAGACCCTCGGACCTGGTCAAGGTGGACATCCTGGTGAACCACGAGAAGGTGGAGGCTCTCTCCATGCTGGTGCACCGGGACAGGGCCCGACCCTGGGCCGTGAGCGCCTGCAAAAACCTCAAGGAGGAGATCCCCCGCCAGCAGTTCAAGATACCCATTCAGGGGGCCATCGGAGGACAGGTCATCTCCAGGGAGACCATCTCCGCGCTGCGGAAGGACGTAACGGCCAAGTGCTACGGAGGGGACGTGACCAGGAAGCGCAAGCTGCTGGAGAAGCAGAAGGCGGGCAAGAAGAGGATGAAGATGGTGGGCAGCGTGGCCATCCCTCAGAAGGCCTTCCTCGCCGTCCTCCGCCGCGAGGATTAGGGTCAGGTCTTGCATTCAAGCATTTATGGTATTTTGTAATATAAGTAATATAATAAAACTACCATATGTATATTGATGTATGGTGAAGAGGAAAATGACCGATTCGGCGGACAGTGAAGGTTCGGAGCCGGGGACCGTTACCATAAGGGCATA
>JAWOBF010000016.1:0-4885 GCA_046498225.1 Candidatus Aegiribacteria sp.
CGCCTGATATCCGTACTCCACCGGGTATACGCACAGGTCCGCCTGGTAGCGGTAATCCACCGCGTATACCTGCAGGTCCGCCTGGTAGGCGTAGTCGCAGACATATACGTTCCCGGCGGGGGCGGCCATGGCGGTCAGGACCAGTGTCAGCAGCGCTTTTTTCATCGTTCACCTTCCTTCCCTCGCTCGAAGGGAGCTTCTTCACCATCCAGAATGGCTATTCGGTCGGCCATGGCCTCCTCCAGGGTGTCCGCCAGTTCCACCAGGGCCTCCAGCCTTCCGATTATCCGGTCCGCTCTGATCTCGTCCCGGTCGAAATCGCTGGCCAGGGACATCGAACCGGGTTCGGAGGTCAGGGAATAGAAGGGCAGGAGCCCGTGCATCGATGAAGTCACGTCGCTCCTCTGAAAGAACATGTCCAGTCCGCAGCGCCCGGCGCTTCTTATGACGAACTGCCGGTCGAACATCTGGTCCCCGGACATGATCCTGCGGCCCTGCAGGAAGTTCAGTCTCGCTCCCAGAGTTCTGGGAACCATCCTGAAACGGCAGGGGACTTCACAGCGGGCCGATATGCTCATCTCGCCATTCCTGTGGAAGTATACCGTCACGGGTCTGCCGCGGAAGGTGCCGGAGCATCCGTCCATTTTCCTCTCCTGCAAATGACCCGATTCCGAATGACCCGAATCGGCAAGTATTTTCCCGTACTTCTCCGGCGTGGTCAGTGTGGCTCCGTCGCCGGATGAAGCCTCGTCCAGGGACATTGCCACCTGGTCGATCACCTGTCTCAGCCTGTCATCCGCTTCCATCGGCACTCCTTTTCCCGGTCTGAATGGGTCAGGTTCCGGTCTCCTCCTCCTCTTCCCTTATCTTCTTCATGTCCAGGATGAGGAAGTAGTTCAGCACCGTCCGTATGACCACTATGGCCCCCAGCTGGCCCAGCTCCGCCCAGGATGGGTCCATTGCGGTCTTCAGTACGTCGGCGGCTATCAGCAGCTCCAGGGCCAGGGAGAGGGCGTGACCGAGCCGGAGCCTGCCCCTGGCGTGATGACCCAGCCTGCATTTAGCGCAAACGCTCTTCACGACATAGATCCAGAGGGCCTGGACCGTTCCCAGGATTATCACCGCAGCCGCCGCCAGCTCCAGGGTCCAGGAGGTGTATTCTATGACAGTGCCCAGAAACGCTTCCATGGGTCTCCTCTCAGCTCACCACAGGCTTCTCCACTGTGTCCCCCACCTTACGGACCAGAAGCTTGGGACCGTGGGGAATGGAGCACATGACGCAGGCCGGCGCCAGCGCGGCGGCGCTGAGACCCTTCATGCCTCCGGCCACGTTGCGGAGCTTCCGGTATCCCCTGGACATCAGGATACTGGCGGCCAGGGTGGAACGATGCCCGGTGCTGCATGCCAGCATGATCTCCTCTTCCGGGTCCAGCTCCTCGAACCTGGTCCTGAGGTCGGGGGCTTGAATGTTCTCCGACCCGGATACATGGGAGTCATCGAACTCCGAGGGGGCCCGGACATCAAGAAGCTTCATGCCGTCGGAATGACGTTCACCGGCCTCCAGCGCGCTGAGCTGCGGCAGATGCTCCGTTGGAAAACCGTGTGTGGCCCATGCGAACATCCCTCCGTCCAGCCAGCCCCTGATCCTGTCCAGTCCTACCCTTCTGAGCCATACGGCGGCTTCATCTGCTTCCCTGTCGTCGGTGGCCACCAGATAAATATCCTTCTCCGGGGGGACGACCCATCCGGCGAAGGTGGGAAGGTTGCCGGTGAAGTCCACGCTCCACGACCCCGGAACGTGCTGGCCTCCGAAGGCGTCGTAGCGCCTCACATCCAGCACGAAGGCGTCCTTCTTCTCCGCCATTTCCCTGAACTCACCCGGAGCCAGTTTCTCCATCGGCGGAAGCTGTGACACGATGGCCGGCCCCTTTCTGTTGATGTCGCTGCACCTGGAGAAATGGTCCGGCGCCGGGGGCATGTCCGTGGTCAGGGAGGTGATGAACTCCTCCCTGTCCCCTATCCGGAGGGCGGGGTTGTAGCGGCGCTCGAAGCCTATGGTGCTTCGCCACTTGGCTCCCATAGCCCTTCCGCAGAGGGAGCCTGCCCCGTGGGCGGGGTAGACCTCGCAGAAATCCGGCAGCTCCAGAAGCTTTTTCAGGCTGTCGAAGAGTATGTCCGCGAGCTCCCGCGCCCTTCCGGGGAACAGGTCGGGCCTTCCCACGTCGCCCACGAAGAGGGTGTCCCCGCAGAAGACGCCAACCGGGTCGTCGCCCCTGGAAGTGTCCGTAACTACGTAGGATATGTGTTCGGGAGTATGGCCGGGAGTCTCCAGGACCTCGATGGCCATGTCCTCCAGGCTGAAGCTGTCGCCCTGGGACAGCGGCCTGTGGTCGAAATCGCATCCGGCGGAAGCCGGAGCGAATATTTCGGCCCCGGTCAGCCGGGCCAGGTCCATGTGGCCGGATATGAAATCCGCGTGAAGGTGCGTCTCCAGGATGTGAGTAATTTTCAGGTCCAGCTCATCGGCCGCGTCAATGTAGATCCGCACGTCCCTGCGGGGGTCGATAACAGCGCAGGTCCGGTCTCCTCCCAGGAGGTAGGAGCTGTGGGCCAGTTTCGGCAGGAAGAAATGTTTAAGAAGCATCTATTGTTCTCCTTTCCTATGCGAACAGAAGATAAACCATCGGAACTGCAACCGCTATGAACAGTATCGTCAGACCGCTGCCGGCCTTGAGATAATCGGAGTTTGCGTAACCTCCGGGAGCCATCAGCAGGGCGTTGACCTGATGGGTCGGCAGCACGAAGGAATTGGACGCGCATACAGCCACCAGTATGGCCAGCGCCCTGGGGTTCATGCCCCAGTCGGCCGCCATGAGCATGGCCAGGGGCGCCAGCAGGACCGTGGCGGCAACATTGGACATGAACAGGCTGAAGATGGTGGCGAGCACCGCCACCGCGGTCATCAGAAGGAGCGGATGCGCTCCGCTTACCGCGGATACGGCGGAATTGGCCACGAAGGAGGCGGCGCCGCTTCGGTCCATGGCGATTCCCAGCGGAATCAGGCCGGCCAGCAGGAAAACGGTCCTCCACTCCACCGCACGGTAGGCCTCGTCGATGGTTATAACTCTGAGGATTATCATTCCCAGAGCCGCTGTCATCAGGCTCAGGCTCAGCCTGAAGCCCATTATCGCCAGGGTGATGCCGAGAGCGAAAAGCGCCACCGCCAGAAGCGGCCTTCCAGGCAGGCTCCTGGTCTCCGGTACCCTGGTGGCCAGGATGAAATCACCACTTCTTCCAAGGGCGGCGATACTGGAGTAGGGCCCATGCAGAACAAGGGTATCTCCGCCTCGAAGCGGGCGGTCGGAGATGTCGCCCCGGTAGCTCTTCCCGGCGGAACCCACCACGAGAGGCTCCACTCCGAACCTTCTGCGCAGCGATATCTGTCTTATGCTCCTGCCTTCCGCGGCTGAATGGGGCCTGACAACGGCTTCGGCGAAACCGGCGTCCTCCGATTCCAGTCTCCTCTTCAGCCGGGAGGGTCCCTCATGCACCTTCAGGCCGTTCTTTCGAATGAAATCCTCCAGCACCTCCGGCTCGCCGGTGAGGGCGTAACGGTCCCCGGCGCTGAAAACGGTCCCCCGCCACGGTGAAAACAGCACGTCACCATCCCGGGACTGGGCCAGGAGATGTATGCCCAGGCCTTCCCAGAGGTCCGCCTCCTCCACCGTCATGCCCACCAGGGCGCTTTCCTCCGGAACATCCACTATCCTCAGTGAATCCGGAATATCCCATTCCTCGGTAAGGTCCAGCTCGGCCCCCCCCTGCCGGGATGCGGGCAGGAGCCGCTTTCCCCCCAGCAGGAAATAGCCTATACCCGCGGCCAGGAGCGCCAGACCCACCGGAGTTACGCTGAACAGGCCGAACGTCTCCTGTCCCCCCTGCCTCAGTATGTCGTTGAGAATTATCATCGAACCGCTGGCGACCATGGTCAGCGTGCCGCCCAGTATCGCCGCGAACCCCATGGGCATGAGAAGCCGGGGAAGGCTGAACCCGGATTTTCGGGATATGCTTCTTACCGCGGGAAGGAAAAGCACCGTTGCGCCTATGTTCTGCATGAAGGCCGAAGTGAGACCCACCGCCGCCGAGACTATTCCCAGAAGGCGCGACTCACTGCCCGAGGCCATCCTGGTTATCGAGTCCGCCACCCTTTTCATGGCTCCGGAAGCATCTATGCCGTAACCCAGTATCATCACCGCTATCATGGCGATGACGGCGTTGCTGGCGAACCCGGAAAATGCCTCCAGCGGCTCCACCAGTCCCAGCCATGGAAGAAGCAGCATCACGATTATGGCCGTTACATCAACTCTGAACAGCTCAGTGACGAATAGAACGATCGTCAGACCAAGCACTCCCAGGGTGATGACAATCTCGGTGGTCAGTCTGAAACCGCCTTTCGGTTCGTACCGCACTGCGCGAAGGAAGCATCTCCGAAGGTTAAGATAACATCCGGGATGTCACCGGCGCAAAGCTACCGCTGCGGTTTCTACTGCAGCGCCATGAGACTGTCCACAGCCGATGTGAGCAACCTGCCGATATCCGGGTTGGCCCCCACTTCCACGAAGGCTATTACTCCCTGCCGGTCCACCACGTACATTGTGGGTATTCCGGTTACCCTGTAATCCTCAGCCACGTCGTCGCCCTCCAGAAGAAGGCCGTAGGTGAAGCCGTTCTCGTCCATGAACTCTTCAGGGTCTCCGTTCTCCCATACGTTGACGCCGTAGACGGACACCCTGTCATCCGGGTAGGTCTCGTGTATCGCCTGGATCTCCGGCATCACTGCTATGCAGGGACCGCACCAGGTGGCCCAGAAGTCCAGGACCACCAC
>JAWOBF010000036.1:0-2727 GCA_046498225.1 Candidatus Aegiribacteria sp.
CTGGCCATGCACATTCCGCCCTACATAGGCCTGGAGGCCGAAGTGGGGGAGATAAAGGGGGCCGGTGTCCTCACCACCGTGGAGGAGGCGGAGTACTTCGTGGGAGGACTGAACAGCTGGGGTGTCTTCCCGGACTTCCTGGCCATATCCAACGGTTCCAAGCACGGCACCTACGACCTCTCGAAGGGAGAGGGAGAAGGCATCGACCTGGACAGGACCCGCGAGATAGCCGACGCCATCTCCGATTACGGCTGCGTGATAGCCCAGCACGGAATAAGCGGCACGCCGCTGGACAAGGTTGGGCATTTCAGGGAGTACGGAATAAACAAGGGCAACGTCGGCACCCTGTGGCAGAACATAGTTTTCGGACTGGAGATCGATCCGGTCAGCGGGAACGCCGTAATTGAGGACGGTTCCTACGTGAAACGTCCGGACAGGGGCATTCCCATGGACCTGTGGGAGGATATCGTCAGCTGGGCTGACGGTCAGGGTCATTCGAGGAGCTCGGGCAGCTACAAGAAATGCAACCTTCCCTTCCATCACCGTATCATGGGTCTTCCCGGCAAGTACAGGGACAGGATAGTGAACGAGACGGAGGAATGGGCCCTGAGGTTCTTCGAAGCCTTCCATTCCACGGGAACGGGTTCCAAGGTCCTTTCCAGGATACTGGAGAGGGATGACTGGAACTGCGCGCCCGAAAGAAGGATAATCGCGGACCGGGATGACTACGGGGCCGGCAGCGCCCCCGACGGCGGAAAGGGCGGTTCCGAAGGCGAGGATTACTCCGATTAGCCCCCGGGCGGCCGGAGTTAACGGATGAGTGCGGGAGGATAAAAAGCTCTGAAGGATTACCTGATACGCGGTGTAAGGATACTGGATCCCGATTCCGGTACCGATGAGACCGGAGACGTTCATCTGTCCGGCGGTGAGATAGCGGCCGTCGGGAAGTATGCCGGTGGCGCCGCGGAGGCTGAGGAGATCGATGGAACCGGCAGCTGGCTCTTTCCCGGTCTGGTGGACATGCACGTTCATCTCAGGGAGCCGGGAGGGGAGGAATCGGAGACGGTGGAGACCGGCCTGCGGGCCGCCGTGGCCGGAGGCATTACAACCGTGGGCGTGATGCCCAACACACTTCCTCCCATGGACAGCGTCGAGTCCGTCGTCAGGCTCATGGAGACAGCCGGGGGTCTGGGTCTTGCAAGGGTTGTTCCCGTGCCCTGTGTTACCCGGGGCAGGCTGGGAAAGGAACTGCTGGACCTTTCCTCCTTCGCGGACCGGGGAATTCGAGCATTCTCCGACGACGGCGATCCCGTGCATGACCCGGCCGTGCTTCTGGATGCCCTGAACACCGTTGCCGAGTTCGGCGGAGTGATAATCCAGCATCCGGAGGAGAAAGACCTTTCCGGCGGGGCGGTGAACCTGGGGGAGACATCCCGCGGGCTGAATGTACCGGGGATACCGGAGGAAGCTGAAACGGTGGACGTGGTCAGGTGCCTGGAGATCGCACGGGCCTCCGGCGGACGTCTCCATCTTACTCATCTCTCGCTGCCGAGGAGCGTTCAGCTGGCCCGGTCGGACTTGTTCCGGCCCGCCGGTGTTTCCATCGACGTTACGCCTCATCACCTCGCGCTGGACGAGACCGCGCTGCTGGAGCACGGTACCATGGCCAAGATGAACCCCCCGCTGCGGACCGGGGAGAGGCGAAGGCGGCTGGCGCAGATGGTCAGGGACGGAATGGTCGACGCGGTCGCCTCCGACCACGCCCCCCATTCGTACGCCGGAAAGAACCTACCTCTGGACCGTGCCGCCTTCGGAATAACCGGCCTGGAGACGCTTCTTCCGATTACTCTGGAGGTGCTGGGAGAACTGGGCATGCCGCCGCTTGACGTACTGAGGCTGCTGACCTCCGGCCCGGCGGAAGTGCTCGGAGTGCCCCGACCTTCCCTGACCCCGGGGAGACCGGCGGAGTGCGTGCTTTTCGATCCCGAGGAAGAGTACACCCTGGCGGAGAAGGGAACTTTCTCCAGGTCGTCCAATACACCTTTTCTCGAAAGACGGCTCACCGGAAGGGTGAAGGCGGTCTGGATGGGAAGGCTCATATACAGGGATGGTGAATTTGTCCAGTCGCGGTAGCATACTCCCGGCCCTGGTCCTGACGGTTCTGCTCCTGTCGGTCTCGTGCGCCTACTACAACACCTTCTACAACGCCCGCGAGAGCTACAAGGAAGCCATGGAGCTTGCCAGGCAGAATCCGGATGACCCGGTATCCATGGAGGAACAACTCCTGGACAGGGCTATCTCCGGAGCCGCCAGGGTCCTGTCTATATACCCGGAGAGCAAGTGGGCGGACGACGCCCAGCTCCTTCTGGGGGACGCGCTGCTCCAGTCGGGCCGAAGGACCCTGACCGGAAGCGGCACCTCGGACTTCAACGAGGCCATGATGGCCTATTCATCGGCTGTCATCATGACCGAGAGCCGGGATGTAAGAGACAGGGCGAACATCGGCATGGGCCTGGCCGCCATGGAGCTGGAGCGTTACAATGACGCAGTCGCCTCCTTCCGGAGCGTGTCAGACGAGGACGATAAGCTTTACGTCATTTCCAGGCTCTACCTGATGGAGGCCATGCTTCTCGACCGGAGACCCGATGCGGCCCTGCAGGTGGCCGACAGTCTCGAGAGACCTGGCGATGACAGCCTGGCGGCGGAACTGACCCTGCTTACCGGAGA
>JAWOBF010000038.1:0-50748 GCA_046498225.1 Candidatus Aegiribacteria sp.
GCCCGTTATACTTTCAGGAAAGACTGGACTAATGCAGTTTGCTGGGATGTGGTTTACATCGGAGATCTGGGTCATGACGAAGAGGTGTATGCAACCTGTGGCTGGTACATAGACAATGAAGACCCTCCAGTAATGTATGGCTTCGTCGAAATTGCTTATGGCAACACTGAAGTGAAGCTGATAGAGGATACAAGTACTGATGGGCAATGGACTGCTATCATTTATGACTCTTCCGAGAAACTTGTTGTACTGGGAGGATTTCAAGAGGATGATGTGGATGGATTCGGAGACATAAGGCTGGGTTGTATTGACCTGACAAGCACACCCTATGAGATCGATGAACAGGAAGACTGGGGATCAGGAACTTACGAACTTACTGATGGACCTCTGGTTTTCGTGGATGACGGTCTCTACATACTTTTTGGTAACGGTACTAATGACTCTGGTGTGAAGGCTGTAGCTGCAACTTTCTGGGAATGGGATTCTGGTTCATTTCCCTCCCTCCAATGGGAATATGGTGAGCTATATACAAATGACGACGAATTCGATGATTATGTGAATATCGGTGTGTTTGCAGCGACATACGATTCTTCATCTGATCCGGAACGAGTGATAATGATATTGAATGCTGTCTCAGATACTCATCCCCCTGTTCCTTACATTCTTGTGGCAAGTATTGAAGTAGATCCAGTTAACCATACTCTTGGGGACATGACGATGATTGCTGAGCTTGAAGTAGAACTTGAATCTGGTTATACCTCGGCTGGAGGGGCTGATTTCGTCTTTACAGACACCAGTCCGGTTGAAGGGATCGGTGGTGGTCAAACGAACTCTACATCTGTTAAGAAATTCTGGATATTCAGAATCGAAGATAGCTGAAGCTCTATGAATTATTAATTGAGAGTAGCTGTTTTATGTGCCTGATTCGGGAAAGTGGCCCATGGGTGGGGTAGAGCCTGCCCCTGTTAATGGTGTAGAGCCGGTAACCAAAAGGGGGGGGCGAGCGGGTATATAAGTGGCGCCTCAGACGAGGCCTCGTCTCGGTCATGAAACATGGATTGGCGCCTCGACGAGGACTCGAACCTCGGACCTAGTGGTTAACAGCCACCCGCTCTACCAACTGAGCTATCGAGGCGCATTCCGATGGGAGGGGATAATATGCTTCCCGGGGTATTTCGTCAAGCTGTTAATGTTCCCGGGGATGCTCAAAGACCATTATGTCGGTCAGGAGAAGGCTGTTGCTTTTGAAAACACTATTGTCATCCACGCGACCGGACTGACGGGTCCCTACGGCTGCTGAATGCCGATCGGCTCTGTTGTCTTCGAAGGGGTTGTCACCCGTATGGCAATGGTCTATAATCCCCGCAGTTCGCTGGAAGCCGTGAGCTTCGTTGGTTATTAGCTTGTACTGAAGAGGTTTCGTCATTTCTGATTCTTGTCCCGCCGTTTCATTTCTGAAGTCTTCTTACTATTTCGGAAGAAAACGATATAAAGTGTTATGGTTTTCCGCATTCACGCGGAACGGCGCCGGGCCGTACCCCGGTTTTTCGGACCCCCGTGGAGGGGGTGTAGGAGCGGCTGTATTGCCGCATGGTACTTAGGGACGCATGTCCCGGGAACAGGAGTTCTTATGAACAGGAAGCTTTTTGTTGGTGGATTACCCTGGGCCACGACCGATGAAGGTCTCTTGAAAGCGTTCGAGGAGTTCGGTGAGGTCGAGGAGGCGAACGTCGTCTGCGAGAGAGATACCGGACGCTCCAGGGGCTTTGGTTTCGTGACTTTTGTCAACCCTGAAGACGCGCAGACCGCCCAGGAGGCGATGCACGAGCAGGAGATCGAAGGGCGCCAGGTCAGAGTGGACTTCGCCCACACCAAGCCAAGGTAACAGAAGCGCTATAGATGAGCGGGGGAGGCCTGAGCGCCTCCCCCTTTCTACTGGAAATCCACCACGAAGATAAGGGGCCAGTTCTTTCCCGTAAGCAGAAAAGCCTCCCTGACCGGGTCCCAGGCTATTCCGTTGAGAACTCCCGCGGTGAATGTGTTGAGCATGAGCCTCAGCTGAGTCGCGTCGATCAGAGCGGTTACCGTTCCGTCCTCCGGGTCTATCCTGTAGACGTAATCCGAGTAGTACCTGTTGGCGTAGATGTAACCTCCGGCGTACTCCAGCTCGTTCAGCTGGCTCAGTCCCGCTCCGTTCATGGTGACGGTCATCTTTTCGAGGACGCTGAAGGTATCCAAATCCCTGAAACTGAGAGTGGAACTCCCGTCACTGGTAACAACTGTGCTGCCGTTGACCGAGCATATGCCCCAGCCGTCGGTCTCGATGGTGCCTGCCACCTGAAGCACCGGCTGGTCCACGTCCCATTCCAGCACCAGGCCCGACCTCCATGTCAGCTGATAAACCATGTTACCCTCTACCGTGAGTCCCTCCCCGAACAGGGTGTCGGGAAGATGGTACACATCCAGTATGGAACCGTCCTCAGGGTCCAGTCTTCTCAGAGTGGAGGCGCCGTACTGGCCGGTGGATTCCCAGAGCACGCCATCGTGTATCTCCAGCCCCTGAGTGTAGGCGGCGGTGTCATGGGGAAGGGTTCCCAGCACCTGGACCTGCAGTGTTTCCGGCGAAGAGCCGGGGCCTTCGGACGGATCGCCGGTCCGCTCGCATGATATGGCGCATAAAACGCCGAGAAGCGCGAAGAGCATTGCGGGGGACCGGCGTTCCGAACCCACTCAGGTCAGTCCCTGGAGGAGGATGAGGATGAACTCGAGCCCCTGCTTCCGGAGGTGGTGTCCGTAGTGGTATCTCCACTGGACGTAGAACCTCTGCTCCCGCCGGTTGTGGAGGTATCATCGGGGGCAGGAACCGAACCGGATGCGTATTCCTCGAACCTGGCCGTCCGGGCCGGGTCCACCTGGTTCTGGGGCAGGGAAGCTATAAGCGTGTTTACCTCCGCCAGCCTGTCCTCCGGCGAGGGATGGGTCTGCCAGAAGCCCGGGCCTGACCTGGAATCGATCGCGCTCATCCTCTGAAGGACCGAAGCCAGAGCGCCGGGAGAGTAGCCGGTCCCGGCAAGGATGACTGCGGCAAGGCTGTCGGCCTGATACTCGGTATCCCGGCTGTAGCCCCTGGTGATGATATTGGAGACCACATCCTCCACAAGGTCGCCGTAATCGTCCGCCGCGGACTGGACCTCGCTGCTGCCCCACCTTTCGGCGGATTCCTCGGCCACCAGGGCTCCGAACTCCGTCCATCTTGCCTGGTCGATGGAGGAAACTCCGTGTTTCAGGGTTACATGGGCCACTTCGTGGGCCAGTATGGCCGCGAGTTCGTCCTCGTTCTCCGCAAGGTCGGTAAGACCGGTGGTCACCAGAATAAGCCCGCCGGGACAGGCAATCGCATTTATCTGGCTGCTGTTCAGCATCATGAAATGGTAACCGTTGTATATGGCGGGCTGGGGGGAGAAGCAGGCAACGCTCTGGCCCACGAGGTTCAGGTACTGCTGGCCCGCTGGGTCTTCCAGGGGCGAATACATGTTCAGAACGGTGGCCGCCACAGATCTTCCCAGGTAGTACTCCTCCACTTCGCTCATCTTGCTGCTGGCCCTGTGGAAGGACTCGGCGATGCTGAGAGCGCTCTGCACGTCGTCGTCCTCCAGGACATCGACCACGTCGTCCAGGCCGAATGCCAGTATTGCGGAGATGGTCAGGGTCAGTAATGTCATCTTCTACCTCCTCCGCTGGCGGACCCTCCGGTTGATGTGGCAGTTCCGGTATCCTCGATGAGGTTGCCTTCCAGCAGGAACTGGTAGAGTTCTTCTGCGGAGACTTTCCAGGACGTCTCCATTCGGTCGACCATGGAGAAATCAAGTTCCGGATTGTCCCCTGCGTAGGTCTCCTCGATATCCTTGCTGAAGCCCCTGCCCGCGAGCATTATCTCGTCGGAGGTAACTTCGCCGGAGGCCGACGCCCCCTCTGAGGATGACTGGATGGCTCCGGTGAGCGCCGTACTGTGTATCCAGCCGCTGCTGTTCAGAGCGGTGGTTACCCTGTACCATTCACCCTGCACCTCATCTATCACGGCCAGGGTTCCGTAACTCACCGGCTGAGTGGGTGACGCGTAGAAGGCGGGCATGGGATACATGCACTGGTTCTGCACGGCTATTGCCACCTGATCACCTGGCTGTGGCGGCTCATCCTCCGCCGCGGCCAGAACTGTGAAGACCAGCAGCGGTATTACTATCAATCTCATACGGTACCTCCGTTTCCTGAAAGAGCTCCTTCTTTATTGATGGCCTTCCTGTAAGTTGCGCGCTATGCAGGAATAGAATAGTATTATAAGCAAAGGGGGAGATGGATGTTATTCCTGCTTCTGTCCGCCGTTTTACTTTCGGAAAGAGTCCCGGTGCCGGTAAGCAGGCCGGTTGAGAGTCCGGGGGGAGTTCCTCCCCCTCAGCTGCCGGTGGAAGTCGAGCTTCTGCCGCCTCCGCCGGGTCAGATGTACGCCGAGGACCTGTGGAGGGTGCGGCTGTACAACTACTCGGACGAGATATTCTCGGTATACCTCTTCGTAACCATCGAGGAGGTTTCCCGGGGACTGCTCATGGAAGCTACCACGGGCGTGTTCCTGCTTCCTCCCGGAAGCATGGTGCTCTCCTCGGTGGAACTTTCGCCTGTAAGCACCGAGTTCTACGACAGCGACTTCGAGAACAGCGTCGGCATCATGGGAGGGTTCCCGGACGGAACCTACACCGTAACCATCTACGTCTACGAGGACGGCGGAGGCCTGCTGGGCTCCGGGGGCATTACGCACAACGTGCAGAACCACTCCCCTCCGGAACTGATGCACCCGGCGGACGGGTCCGAGGTTGCGGAGCCCCTGCCACTGTTTACATGGCTGCCGGCGATACCCTCCGCGGGAATATCCTACAGCTTGAGAATAGTCGAAACACTTGCCGGGCAGTCACCCCACAGCGCTATAACGGCCAATCCGGCCTGGTTCATGCTGGAGGGGCTGGAGAGTTCGGAACTGCTGTTTCCCGTCTACGCCGACCGTTTCCAGCGCGGCCGGCTCTACGCCTGGCAGGTGGAGGGTTTCTACCAGGGGGTCTCGGTCGGCGTCAGCGGAGTATGGACTTTCACTTATCAGTCCGAGGGACCGGGGCTGGAAGAGGGAACGGAATTGTGGAGCTTCGAGACGGGTGACAGGGTATACTGCAGCCCGGCCATCGCCCCTGACGGCAGCATCGTCTGCGGCAGCGACGACGGAAGCGTCTACTCCCTGGACGCCGCGGGAGAAGAACAGTGGAGGTATACAGCTGGTGGACCGGTATTCGGCGTGACGGTGGATCCCGAAGGCAGGATATACGCCACCGGCAGCTTCGGGATCTGCTGCCTGGACGTTTCCGGTTTTCCACTCTGGAGGAATCCATTGAGCGGGAGAGTTACGGCGAATGCTCTGCTGCTGCCATCCGGAATTGTTTTCGCCGGGGCCGGCGGCGGAATTTTCCACGCCCTGGACGGTTTTACCGGGGAAACGGTGGACACCCTTCATGCCGGAGGAGAGATATATCTGAGTGCGGCTGCGGACTCCGGGGGAAGGATATACTTCGCCTGTGAGGACGGATCGCTCCACGGAGTTGAGTACGATGAGGGGTTCCACCGGCAGTGGGTTTTCCGCGTTGACGACGGTTTCACCGGCGGGCCTGTGCTGTTCGGCGGAAGGCTGTACGCCGCGGCGGGGAGTGAGGTGTTCTGCTTCAGCCGGGAGGGTGAGCAGCTCTGGAGGAGTTCAGTGTCTTCCCCTGTATACACCGGGCCCGTGGTCTCCTCCTCAGGCGTGGTTTTCGCCGGCACCGGCAGCGGCAACGTGTACGCCCTGAAGGCGGACACTGGAGAGAGGACCGGAGTTGTGCCTGCTGGCGCGGCTGTCACGTCAACCCCCGCCATGACCGTTACCGGAGCCCTCGCGTTCGGCTGCGAGGACGGCCGGCTTCACAGCTATTCACCTTCGGGTTTCAGCCTGTGGACTTTCCAGACGGGAGACCAGGTCAGGTCCAGCCCGGTCATTGGTATAGACGGAACCGTCTATTTCGGGAGCGACGACCACAGGATCTACGCGGTATCCGGTTCCGGGGCCGGGCCCATGGCAGGCGGGTGGCCCCGCTTCTGCCTGAATTCCTTCAATAACCCTTCCCTGGCTGAGGAAAGCGGGGAAGAATGAGAAAGGCTCTTCTTGTTCCTGTTTTGCTTGCCGCTGCGGTTACGGCTGCGGGCGTAAACTTCTCCGGAAGTTCATCCTTCTTCTCACGGTTCTCCTCGGAGGAGAGCGGATGGAGCCAGATGCCGGGTGAATTCTGGCGATGGAGGTTCAACCCCGTGGTCGACGTCTACGGCGTACCGGTGGTGGCCAGCGTCTTCGTGTCCTCGGAGGAGAGCATGCAGCGTCAGAACATGAACAGGGTCTACATCTCCTCCTCACCCTCCGCCTCGGCCAGGGAGGAATCGGTGCTGTCCTTCGTGTCCACCATCGGAGTGGGGGCTTTCAATCCCTACTTCTCCGACCTTACACTGAACGCCGCCAACATCAGCGGCGCCAACATAGCCCTGCAGCCGGGAAATTTTTATTTCGCGGTCGCGGGGGGGAGGAACAGGAGGGCGGTGGAGCCGGAGGACGGCAGTCCCGGCAGCTACCACCGGAACATCTACGCCGTTCAGACCGGCCTGGGCTCCCCCTACGGGAGCCATCTCCATCTCATTCTTCTGACCGGGGAGGACCGGGACGGGTCCATCACCGAGGACAGCACATTCAGGGTCACTCCCTCGCAGAACCGGGTTGCTTCGCTGGACTGGGGAGCGGTCCTTGCAGGGGGAGCGTTCAGGCTCGAGGGGGAGGTGGCCGGTTCAATGTTCACCAGGGACACCCGGAGCCCGGAGGTGGATTCCGATCAGGTGCCGGACTGGCTCCTGGACCTCGCCGGTGTGAACGTGAGCAGCGGTTTCGGATGGGCTGCGGACCTCTCCTCCTCACTCCGGTTCTCGAACAACATGGTCTCGCTGGGCTTCAGCAGGGTGGAGCCCGGTTTCCGGAGCATGGGCTGTCCCTACCTGAGGAACGATGAGATGTCGGCCGAGGGAAGGTACGACAGGTTCTTCATGGAGAGGAAGCTGTACGCCGGTGTCTACTACCGCTGGGACAGGGACAACCTTCAGGGCACCCGAAGCTCCACCACTACAGGCAATTCATGGGGTGTACGGGCGGGTATGTCCCTGCGGGGGCTGCCCAGGCTGAACCTGAGCTACTCCCCCTCGGCGGTGGAGGTGGACGACACCACCGGCACCAGGATAGAGACCTCCATGGTGTCCGTATCCGCCAGCTACCGCAGGGACATCATGGACCTGGACGTGAACTCAATGCTTGCGCTGACGGTGCATGACAATTCCATGGGAAGCGGCAGCGCCGACTACGGTATGGTCAGCGGTACACTGAGGGAGACCGTATCGCTGGAATACCCGGTGGTGATAACGGGATGCCTCTCCGCGGGAAGGACCAGGAGGGATACTCTCCGCGAATGGAGCTATACGGGAGATCTGAGAGGTACATGGTATCCGTCGGGAGACCTTTCCCTTACCCTTGGAGGGTACTGGTCGAGGAGCGACAGCGACCGAAGGTATGGAGCCCTGGCCGGCGGTGGTTTCCCTGTCCTGGACTGGCTAACCGCGGAGGTCTCCGGCGAGTACTCGAACTACGAGGCGGAACAGGAGCCGGACGGAACGGTCCTGGCGGGAGGCGCGGGCCTCACGGTGATTTGGTAGGTTATTTGGAGGTCAGGTTGAACACTCCGGTCCATACCTCAGCGCCATCACCGGGGTCCTCCGCCATGGCCCTGCACCTGTCCGCCATGATTCCCGAGGGAGGGTCATCCGCCGAGGCCGAGGCGAACAGCGCAGCGGCCCCGGAGAACTCACCCTTCCTGTAGAGTTCCAGAGCTTCGGCGTATATTCTGATGGCGGCACCGGTATCCTCTGAAAGCTCCCCGGCGCGGCAGATAAGCTGGAAAATGGTCACCGGTTTCTGCTGTCCCACTACCCTGACCGTATCCAGCTCACGGAAGACGAATGCGTCCCCGGCGTCCCTGCGGGTCTCGAAGGGGACCATGATGGAGGTGCCGTAAACCTTGTTCACTCCCTCCAGCCTCGCGCCGAGGTTGACCGTGCTTCCCATGACGGTGTAGTCGAATCTCCTGGAGGAACCCATGTTGCCCACGACCATGTCGCCGGTGGCAAGACCTATCCTCGTGACCAGTTCAGGATAGCCCTCACGGGCCAGACGGTCGTTCATGGAGGTGTGTGCCTCCTGGCAGCGAAGGGCGGCCGAACATCCCTTGAAAGCATGATCCTCCATGTGGATGGGGGCGCCCCAGAAAGCGACTATGGCGTCGCCCTCGAACTTGTCAACCGTGCCGCCGGTATCCAGGATAATGTCGGTCATGGCGGTGAGGTACATGTTCAGGATGGATACCAGGTCTTCAGGGGAAAGCTTCTCGGATATGCCGGTGAACCCCCTTATATCCGAGAAGAATGCGGTCATTCTCCTCCTGTCGCCTCCCAGGACCAGCATCTCCGGGTTCTCCGTAACCTGGGCCACAACATCGGGGGAGAGGTACTGGGAGAAGGCGCTTCTTATCTCCTGTTTCCGCCGTGTCTCGGAACTGAAGAGAAAAATTCCCCCGGCCAGCATGGTCAGGATGCCGGTGGAGGCCGGCCATACGGTATTGAGCCAGTAGCCTGACCGAAATAGAAGGAGGGAGGCCAGAAGGAAAAGAGCGGTGGGAAGGACAGCCAGTACAGTGCCCAGAAAGATGCGGTCGACGGAGGAGAGGAATACGGCGGTAAGAATTGCTATGGTAATGGCGGATAGAATAGATACCCAATCCGGGTATGTATATAAGAAATTACCGTTCAATATGTTATCCACCGCGGTCGCCAGAACTTCCACTCCGGGGCACTGGGGTGAGTAGGGTGTGGGCTTGAGGTCGTAAAGTGCGGGAGCGGCGTAGCCGACAAGCACCACCGACCCCCTGAAAACGGTGGAATCAACCGGGCTGGGAAGGCCCATGGCTCTGGCGTTCAGAGAGGCCGTGAGGTCCGCCAGGGGGAAGCTTCTGTAGGTGCCGGCGGGACCGTGGAACCTGAGCTGAAGTCTGCAGCTCCCGGTGGTGCGCAATGAAACATCGCCGATGTCGAGTTTATCCGGACCGCAGGATACCTCCGGCTTTCCCATGGCAAGCCAGGCAATCGCCAGGGGAAGGGAGGGGGCTGGTCCGAGGGGCGTTCCAGTAAGCAGGCGGACACTGCGAAAAACGCCGTCGGGGTCCTGCCTGTCGCTGGTGCTGCCCAGGACCTCGGCTCCCGCGGCTATCATTCCGTTGGGAGGGGTGCAGAACCAGGCCGAATCCAGGGAAGCGCCATCTATGGATGCCGGAATGACGGCGTTCGAGGGAATTTCCGCCCCCTGTCTCTGAAGCAGGGCGATGACGAAGGAGGTGTTTCCTCGGGCGGCCGCTTCCCCGAAAAGGCTGTCTTCCGTCACGGAGTAGACGGAGGGCATGTCGAACAGTATGTCGAAGGCCACCACCTCGGCGCCCCATTCCTGAAGAAGAGTCAGGACGTCGGCGTAGAGCTGTCTGGGTACCGGCCATGGGAGCTGGTCCATGGAACCTCCGTCCAGGAGCACCAGGATCACGCTGCTGTCCGCCTGCTCAACGGTGGGGGAGAGCTTGAAGCGAAGGTCCAGGGTGCTTCTCTCGAGGTTTCCGTAGAATTCCAGCCTGGACATGCTCCAGAGCAGCAGCGTAACCGCTGTCGCTATCACCAGGAGCATGAGGGTTCTCATGGTCCTGCTTCTAGGGGAGAATTTCTCCGGGAACATTCAGTTGACCCTTACTCCGACGTATGCCGGGAGCTGCGGCGGGTTTACGGGGTCAGTCAACCGGGACCTCTTCCGCCGATACCTTTCCGATGTCGATGAAATACTGCCGCAGGGCCAGAACGGCCTTTCGGTCGAACTGGGTGTCCATGCCCCGAATAAGAAGGTTGAGCGTCCTGGAAAGAGTGAAGGGGTCTCTGTAGTGCCTCTTGGCGGTGAGGGCCTCGAATACGTCCGCCACGGCAATTATTCTGCCCCCTATTGAGATCTCATCCCCCTTGAGACCGTCGGGATACCCCTTGCCGTCTATTCTCTCATGATGCTGGGAGGCGAAGGTCGGAACCTCGTCCAGCAGTCCCTCGAACTCTATGGAGGAAAGCATTATTCTGGTATGCTGAACGTGCTTTCTGAGTATGGAGGTTTCACCGCTGGAGAGCTTCCCGGGTTTCTTGAGGATGCTGTCGGGGACAGCCAGCTTGCCGTAATCGTGGAGCAGGGCCGCGTAGTAGATGGCCTCGGAGGTCTTCGCGTCCAGGTTCATGTACTCGGCTATCTTTCCGGAGAGGAAGGTTACGTCAAAACTGTGCCCCGAAGTAAGCGGGTCCCTGGCCTCTATAGACACCGTGAGCGCCTTTATCAGGCCATCGAACATCCTTCTGCGGCTCTCCAGGAGCCTGACGTTCTCGATGGTCACGGCGGTGTCTGAGGCGACTATCTCCAGAAACTCGGCGTCGCCGGGGGTGAAGCCTCCCTCTTTCTTGTTTATGACCTGGAATACGCCTATGCAGTCACCGGAGGGATTGATTATGGGGGCGGCTATCATGTTCCTGGTTACGAAACCGGTGCTGTCGTCGATGGAACTGTTGAACCTCTTGTCATGGGAGACATCATCGAGAATGAGCGTCTTGCCCCTTCTGAAGACGGACCCGGCAATTCCGCGGCTGGCGTTGAACCTTATCTCCTCCGTTTCCCCCTCGGCCACGTAGGACCAGAGTTCGTCGGTCTTGGAGCTGTAAAGGAAGACAGTGGACCGTTCGACGTCCAGTACATTGCTCGCCTCGGCTGCCAGGAGTGTGACAAGGGTGTGCAGGTCGCGTACCCTGCTTATGGCCCTGGTTATCCTGAGAAGGGCCTTAAGCTGAACGGATTCACTGTTATTGTTCCCACTCTGCGGCATTTTCTCCCCTGATCAGGTGCGGCATGGACGAAGAGCACGGGTGTTTCCAGGTGGAATCTAACAGGTTCCACCGGGCTGCGGGAGGTACGGCGGAGGCCGGTCCCGCCGGAAGAGCCCGTCCGCCGGATGGCTGCAGGCTCCCTCATCAGGCCTGCAGGCCGTATAATTGTTGTTCGCCCGTAATCTATGGAATGGAGCAGAAACATGTCCACCTTACCGGCAGTGGCCATCGTTGGCAGGGTCAACGTGGGAAAATCCACGCTCTTCAACAGGATAGCCGGAGGCCGCGTTGCTATCGTGGATGACCAGCCGGGAGTAACCAGGGATCGAAAGATGACCCCCGCCCACTGGTCAGGACATGATTTTCTGGTGATCGATACCGGAGGGCTGGAGCCGGGAAGCGAGGACGCTTTTCAGGAGAGCATCGAGAAACAGATAGGGCTGGCCCTTCAGGAAGCCGACGCCGTAATCCTGGTAGTGGACGTCTCGGCGGGAATACACCCGTTCGACATGGAGGCGGCCGAGATGGTCAGGCGGTCAGGTCTTCCCTGCTTCCTGGCGGTGAACAAGGTCGACAGCGACCGGAACATGGATATGGTGGCTGAATTCTACCGCCTGGGACTGGGACGGCCATGGCCGGTGAGCGCAATGCACGGCCACGGGTCCGGGGACCTTCTGGATGCGGTGGCGGAAGTTCTGCCGGTAGTGGAGGAGGAGAAGTACTCGGGGCTATCCATGGCCGTTGTGGGCAGGCCCAACGTGGGCAAGAGCTCCATAGTGAACCGGCTGTGCAGTTCGGAGAGGAACATCGTCACCGACCTTCCGGGCACCACGAGGGATTCAACCGACACCTACGTGACCTGGCGGGGCCTCCCGCTGAGGATAGTGGACACAGCCGGACTGAGAAGAAAGTCCAGGAAGATGGACGACGTGGAGTTCTACAGTACGGTCAGAGCCTGGAAATCCATTTCCAGGGGAGATGTTGTGCTTGCCGTGATGGACGGGTCGGAGTATCCTGTCCAGCAGGATATACGCATCGCCGCCAAGGCCTGGGACATGGGCAAGGGAGTGGTAATAGGCGTAAACAAGACGGATCTGGGCGTGGACAGGAAGCTGTGGAAGGCCGCCATAGTTCAGCGGTTCAACCAGGCCGGTGACATGCCCATAATCTTCTTTTCCGCGCTGACCGGCCGGGGCATTGATAGAATAATCCCAGCCATCCTTGAAGTAGGTGAGATGAGGGCGTCGGAACTGCCCACTCCTCTGATCAACAGGAAGCTGCATGAGGCCGTGGAGGAAGTCCAGCCCCCGTCCCCCAGGGGAAAGCCGGTGAAATTCTACTACGCAACGCAGGTGGGACATCACCCGCCGAAAATACTGGTATTCGTCAACCGTCCCGGCGATATTCCCGAGAACTACAGGAGATACCTGGAGAGAAGCCTCAGGGAGGTCCTGGGAATGAAGGGTGTTCCGCTGAAGATCATATACAGGAAGAGAAAGCACTGACATGACGTTTTTCGACATAGCCTACCCGGTTGCGGCATTCCTGCTGGGCTCCGTGCCATGGTCCTGGATAATTGGCATGGCCAGAGGGCGGGACATCAGGAAGACGGGCTCCGGTAACACCGGCGCCACCAACCTCTTCCGGACCTGCGGCAGGGGGGCGGGAATATCGGGACTGCTACTTGACGCCATGAAGGGGGCGGTGCCGGTGCTGGCCGCCGGGTGGGGCGTGGCGGGACTGGCTCCTCCCGCCGGTGAATGGACGGTGGCCGTTTCCGGCATATCCGCCGTGCTGGGTCATGTGTTCAGTCCCTGGCTCGGCTTCAGGGGAGGCAAGGGAGTGGCCACTACCCTGGGGGTCCTGCTGATACTGTCCCCGCTGAGCGTTCTCACCGGCCTTGTGGTATTCACCGTTATGCTGTTCGCCACCAGGTTCGTGTCCCTGGGCTCCATCACCGCCGCTCTGGCGGTGATACCCTCGGTCTTCATATTCAATCCCGGTTCTCTTCCGGTGCAGCTGATAGTCTGCCTGGTGGCGGCGCTGATACTGGTGAGGCACAGGTCGAACATGGGCAAGCTGCTGCGGGGCGAGGAGAACAGGTTCCATTTCCGGGGCGGCGGCGATGGGTAGCTGGGGGTCTGGAAGAATGGTGCTGCTGATGGAGAGCCTGGTCTCCAAGGACCTCAAGGTCCGCTACAAGAGGTCGGTGCTGGGCTTCGCGTGGTTCCTTCTGAAACCTCTTTTCAGCATGATAGTGTACTACTTCGCCTTCACCAGGATACTCAGGTTCGGCGGCGCCATACCGCATTTCTCCCTCTTCCTTCTCACCGGCCTGCTGCCGTGGAACTTCTTCTCCTCCTCCCTCAGCGCCTCCACCACCAGCCTCCTGGACAACCATAGGCTTATAAGGAGCATATATTTTCCTCGAATGGCCCTTCCGGCGGCCGAGGTCATAGCCAACCTGATACACCTGGTGCTGGCGCTTTTCGTACTCGAGGCGGTCCTGATACTGTTCGGCCATTACCCGGGGCTCTCCATCGTAATGCTGATACCCGCCCTGGCGCTGTTCACACTGATGACCGCGGGAATAGGCATGCTCCTCTCCATCGGCAACGTTTTCTACCGTGACGTCAGACAGTTCATCGAAGTGCTGCTGCTGGCCTGGTTCTACTCATCTCCCATTATCTACCCCCTGGATTCCATAGGGGTGGACATAGTCGGTTCACCGAGGCTCCTTACGCTGCTGAAGTTCAACCCCGTGGCCGGCTTCATGGAGATAATGCACTCGGTCCTTTACGCCGGGAGCTGGCCTCCGGCGTGGTGCTGGCTCTCACTGGGGTCCTGGTCGGGCCTCTTCCTGCTTGCCGGAGTGCTTGTGTTCAGGCGCGGCGAGCCGGTGGTTGTGAAGGAGCTCTGACGTGAGACCCGGGGCCATAAGGATGGAGAGGGTAACCCTCGATTACCGGCTGTACCATGACAGGGCCGTGACCCTGAGGGAGACCATGCTCAACCTGTTCAACAGGAAGACCAGCATGGAGCATTTCAGGGCCCTGGACGGGGTAAGCCTTCAGATAGACCCCGGGGAATCGGTGGCGCTCATAGGCGCCAACGGGGCGGGAAAGTCCACAACGCTCAAGATACTGGCGGGCATATACCGTCCCACATCCGGGACCGCGGCTTCGGGCGGCAGGATAGCCTCGCTGCTGGACCTGGGCGTCGGGTTCCATCCGGACCTGACAGGCGAGGAGAACCTGATGCTCAACGGCGCCCTGCTGGGTCTGGGGCGGAGCGAAATGAAGGAACTGGTCCCTGAAATCGCCGATTTCGCGCAGCTCGCCCGCTTCATGGATACACCGGTGAAATACTATTCCAACGGAATGTTCATGCGGCTGGGTTTCAGCCTGGCTACGGCAGTGGACCCCGACGTACTGCTGATAGACGAGGTGCTGGCCGTGGGGGACGCCAGCTTTCAGGAGAGGTGCTACAAACGCATATGGGATTTCAGGCAGAGGGGGAAGACCATTATCTTCGTCTCCCACGACATGGAGGCGGTATCCAAGCTCTGCAGGAGGGTGGTATGGCTGAGGGAGGGAAGGATAGTCAGGGACGGCGAACCCGGAGAGGTGCTCTCGGGATATCTGGAAAGCAGTCAGAAGCGCCATGCGGACACTACCGCCTCGCCCAGGGAGTGGGGGAGCAGGGAGATATGGTTCGATTCCGTGACCGTGAGGAACGGTGAGGGAACTCCATGCAGGACATTCAGGAAGGGGGAGAAACTGGTGGTGGACACCGTCATCAGGAGCCGTCTTCCCCACAGGGTGGATAACGTGATATTCGGGTTCTCCATACACAGGAGCGACGGTGAGACCGTCATAGGGACGAACAACCTGGAGCTGAACCAGCCTCTGCTGAGCGTAGATGGCTCCCTGGAAGCTTCCGTGGAGATCGACCTGGAGATAGACGAGCCCGGAGCTTACCTCCTGGGCATAGCCCTCACCGACCCCAGGGCTTCGAAGGACTACCACTGGCAGGAGTATTTCTATCCGGTGACACTGCTGGAGGAGAGGAAGGAACCTCCCCTGAGGCTTTCGGGCGCCGTCTGGAAGCAGGAATGAGCTTCCTCCTCCGCCACCGTCACATGGTCCTGGTCCTGGCGGTGCTGCTTCCCAGGATGGCCTGGTTCTTCCTTCTGGGCGGAGCGCTGCCGTCACCCACCCGGGACCAGGGACTGTACGTTTCCGCCGCGGGCCGGATCCTCGAGGGAGAGGGGCTCTCGTACAGCCGGGAGACGGGGCTGCTTCGGAACAGGATGACCAGGGAGGAGGAGTTCAGGACCACATGGGTCCGGGAACCCGACTACATGTTCGGCATGGTCCCGGTGGAGACACCAACCGCTTCAATCGAGCCCGGTTACCCGGTTCTTCTGGCCGCTGTCCTGCTGGCAACAGGTCCCGTGGCCGGTGCGGTATTCCTGCTCAACTGCCTCTTCGCCCTGCTGGGAGCCTGGGCGGTATGGAAGCTGGTGGAGGAGAACTGGGGGGAGAGGGAGGGTATCCTGGCGGCACTGCTGTGGTCACTCTACCCGTACTACATCTACTACAGCGCCTACGCCATGACCGAAACCGTGCATTTCGCGCTGCTTCCGCTGATACTCCTCTTCACTGTCAGAGCGGGTTCTAGGGACCGTGACGGCCTTGCCTCGGGCCTCTCCACGGCCTTCCTGTTCCTGGTCCGAAGCACCGCCATATTCCTTCTGCCGGTTCAGATGCTCTGGCTTTTCCTGAGGAGGAGATGGAGGAGCGCTCTGCTGGCTGCTGCGGGGTTCCTCCTGCTCTGCGCGCCATGGGTGGTTCGGAACCAGCTGCAGCTGGGCAGCCCTGTCCTCATGCCCACGAAGGGCGCGCTGAACCTCTGGATGAGGAACAACCCCGACATTCTGGCAATAGAGGGAATAGGCATACCGGATTTCGTGGAGGAAGGCATCAGCAGAAGGGACCTCCTGGAGTACCCCTCGATGGAGGGGGCCGATACGGAGCTGGAGAGAAGCGGTCTTCTTATGGAAAGGGCCCGCGGCTTCATTCTCGCAAACCCCATGCTGGTAGCCTGCCTTACCGTGATAAGGGCCGGGAACTTCCTGTCGCCTGCAGGCGGCACACTGGATCATCCCGCGGCAACAGCCGCCGGACTACTGCTGTACCTGCCCATGCTGGCCGCCTCGGCCGTGGAGCTGTTCAGAAGAAGGAAGGACGGCAGAGTGCTGCTCCTGGGAAGCTTTTTCCTCCTCTACCTGGCCCTGCACTCCCTGGCCCACGGCGGTGTCCGCTACCGTCTGCCGGTGGACATGGTCCTGATGGTCCTGACATCGCTCTACATCGGAAGGAAGGCGGGATGGCGAAGGGATGAAGGGACGGATGGCTGAGATGAAGCTGATGGTCACCCTGGACGACCTGGGAATATCTCCGGGAGTGAATTCCAGCGCCGCCGAACTGATACCCCTGGGGGTGGTCGACTGCCTGAGCATAATGCCCACCGGCCCGGAATTCGCGGGAGCGGTGGAGCTGGCGTCGAGTTCCGATGCGGCCGTATCGGTGCATCTGAACTGCATAGAGCCTCCTTTTCTCACAGGAACGGGTTTTCCCTCCTCCCAGGGAGTCTGGTTCTTTCGAGGAAAGAGTTTCGTCGATGAGGTGAGGGAGGAGTGGAGGAGGCAGATAGAGCGGGTCCTGGCAGGGGGGCTGATGGTGACCCGGCTGGACAGCCACCAGCACATCCATCACGTTCCGGGACTGAGGGAACTGATACTGGAACTGGCAGGGGAGTACGGTATATCATCGATCCGTTCGGCTGTTCTGCCGGACAGGTGGAGGAGCCTTGAGGCCCTGACACTGGACCGGCTGGGCAGAAAACTGGCCCGGATGGCGTCCAGCGCCGGCATCTCCACGCCGGACGCCATGATGGGGTTCACCGCCGCCGGGTCGGTGTCCGCAGAGTATTTAAGGTATATGGAAAACAGCACGAGAGGCGGGGGAACGGCGGAACTGGTCATGCATCCTTCTATTGAGCCGGAATGGTCTCTCTATCAGCCCGAAGAGCACCGTCTCATGGGCTCGGAATGGTTCAGGGAATGGAAAGAGGCACACTGACCCGAAGAATACTGCTTCTGGCCCTGCTGGCCAGAGTGGTTGTGTTCGCAGCGGCCGGAAGGGGAGTATTCCTCATTGGCGAGGGACGAACCCAGGCCGACCTGGCCATGAACCTTCTCACTGGCAGGGGGTTCATGCTGTCCGCCGAAATGCTCAATCCTCCCAACGAGGCCTCAGCGCCGCAACTCTTCAGGAACACTTTCGAGTTCTACAGGAGGGTGGACGGCTACTACGGCGCGATGAGGCCGGAGAGGCCCACCATTTTCCTGGTCCCCGGGTACGCGTTCTTCATGGCTGGCGTGTTCGCCCTCTTCGGCCCTTACAACTTCCTGGCGGTAAGCGGGGTTCATCTCATACTGGGGCTGCTGACGGTGCTGATAGGACTTCGCATCGCAGAGCGGTTCCTCAGCGGCCGGTACCTGCTCCTGGCCGGGCTGTTCTTCGCTCTTAACCCCTTCGAGCTGTATTACGAGGCGGTGCCGGCCACACAGGCCATTTTCTCGCTGCTGTTCCTGCTCAGCATCCTTCTCACGCTGAGGCTGTTCGAGAGGGTGAGGGACCGGGACGGGCTCCTCCTTCAGGCCGCCCTGGCGGGAGTTGCCTGGGCCGCGGCCTTCTACGTCCGTCCGGTGGCCATTCCGGTGATGGTGTGGGCCGCGCTGCTGCTTCCCCTCCTGCCGGTACTCACCAGGGTTCTGGGCGGCAGGAACACGGTGGAGAAAGCCGCGCCTGCAGGCCTGTTCTCCATTCGAGGGTTTTCGGCCGGTCTCACCATGCTGGGCGTATTCGCGCTGATGATGCTTCCCTGGGGGCTTCGGAACATGGAGGTCACGGGAGAATTCAGAATAATGCCGGCCCAGGGCGGTGTTAACATCTGGGAGTACAACGGCAGGATATTCACCGACCATTTCGAAGGGGAGGCTCGGGGCGCCACGCTTCTTTACTCCAATCTCAGAGATGAGTACATGGGGAAGCTGGAATCACCGGAACTGGCTGCGTTCCCGGAATTCAGGGACGAATCCGAGTGGGTGAGGGACAGTATATTGTACGACAGGAACATCCGCTTCATGATGGCAAACCCCGGCCTGACCCTGAGACTGATTACCCTGAGGTTCGTGGAGATGTTCAAGCCTTTCCCTCTCAACGCTTTCTCCCCCCTCTACACCGTCGCGGGGCTGCTCTCCCTGTTCTGGGTGCTGTTCTTCCTGTGGGGCGGAGCAGTGCTGTGCGCCCTGAACCGTGGACCGGAAGGGTTCTTCCTGGCCACGCTGGTGGCGGGTTATTCTCTGATGCACCTGCTCACCGCAACGGGAACCCCGCACAGAGTGGCGATAGATTCTCCAATGGCGATACTGGCCGCCGTGGGGCTGGAGTATTCCGTAAGGCGATATTCGGCCTGGAGGGAACGGAAGCATGGCTGAACCGCTGCTCCTGGTTAAGACCCATGCCTTCGGTGACGCCCTGCTCTGCACACCGGCCGCCCGTGAGCTGTCCCGGGAGAGCGGGAAGCTCTGGGTCCTCACAGGACCTTCCGCGGCTCCGGTGTGGGAGAGATTTCCCGGCATCGGTCGCGTCTTCGTGGCCCCGATACCCTTCTCCGGTCTTGAAGGCGCAGCAGGTCTTCTATCGTGGAGCCTGCGGAACCGGAAGGAACTTCAGCGGGTTGGGAGGACTGTTGTCCTTCAGGGTTCTCCGAAGGTCCGCAGGTGGGTCAGGTTCCTCACCTCTGCTCCCATGAGGTCATGCGGCGGGACTTCCCTGGGAAAATGGGAGAAGGTCTTTCCCATGGTGGAGGGCGATTTCGCCGGCAGGGCCTATGCGGATACGGCGGGCGTGGACGTATCCGACTGGAGACCGGTTTTCCCGGTATCGGAGCGGGAGGCGGACTGGGTGCGGACCCTTGGTCTGCCGCAGCCCCTTTTCGCCGTCGCTCCGGGAGGGGGTAACAACCCCCGGGACACCGTTCTGGAGAAGCGCTGGCCCCCGGACAGGTTCGCCGAGACGGCGCGGAGGCTGGCGGGAGCCGGTCTGAATGCAGTGCTCCTTGGAGGAAGCGGCGACCGGAAAGCGGCGGAGGAGATGATGAATGAATGCGGAGTAAAACTGCTGGACCTGACCGGAAGGACCACATGGGGCCAGACCGCCGCCATTCTCGACAGGTGCGCGGGGTTCCTGGGGGCCGACAGTGGAACCGCGCATCTTGCCACCGCAAGGGGCGTTCCGTCTGCGGTCCTGTTCGGCCCCTCATCCCCCTCCTGCCTCTTTGCTCCCGGTCTTATCCAGCCGGTGGTCAGCACGGTTGACTGTTCTCCATGCTATTCCAACAGCCTTTTCCCCGGCTGCAGGCACGGGAGGCCTGCATGCATGGAATCGATACAGGTTGATGATGTATGGACCGCCCTGAAAAAGGTGCTGAATGATAATTACAGCGGTTAACCCCCCGTTCCTGCCGGATTACAGCAGGGGACAGAGGAGCCCCGCCGTCACCAGGAGCGGTACGCTCTACTACCCCATCTGGCTCTCCTACGCCGCGGGGGCCCTGGAGCGGGAGGGACACGATGTGCAGCTGCTGGATGCTCCGGCCGGGGGGCTGGATTTCCAGGATACCAGGGACAGGATAGAGGCCCGTGCCCCCGGGCTGGTGGTGATCGAAACTTCCACTCCGTCCATAGAGTCCGACGCCGCGTTCGCCGATTCCCTGGCCGGGAGCGGTGCCACGGTCGTGCTGGCGGGTACCCATCCATCAGCCCTTCCGGAGGCTACAATGCGGCTGGGAGAGAGGTTCCACGGGCTGGTGGTCGGCGAATATGAGCTTCCCCTCATAGGACTCGCCGGAGCGCTGGAAGAGGGTTCCGACCCCTCGGGTGTAGCGGGCCTCTGCCTGAGGATGCCGGACGGCGGCCTGAAGTTCACCGGCGAAGGGGAGAGGGTGGAGGACCTGGACTCCCTTCCATGGGTCAGCAGGGTCTACGCGCGTCACCTTGACGTGACCAGGTACAACAACCCCAACGCCCTGCATCCTCAGGTTATGATAATGGGAGGCAGAGGATGCCCGCACGGCTGCACCTTCTGCGTGTTCCCCCAGACCCTTCAGGGAAGAAGGTTCAGGAGGAGGTCGGTGGCGGACATAACCGGAGAAGTCCTCTGGGTGCAGGAAAACATGCCGGAAGTAAGGGCGGTGTTCTTCGAGGACGATACCATATCGGCCGACCGCGAAAGACTGCGCAAGCTGGCCGGCTCCTTCATCGAGAACGGATTTCAGCTTTCATGGACGTGCAACATGAGGGCGGACGTGGACCTGGAGACTCTCAGGATCTGCGCCGAGTCCGGTCTTCGGACCGTCTGCGTGGGATTCGAGAGCGGAAGCGACCGAATGCTGGCCAATATGCGCAAGGGTATCACCACGGACCGGTCCAGTGAATTCATGGAGAACGCCAGGAAGGCCGGAATACTGGTCCACGGCTGTTTCATGGTGGGGACCGCGGGGGAGACCGGGGAGACAATGAGAGAAACCCTTGAATTCGCTCTGGAGCTGGACCCGGACACCGCACAGTTCTACCCGATGATGGTCTATCCCGGCACCGAGGCGTACAGACAGGCGGAGGAGTCGGGAAACCTGATGGCGAACAGCTGGAGAGAATGGCTGTCCCCTGAAGGGCTTCACAGCTGCGTAATAAGGACGGACAGCCTCACTTCGGAGGAACTGGTTGACTTCTGCGACACCGCAAGACGAAAGTTCTACCTGAGACCCGGCTATATCCTGCGAAAGCTGTGGCGCAGCCTGCTGGACCCGGACGAACGGAGAAGGACCCTGAAGGCGTTCTCCACCTTCCGCAGGTACCTGTTCAGAAGCTCAAGGCGGGATTGAGGCAGTGCCCCGGAAAGACGTGAGCGTAGTGGTACCGGTCTTGAACGACTTCGAAAGACTGGAGGCGTGCCTGGAAGGCCTGGCCCGTCAGACGGTGAGGGAACGGCTGGAGGTCGTGGTATCCCTGGACGGAGGGGAGCCGCTGCCCGAAGACCTGGCCGCGATGACCGACCTGGTGGTCCATGGGGAGCACGCCGGCCCCGCCGCCGCAAGGAACAGGGGCTGGAGGGGTTCCGGCGGCAGGTTCGTCCTGTTCACCGATGCCGACTGCGTACCGGAGGACAGCTGGGCGGAGGAGATGATCAGGGTCCTGGAGGAGAGCGCCGACGCGGTGAAGGGCGTATACTCCCGGGGCGGGGACGGAATAGTGCAGAGACTGGCCCAGGTGGAGTTCGAGGAGAGGTACCGGCTCCTGGCGGGGTCCCGCGAAATTGACATGATCGACACCTATTCGGCCGGTTTCAAAAGGAAGGCCCTGGAGGCCTGCGGAGGTTTCGACGAATCCTTTCCCCTTCCCGACCATGAGGATGTGGACCTCTCATACAGGATGGCGGAGCAGGGTTTCAGGCTGCGATTCGCTCCGGCGGCGAGGGTATCACATCAGCATAGGAGCACCTGGATGGATTACCTGAGGACCAAGCACGGCAGGGGGAGGTGGAGGACCAAGGTGCTCAGGAGATTTCCCGGAAAGGCAGGCTCCGATTCCTATACCCCCGCCTGCCTGAGGCTGCAGATAGCCGTGTGTCCGCTGTTCATTCCGGCCCTGCTGCTGGTCCCCCTGTCCGCCGTCCCCCTGGGTCTTCTGGCCGGGGGATTCCTCCTTTCCACCGTCCCCCTTGCCTTTACGGCGCTCCGGCATGACCCGGCCATGCTTCCTCTGGTCCCCCTCTTCGCTCTCCTGCGGGCCTTCGCACTTTGTTCGGGGCTGCTAAGGGGTATATTTGGCTCCGAAAAGGAGGCGGAATGAAACTGGCCCCGGCTCGAAGAGCCGATCGCGTTCTGATGATACTGCTGATCCTGGCGGACCTTCTCACGGTGCCGCTGGTTTTCGCTGTCACCTGGCTGCTGAGGACCCGGGTACTGGTGAGCTTTCTTCCCGAATTCCACCACCGCCTGGACCTCTACCTCTACGCGCTTCCGGTGGTGGCGGCGCTGTGGGTGTTCGCCTTCGCCAGGACCGGTCTCTACGCCCCCAGGAGACATCCCGGCGGAATGGGTCGTATTCAGAGACTCCTGCGCGCCTACACCACTCTCCTGGTCTCGATGATGGCCGCCAGCTATCTTGTGAGGACGGAGTACTCCCGGCTCATGCTGTTCATGTTCATCGGAATAGCCATTCCGGTCACAGCTCTGGCCCGGCACCTGGCAAGGGTGGCGGCCCAGAGGATAGCGCCGGTAAGAAAGGTACCCAGACTGCTGGTTGTGGGAACCGGCGAAGTGGCCTCCAGAGTCATTAGGTCGGTAAGGAGACTTCCCGGGAACGCTCCGGAAATTGCCGGTGTGGTCTCCCTGGACGACTCCGCTGAGGAATCCTTCTGCGGGGTACCGGTGGTATCGGACCTTCAGGGCCTCAAGGAGCAGATAGACCGGATGGACATCGACGAGGTGTTCTTTTCTGCCCCGGAGCTGGAACACTCGAAGATACTGGAGATCATATCTTCGATGGAATACACGAAGATCCACTACAGGCTGGTGACGGACCTGTTCGAGATAGCCCTGGGCATCACCGACATAGACGACCTGGCAAAACTCCCCATAATTGAGATAGGCTACGGCCGGCCGGGACCCCTGCACAGGTTCACAAAAAGGGCCATGGACCTGGCGATATCAACAATGCTGCTGGTCCTGACCATGCCCCTGATGACCGTCATATACCTCATACACCTGGTCAGCGGAAAAGGCTCGCCAATATTCAGGCAGAAGCGGGTCGGACTTCGGGGAAGGGAGTTCACCCTCTACAAGTTCAGGACCATGAAACCGGAAGCGGACGAGTACGAAGTCGCCCCGGTGACCATGGACGACAGACGGATAACCGGACTGGGCAGATTCCTCAGGAGGACCAGTCTGGACGAGCTGCCCCAGCTGTTCAACGTGCTCAGGGGCGATATGAGCATGGTGGGGCCCAGGCCCGAGATGCCTTTCATAGTCAAGGAGTACACCAGCTGGCAGAGACACAGGCTGGACGTGAAACCCGGCCTGACCGGCATGTGGCAGATAATGGGCAGGAAGGAGCTTCCCCTGCATGACAATCTGGAATATGATTATTACTATATCAGGAACCAGTCGCTGATGCTGGATTTCACGATACTGCTGAGGACAGTCGCCATAATATTCAAGGGAAGGGGTGCGTACTGACCGGAATACTGCTTCTAGTACTGACCTCCGCCCAGGTGTTCCCCCGGGGCCCCGAAGCGGTCGGTTCGGCCAGCGGGCCCTATGCCTGGTCCGACGACCCCGCCGGCTGTCTTCAGGCTCCCGCGGGACTGGTAAGGATCACCGGCAGCATGTTCACTGTGTATTCCGGGGCAAGCGACGCGGATAACGGCAGTCTGGTGGCGGCGGCGGGGGGAATGCTCGGCGGCGGCCACTACGGCGCCGGCGCGGGCTGGGTCCGCACCGACACCGGTCCCGATACCCTCATGGCTTCCCTGAGCGCCGCAACCACCCTTAAAGGCGATCCCATAGGCTTCATGGAGGGCGTATTCGGCCCCAGCATCTCCGTGGGAGGGACACTGGGCTTCATCTCCACAGATGAAAACGACCTCAATGACGGAAGAATGCTCTCCGCGGACGTGGGCTTCCAGTTCTCCCTTTTTCCGACAGTGGCCATAGCGGCCCAGATGTCCGGCATAAGGCTGGCGGGGGACAGCCTGCGGTCCAGGAACGTGAACTACGGTTTCTCCACCGTGTTCGACAGGAGGTTCCGGGGACATCTCTCCGTCAGCCAGGGCAACCCCGCGGTGGGGTTCGACCTGGGCGTGAGGGACTGGCTTACCGTACGGTCCGGCTCGGACGGCTCCAGCTGGAACTCCGGATTATCGCTGGAGTTCGACCGGTTCACTCTGGACTGGGCGGTTGTCCTGGATGATACCGACTGCCGTCAGCTCCTGGGGATCACCGCAGCCTTCGGAGGCGAGCCATGATGTCATGCCTGATTATCACCCTTCTTCTACTGTCCGGCCAGGAAGCTGAGGAGGAATTGAAGCTGGATCATTCCGTCCTGGTCCAGGCTCGAGCCTGGGGCGACTGGACCGAGGACAAGATGGTGTCCCTGGACAGCACTTCGCTGGACGCCGCGTTCTCCGTATCGGTGGAATCGAAGGAACTGGACCTGCTCGCGGTCGCAGCCGTGGACGGCGGCGAACCGGAGGCGGTCGCGCTGAGACGGGGCAGGTTCTCCGTAAGATGGCCCGGTACGCCCTGGCTGGGCGGAAGCGTACACCTGAATGACCGCCAGCCGTTCATTCCCGGACTTAGGGAGCCCATTGCGGAATGGGGATGGGTGGATGCGGATTCCATAAGGGGTTTCGGTGTTTCCGGAGGAGGAATACTTGGATTCGAAGCCGAATACCTTCTTCAGCACGCAGTGGAAGATACGGTGGAACAGCTCAGCATATTCTCGCCCTGGATGGGCTTCGCGGGTTTCGATTACTACCGGGCGCGGCTGGTTCCCGGTGATTCCCTGGCGGAGAGCGAGACAGTGGTGAACGTTCTCTCCTTCAGAGGCGACCTGCGTTACGCCAGCCCCTGGCTGGTCATCTCCGGCTCGGACGGGGAGAAGGGAAGCTGGGCGGTGTCCGGGGAGATGCGGGATTATCGGCCCATCGAAACCGGATGGGGAAAAATAGAACTGGTTCCGGGAATCCATTTCGCCGGCGATTCCATCGATCTTCCCACTACTGCCTACGCTCCAGGTCAGAGGGTTTTCACCCTGGGAGCGTTCATGACCTCGCGCAGGTACATGGTCTCCGGAGGCGTCACCGGCAGGCTGGACCTGGAAAGCGACAGCCTCAGCGGATTTTCGGCTACGGCCAGCATGGTCTCCTCCCGGGGAGTGACCTGGGACCTGGTAGTTGATATCTTCGCGGACGGCGACCACAGGGGCGCGGTGGGGTCCCGGATATCCGACAGCTTCGCCTCGGCGGGATTATCGCTGGAAGTTATCGACGACAGCTCCCGGGTTACCGGAAGCACCTCATATTCCCCCAGGGAGGACGTATGCGCGGAGGTGTCCGTATCCGGCGACCTCGACAACAGCCTTCAGCCGTCCACCGCCGTGGCGGTGTCCGCAGCCGTCGGGCCGGTGAGGGGACTGATATCGGTGGACTGGGTCTACCATTCCGCGCCCGTTTTTCGAATTGATTTGAGGGGGCTGCTTAAATGAGAAGGTTCATCACGGTTGCGGCGGCCATCGCTCTTCCTGCCCTGTCCGGCTGCGGCCTGCTCACCCCTGTGGAGAGGCCTCCCCTGGAGACGAGAAGCCTGGTCCTGTGGATGCCCGGCGCCTCTTCCGTGCAGGTTCTGGCGGACTGGAACGAATGGGGGGGGCTTGTCTCCCCGGGTGGAGTCATAGACCCCTCATCGGGCAGCATGAACAGGACCGCCGACGGGTTCTGGACGCTGGACATCTCCCACCTGGAGACTGGTTCGTACAGATACGTCTTCCTCGTGAACGGCCACAGATGGGTTCGGGACGGGTCGAATCCATTGACGGCGGATTACCTGGATGAGACGGTCTCGGTCATTATGATACCCCACTGAACCTGGAAAGGACGTGAAATTGGCTTCGGTTAAGTTCAGCGGCGTCAGCAAGACCTACGGCACCGATGTTCTGGCGCTGGCCAAATTCGATATTGAGGTCAGGGACGGTGAACTCCTGGTGCTGGTGGGTCCCAGCGGATGCGGCAAATCCACAACCCTCAGGGTGCTGGCGGGTCTGGAGGAGCCCACAACGGGCGAGCTCTTCATCGGTGACCGGAATGTAACCCGCATGAAGCCCCAGGACAGGGACATAGCGATGGTCTTCCAGAACTACGCGCTCTATCCTCACATGTCCGTTTACGACAACATGGCATTCTCCCTGAAGATGAAGAAGATGGATAACGCTCTCATAAGGAAGAACGTCATGGACGCCGCGGAAATACTGGGCATCTCGAAGTTCATGGACAGGAAGCCCAGGGAGCTATCCGGAGGACAGAGACAGAGGGTGGCGCTGGGGAGGGCCATAGTAAGGCATCCCTCGGTGTTTCTCTTCGATGAGCCCCTGTCGAACCTCGACGCCAAGCTGAGGGTGCAGATGCGGAACGAACTGAGCCAGCTGCACACCAAGCTGGGCTCCACCATGATCTACGTGACACACGACCAGGCCGAGGCCATGACCCTGGGAGACAGGATAGTGGTGCTGAAGGACGGATACATTCAGCAGGTGGATACTCCGCTGGGACTGTACGACAACCCCGTCAACAGCTTCGTGGCGGGATTCATCGGCAGCCCGGCCATGAACTTCCTGAACGTCAGGCTGGAAGGACAGGTCCTGACAGCCGGCGGCGTCGACATCAGGCAAACTCCTTTTCAGGAAGTCCCGGACGGCGATTATCTCTTCGGCATAAGGCCGGAGGACATACGGCCGGCTTCGGAAGACGGCCTGACCGGAGTGGTGGAGGTGGTGGAGACGCTGGGAAACGAGAACATCATCTACATGAACTTCGCCGGCAGGCAGTTCGCCGCCAGGTGCGGTCCACGGGTGACGCCCTCACCCGGAGAGGACTTCCATTTCACGATGGACACAAACAGGAGCCATTTGTTCAGTGACGACGGGATCAGAATGAGGGTAGATGGATGAAAGAGCTGAACTGAACTTCTCCGGAGAGGCAGTGGACCGATGATCTTCAGAGACATCAGCCTGGCGTTTCTTGCCTCGTTGAGCGTCAGCGTCCTGCTGACGCCGCTGGCCAGGATGACCGCCCTGAGGACCAGGCTGATGGACAGGCCGGAAGGGCGGAAGAAACACCTGATGACCACGCCCCTGCTGGGAGGCGCGGCAATATACATCGCCTTCGCCGTCACTGTGCTGGCGGGCATGATGACGGTGGAGGAGGCCAACGGGTCGATACCGATGGGCTGGGGAACACTTTGTGTCATGGTCGTTGTTGCCGGCGGCCTGATGGCTCTGGTGGGCCTGGTGGACGACATTCTCGGTCTGAGACCATCGGTCAAGCTCCTGCTGCATACGGTGGCCGCCATCCTGGCGGGAGTCTTCTTCATCACCAGGGGGGCCATGCTCAGCCTGTTCCTCACGGAGAGCAGCCTGGCATGGCTGACCGTTCCGCTGACGGTTATATGGCTCGTGGGCATTACCAACTCGGTAAACCTCCTGGACCACGCCGACGGTCTTTCAGCCGGCACCTGCGCCATAGCTGCCATTTTCTTCACCGCGGTGAACGTCATCTCCGGCAATTTGCCTGTGGCCTTCATAAGCGCCGCTCTGGCGGGGGCCTGCATAGGCTTCTTCGTATACAACTACAATCCTGCCTCCATCTTCATGGGAGACTGCGGCAGCAACATGCTGGGCTTCATGCTGGGCATAATCGCCGTCATGGGTGTCTATTCCACAGAGGGCACTCTTCGGGAAATAGCCATATTCACTCCCGTACTCATACTTTCACTTCCCCTGATAGACACCGCATTCGTGCTCAGGTACAGGTGGAAAACGGACAAACCGCTGTTCAACGCCGACCGCAACCATCTGGCCCATAGACTGATGAGGCTTGGACTGACTCACAACCAGGCTGTAAGGGTCCTTCTGTCCATAGCGCTTCTGATGGGAATACCGGCGCTTCTCCTGTCCACGCTGAGACCCTACCAGGCTGTCCTGGTATTCGCTCATGCCCTGGGCCTGGTAATACTTTTCTCCTTCTTCATGCACTACGCTGAGAACAGGGGGAAGCAGGAATGACCGGTACGTTCACCAGGATCATTCTGCTGGTTATAGCAGTGACCGTACTGGGCTCCATGGTCATGGTGCAGACCAACAGCAGGAGCAGCATACTGATAAAGGAGGCGATCTACGTGGGAGGAGCCGCTCTGGCCCTGCTTGCGGGAGCGGTCTCCATGTTCCTCACCGGAAGGATGGCAACGAACCGGATCTCAATTCCTCTGATGCTGTCCTTCCTCCTGCTCATGGCCTGGATAGTCTTCAGGCACTATACCGGAATACAGTCGGTAAACGGATTGAAATACATCTTCAGCACGCTCTCACTGGGTGCCCTGGCGTTCATGACCGCCTCCAGTCTCGACGGGAAGTCCAGGGATGTGCTCCTGTGGCTGACCGTATCTGCGGCCGCTGTTCTGTCGGTCTACGCGCTGCTGCAGTCCAGGGGTGTCATACTGTTCTCCTGGGATGCCGGCATAACCAGAAGCGCCAGGAGTTCCGGCACAATGGGCAACGCCAACCTCCTGGGAAGCTTTTCCATGGCCATGATCCCGGTGGGCGGCGGTTTCCTTCTGAGCAGGCTCAAGAACGCCCGGCAGAGTTATGTCATGGCTGCCGTATTCGCGGCGCTGTGCGCCGCGGCCATGGTGGTCAGCAGGACAAGGGGAAGCCTGATAGGGATACTGGCCCTTGCCGCGGCGGTACCTTTCGTGCCATTCTTAAGAAGGAACAGGAGGAGACTGGCGGCTCTGCTGCTGGCCCTTCTTCTTCTCATCACCGGATCGGTACTCGTCCTTCGAAACCGAATGGAGGAGCTGCTCCAGACCGGGACCGGAACCCTCCAGGTAAGGGAGCTCATATGGTCCGGCACCCTGGATATGTGGCTGGCCAGTCCACTGGCGGGGTACGGCCCCGGCTCGTTCCAGATAGTTTTCCCCAGCTTCAGAAACCCCGATTACTTCTCACTGGGCGTGAGCCACAATACCCTCCACGCCCACTGCGAATACCTGGAGATACTGGTGGATACGGGTCTGGCCGGCCTGCTGCTGTGGGCCTCCGTGGCCTTCTTCATGGTCGGGATGGTGCGAAGGAACAGGGAAATCATCTTCCACGGCGAAACCAATGGCCAGTCCGGCCGGTGGCTGGCACTGGGCATCATCGGAGGCATACTGGCCCTGCTGGCGGAAGGACTGGTTTCCGTAGCCCTGAGATGGCCTCCCTCGGCTCTGCTGCTGGGACTGTTCTCGGGCCTTCTGCTCACATGCATTCCATCAGAGTTCAGCGTTGTCCGGGGTTTCAGGCGATACCTGGCGGGTACCGGTATGCTGGCGGTGGGTCTTCTGCTCCTTCTTGTAGCCCTGCCAGACTACATCGCCACCATGAGATCATCCAGAGAACTCTTCAGAGGGAAGGACATTCACCTCACGAGTATTCAGCCTGATATGGATAGGGCCATGGACGCCGCCATGGACTGGAATCGAGACAGGAGCTCCGAATCCATGGAAGCGGCCCTGAGGTATTACAGCCGCGCCGCCCGGTCAGCTGACAGCTCGGTCACCTGGTGCGAGGCCTCTGTGAAGACCGACCCCGACAATCTCGGGGGCTGGTACGCGCTTGGAAGCGCCTATGTATCCAGCGCCAGGCTCTACCAGCAGATATCTCCTCCCATGACCGCAATCATGAGGGCAAGCGGTATGGAACACGAGGACCTGCAGCGGGCCGAGAGCCTGATGCGCAGCGCCCTGGCGGCATACGATTCACTTACGGCCAGGGCTCCGAACTACGCTGAGGTGCATAACAACCTGACACTTGTCTGGATCAACCTGGGAGACCCGGACAGCGCCCTCGCCCACATGCGAAGGGCCTGGGACCTCCACGTCCATAACAGGACACCCTATACCGAGAGGATCCGAATAATCAACCCGCTTACCAGATCGGTGGACGGTACGTACATCAGATGGCAGAACAACCTGGATTTAATCCGGAGGCTGATCGACACTGAAACGGGATTCGATCTTCTCCCGATGGAATTCCAGAGGATACTGTTCGATTTCGGCACCTCCTTCTACCGTTTTCCGCAGCTGGTGGACAGCCTGAACCTCTCGCTGAACCGGAAGCTGGAGGAGCTGGACCACCGGGACGCCCTGCGAATGGCGGAGCTGACCGATTTCCAGGTGGACAATCTCGAACAGGGTCTGGAGCTTGTCGGGCATGTCCAGAACGGGGACACCTCCCTGGCGGAAGCCATCCTGGATGAGCTGGAACCCGGCGAAATTGAAGCGCTTCCGGTCCACAGGGCGCTGTACGGCGCCCTGTTCAGCAGACGTGGCAGCATATACGCCATGGAGCTCATCGCCAGTACCACCAACTTCTTCCTGTGGAACGGCGTTGATGAGCTGGTGGATTTCCCGGTGAGCGTCACCTGGATGCTGAACGAAATGAACGCATCCCTTCTGGAGAGCGGCCTGGACACCGATGATGAGAGACACCTGTTCCTGCTGAACCAGATAAACATGATGGACATCGACAGGGCCATCTTCGAGATCATGGTGTTCCTGGGGTCATCTCCGATTCTGGCCGAGGCCTCACAGGACGTAAGGGATGAATATCAGGCCATATGGGAGACCATAGGCGGCCCGTTCTATTCCTACATGGAATACTCCGGCGGAGACTCGCCGATACCCGTAATGGCGCCGGGGTCCCTGATGGGGTCCAGTTACGACAATCTGAGAACCCTGGTTATGGAAGATACCTCGGACTCGGAGATGGTCCTGCTGGA
The DNA here is from genome assembly GCA_046498225.1 of Candidatus Aegiribacteria sp. GTDB lineage: Bacteria > Fermentibacterota > Fermentibacteria > Fermentibacterales > JCC-6 > Aegiribacteria. Next base: position 30,828 of record JAWOBF010000038.1, read on the forward strand.
GATCAAGTGGCTCTTCATTTTCTTCTGTAACTCCTACAAAGGGATACCGCACTACAGCAACCAGCAGGCGGGCCGCCTGGTATCGATGCTGGCCGATTCCAGGGCCGAACTGGTGGAGCTGACGGGGGAGAGCGAAGCTCAGTACATGCTGGGATGGGCGCTTGATCGACTGAACCGCAGCGGAATGCTGCAGGTAAGCGGGGAGTTCTCAGGCTACGTCGACGCGCTGCGCAGCGATCTGACCATGGGCAGAATAACAGGGTCTGACTTGCCATAAACACCTGAAGGGACTAGATTCCGGTGTACGAGCGCGCTGAGGAATCAGTTGATTCACAAGGCGGTACCTTCCGCCTTTATTTTATATCGGAGACTGAAGGGAACGATGGAGGAAACGGATCTGTTCGAACTGGTCGAACGGCTTGTAAGCGAGGCGGGGCTACTTCTGGTTGACCTTTCGGTGAAGAACACCGGCAGGCGATACATGATCAGGCTCCTGGCGGACAGACCCGGCAGGATCGGAATAAACGAATGCGCGAAACTTTCCCGGGCCATTCAGGACGCCATGGACGAGAACCTGCTTCTTTTGAACGAGAACTACCGGCTGGAGGTCAGCTCCCCCGGTATAGGAAGACCCCTCTCCACCGAAACCGACTGGCTGAGGACGGTGGGACGCAAACTCACGGTGGAGCTGGAAGAGGACGGGTTCACGGACTGGCTGGAGGAGTACTCTTCCGGACTGCTGAAGTTCAGGGATGGCAGGGAAGTGGCTTCGGCTGATATAGTCAGCGCGGTGGAAGCGCTGGAGTGACGGCCGGTCCAATGCAATGATGCGAGGAGTATAAATTGTCGGAGAAATATCAGAGAATTGAAGCCCTGGCCGCGGTCATAAGGGAAAGCAAGGGTGCGAACCAGGAACTGCTCCTTGAATGGCTCAGAAGGGGACTGCTGGAAGCAACCGAGAGGGAGTACGGAACCCCTCAGAATATAAAGGTCACCTGGGACCAGAAGACAGATGACGTCAATATACTGGCGCTCATGGAAGTGGTTAAGGAAGTGGACCCCGAGAAGGCCCATCTTCAGATAACCAGGCGGAAGGCCAGGAAGATAGAGCCTGAGGCGGATATAGGCGACGAGGTGGGCGTACCAGTCGATTTCGAACAGTTCGGAAGGTCCGCCATCAACGTCTTCAGGAGGGAGTTCCACACCCTGGAAAAATCCGCCGAGCGTGAAAAGGTGTACGAGGAGTATTCAGGCCGAATCGGACAGCTCATACCCAGGTGCGTCGTTCAGCAGGTATACAAGAACAGGGTGAACGTAAGGGTGGCCGGTCAGATAGAAGCCGTAATCCCTCCAGAGGAGAGGGCCAGGGGGGAAAGGTTCGAACACGGCGACACGGTCCTCCCGGTCCTGGTGGAGGTCCTGAGCCCGGACAGCACCGAACCTCAGCTGGTCCTGTCGAGGGCCACCCCAATTCTGGTCCAGCGGCTGTTCGAGAGGGAGGCTCCCGAGATAGACGAGGGGATAGTGCAGATAAAGGCCATAGCCAGAGAAGCGGGAGTGAGGACCAAGATAGCCGTTGCCAGCAACGATATAAGGATAGACGCGGTTGGAACGTTCGTGGGAATGAAGGGAATGAGGGTGCAGTCCGTGATGCGCGAGCTTAACGGCGAGAGGATAGACATCATTCCCTGGACCATCGACAAGAAGCTGCTGGTGACCAACGCCCTGCTGCCGGCAACCGTTCTCAGGGTGGAGATGGAGAAGGTACAGTCTCCCGAGACCGGCGCCGAGGATACAGTGATGGTGGCTACGGTCCCCGATGACGAGATAGGAAGGGCCAAGGGCAAGGGCGGCCATAACGTCAGACTGGCGGGAAAGCTGGTTGGCTGCCGGATCGAGGTGGAGGAGAAATCCGTCTGGGAGAAGCGGCAGCAGTGGGAAGACATGCTCCGGGTGGATATCTCGGAATTCGATTCAGTCAGTGACAAGATGGCGGAGAGGCTCACCAGGGCCGGCTTCGATTCCGCGGACACGCTGATAGGCTGCTCCCCGAAAAGACTCATGGAGGTGCAGGGGGTAGGCCCTGTCACCGCGGACAACATCCTCAAGGAAGCGAAGAAACTCGTCCGGTCCAGAAGGAAGCTGGTGGATGAGAAAAAGGAGGAAGCCAGGCTCAAGGCCCTGGAGACAAAGAATATGGAGAAACCGGCGGAAGAAGCCTCGGAAGAGTCGGAAGACCCGGAGGAATGATACGCCGCCCGCATGAATGATGGACGGAACAATATTATAAGGAACAGCAATTCAGATCGATGCAAGGAAGAGGGTGATTCCCTTGGCTGACACCAGTGAAGGAAAGAAGAAGAGAGTATACGAATTGGCCAAGGAGCTCAATCTGTCCAGCGAGGCTCTTCTCAAGGTCATCAAGGAGATGAACATATCCGTCAAGAGCCATATGAGCTCACTTGCGCCGGAACAGGTGGAGCAGGTAAGGAACAGGTTCGACCAGGAGAAGAAGGAAGCCAGGACCAGAACCGTCAGAAAGAAGAAAAAGAAGAAGAGAAGGCGTCACAAGCCCCGGGTTACGGCGGAAGCGGTCAAGACCGTCAGGGACACTCTTGCCAAGATAGACTCGGGCTCCGGGAAATCCAGACAGAAGAAGCGCAGGAAGCACCGGGAGGTGAAGACGGAGAAGCAGCAGGAGGTAACCGAAGCCGCCGAAATGGAAGCCGGTACCATCCGCGTTACCGAATACACCAGTCCCTCGGAGCTGGCGGACCTTATGGGAGAACCTCTCAGCAAGGTCATAGGCAAGTTCATGGAGCTCGGTGTCATGGCAACAGCCAACCAGCGGCTGGACGTGGAGACAGTATCGCTTGTGGCCGACGAGTTCAACTTCCAGGTGGAAACGGTCTCCAGCTACGGAGCCAGGGAGATAGAGAAGAAGCGGGTCAGCGCCGGCGGGACCGAAGCCGAAAGACCGCCCATAGTCACGGTTATGGGCCATGTGGACCACGGCAAGACCGCCCTGCTGGACAGGATCCGGCAGACCAACGTCATAGCCACCGAGTCGGGCGGAATAACACAGCACATCGGCGCTTACAAGGCCCAGATAGATGACGGCAAGGAGATTACCTTCATAGACACTCCCGGTCACGAGGCCTTCACCGCCATGCGCACCAGGGGCGCCAGGGTAACGGACCTGGTCATACTGGTGGTCGCGGCGGACAGCAGGGTAATGCCCCAGACCGAGGAGGCCATAGATCACGCCCGGGCCGCAGGTGTTCCCATGGTCGTGGCCATAACCAAGATAGACCTTCCCACCGCTAACACGGACCTTATCAAGAACGACCTCGCGTCGCACAACGTCCTCATCGAGGAATGGGGAGGCGATGTCCTCTGCTCCGAGGTCTCGTCCATAACCGGAGAGAACATAGACGACCTGCTGGAGAAGATCCTGCTGCAGGCGGAGATGCTTGAACTCACGGCATACCCCGACAGGCCCGCCAGGGGCACCGTGATCGAGGGCGAGGTGGACCCCAGGAGGGGAACCGTGGTAAACGTTATTATCGAGGACGGCACGCTTAGGCTCGAGGACGATTTCGTGGCGGGGCGCTGCGCCGGAAGGGTGCGGGCAATGTACGACGAGAACGATAACGAGCTCGAGGAGGCAGGACCCGGAACCCCCATACAGATACTGGGATGCTCGGAAGTTCCGGCGGCCGGAGAGCCCATAGTGGCGGTAAGCGATGACCACGAGGCCAAGAAGATCAGCCGAAGGCGCCAGCTGGTACAGAGGGAACGTGAGCTTCATGCCAGCAAGATGGTCTCCCTGGAGGATTTCTGGAAGAAATCCGGCGAGACCGAGGGTATCCTGAACCTGATAGTCAAGGCGGACGTGCAGGGCACGGCGGAGGCCATAGTGGACGCGCTTACCAAGCTGGGCAATGAAGAGGTGTCAGTCAACATCATAAGAAGCGGTGCCGGAGGCATTTCCGGGAACGACGTGAACCTGGCGGCCGCGTCCAACGCCGTGATAATAGGCTTCAGGGTCAGGCCCGATGTGCGGGCAAGGGAAGAGGCAACCGCCAAGGACGTGGAGATAGTCACATTCAGCGTCATTCATCAGGTGGAGGAAACTATCACCAAGGCGCTGTCCGGACTTCTCAAGCCGGAGGAGAAGGAGGAGTTCCTGGGCTCCGCGGAAGTCAGGGATCTCTTCAAGGTGCCCAAAGCCGGTGTGATAGCAGGAGCCTACGTCATCAGCGGAGTTATCAGGAGGAACGCGCAGGTGCGCCTGGTAAGGAACGGTGTGGACGTCTGGTCCGGCACTGTCAGTTCCCTGAAGCGATTCAAGGAGGACCGCAGGGAGGTCAAGTCCGGCTTTGAATGCGGCATAGGCCTGTCCGGGTTCAACGATATAAAGGTCGGGGACGTTATCGAGAGCTTCGAGATCGTCTCCGTGGCCAGGGAACTCTGACCGGAGGACGGAGGCTTTCCGATGGATGAGAGAAGAAGGCAGAGACTGTCCACTGACATTCAGCAGGTCCTGGAGGAAGTCCTGGCCAGGGATGTTTCCGACAACCGGCTGCAGTACGTTCACCTGACCAGGGTCAAGCTGTCCCGGGACGGTTCACACGCCACGCTCTTCTACGAGACCACCGGAAGCGAAGAGCAGCGCGAGGAGGCGAAGGAGGCCATGGAATCGGCCAGGGGCTTCCTCCGTTCACGGATCGCCTCGAAAGTCAACATGCGGAGCGCTCCCGCCCTCTCCCTGGTTCACGACACCTCCGGCGAGAAGGGTGACCGGATACTGGGCCTCATCAGGGAGCTGGAAGAGGATTGAGCCCGACCGGGACCGGAGCGGCATACCTGCTGGACAAACCCGCCGGAATATCTTCCAGGAAAGCCGCAGCGGGAGCAGCCGGCTACTGGAAATTCCGCAAATTCGGCCATGCCGGCACCCTGGACCCGGACGCCACCGGACTTCTGGTGGTGCTTATGGGCAGGGCCACCAGACTGTCGCGGTTTCTCACCTCCTTCTCCAAGACATACAGCTTCGGAGTCCAGCTGGGCGTTCGAACCGATACCGACGACCTGAGCGGTAAGGTGATAGAAAGAAACCCGGTGGAGGGCGTGACGGAAGCGGATATCCAAAGCGCGCTCGAACTGTTCACCGGTACGCTGCGGCAGAGAGTTCCCAGCTACTCCGCCGTCAGGGTGGGCGGGGTCAGGGCATACTCGATAGCCCGAAAGGGAAAGGTTCCGGAGACGCCGGTACGAACCGTTACAGCGGATAACTGGATACTTCACGAACTGGACGGGGAGAGGGTCCGGCTCTCGGTCACGGTCAGCTCCGGTACCTACGTCAGGGCGCTGGCCAGGGACCTCGGAGAAGAGCTGGGCACGGGCGGTGCCGCCTTTGATATAAGAAGGACGAGGATCGACGGTCTCGGCGTGGAGGAGGCATCGAGGGACCATGAGGACCCCGGGGCCCTCCTGACCATGTCATCCGTCATGCGGGGCTTCCCGGACATTACCCTGGACGATGCCGATACCGAAAAGGTGTCACACGGAGGAAGCATAGCCGGCCGCATAGAGGGACTGGTGGCGCTGCACGACCCGGACGGGAAACTCCTGGCCATGGCGGAGGGCGACGGGTCCTTCCTGAAACCAATGTGCGTACTGGTGGAGAGCTGACCCGATGAAGACGGTGACCGTGGGAAATTTCGACGGAATACACAGAGGGCACCTCCAGGTGGTCAGCAGGGCCGGAGAGGGAGCGGGAGAGACCGTTCCGGTATGTTTCGAGCCGGTGACCAGGCAGTATTTTTCGGGTAACGGCTGGCACAGGAGACTGACAACGGCATGGGAGAGGTACAGGCTATTTAAGGACCTGGGCATGGAAAGGCTCGTGGTGGTTCCCTTTCACCCGGAGACGGTGGAACAGGAACCGGATGAGTTCCTCCGGTGTCTGCACCGAAGGGAGGGTTTCGACAGGATAGTCGTGGGATACGACTTCCATTTCGGCCGAAACAGGTCGGGTACAGTGGAATACCTGAGCCGGTGGTGTACTTCGAGGGGAATAGATACTATTATTGTACCTCCGCTGGAGATACGGGGCGAGCCCGTGAAGAGCGAAAGGATAAGACGCCTGCTGGAGCGCGGGGAGATGGAGAATGCGGAAGAGCTTCTTGGCAGGCCGTATTCCCTGACCGGAGCAGTGGCCCGGGGAAAGGGTCTGGGCAGAAAGCTCGGATATCCCACCCTGAACCTGAGGGTTCCCGGCTGCAAGCTGCTGCCCAGGTCCGGAAGTTACCGCGGCCTGGTGCACTCCGGCGATGAACAGGAACCGATGCCCGCGGCGGTGTTCGTTCCGGAAACTGTTACCGGGCCGGTGGAGGCGTGTATTCCGGACAGGCGGCTGAAGGATTCCTACGGCAGCCTGGCCAGAGTGGAACTGCAGAGCAGGATAAGGAGCAAGGCGGACCCGGTCACTGCCGGGGAGCTGAAGGAGTTGATCGCCGGCGACATCGAAGTGGTCAGGCGGGCGAAAGAAAGCAGGAAGGGACGAATGGAGGACCCTGAACGATGAGCATCACAGCAGAAAAGAGAGCCGAGCTGGTAAAGCAGTTCGGAGAGAACGAGAGGGACACCGGCAAGGCCGAGGTCCAGATAGCGCTGCTCACGGAGAGGATAAAGAACCTCACCGAGCACAGCAAGCTTCACAAGAAGGACCACAACAGCAGAAGAGGTCTTCTGCAGCTGGTGGGCCAGAGAAGGAAGCTGCTGAATTACCTCAGCGGCCGTGACGTCGAGCGGTACAGGTCGATAGTACAGGAGCTGGGGCTCAGGAGATAGCATCAACAGCGAATACAGCTCACTGGGAGAATTGGTTTTCAATTTAGGTGATGCATGTAGGAAGTTGCTCCGGCATGGTGTCGGAGAGAGTAGAGAAGAAAAGGAAAACAAGAGGATAATGAAAAAAGTAGTTGAGAGAGAAATAGCAGGCAGAACACTTAGAATTGAAACCGGTAGAATGGCCAAGCAGGCCGACGGAGCGGTATACGTTACATACGGGGGTTCGGCCGTTCTTGTGGCGGCCACCTCGGGAGGTCTGCGCGACCTTCCCTTCTTTCCCCTTACCATCGAGTACAGGGAGAGGACCTACGCCGCGGGCAAGATACCCGGAGGGTTCTTCAAGCGGGAGGGAAGACCTCAGGAGAAAGAGGTCCTTACCGCCAGGCTCATAGACAGGCCCCTCAGGCCTCTCTTCCCCGCGGAGTACATGGAGGAGACCCAGGTATACATCCTGGTGCTGAGCTCCGACAACGAGAACGATCCCAGTCTGCTGGGAATGCTGGGCGCTTCATCGGCACTGATGATATCCGACATCCCCTGGGACGGGCCGGTATCCTCGGTAAAGGTGGGCAGAGTGAACGGTGAACTCATTGTTAACCCTGCCGCAAGCCAGCAGGAAGAGAGCGACCTGGACCTGGTAGTGGCCGTAAAGGGCACCGACGTCGTGATGCTGGAAGGCTCCAGCGACCAGCTTTCCGAGGAGGAGATACTGGAAGCGATCAAACTGGCCTCCAGCGAAGCGGCGAAGATCAACGAGATGCAGAAGGACCTTCAGAAGCAGGCCGGCAGGGAGAAGAGGGCCATAGAGCAGCCCTTCAGGGCACCAGAAGGATTTCAGGAAGACGTTAACCGCATAGCCATGCCCGAATTCGAGAAGGTATACGGCGACGGCGAGAAGAACTCACTGTCACTGGCGGCGGATGCGGCCAGGGAATCCGCGGTGGAGAAGCTGGCGGACCAGTACCCCTCGCTGGTTGAAGAAGACCTTCTTGAGAGGCTGGTTTCCGACGCGGTCAGGGAATCGGAGAAACTCTTCGCCAGGGAGAAGCTGCTTAAGGAGAAGAAGAGGCACGACGGCCGGGCGGCCGGCGACGTGCGCGACATCTCCTGCGAGGTCGGAGTTCTTCCCAGGCCTCACGGCTCGGCCCTGTTCACCAGGGGAGAGACCCAGGCGCTGGTGGCTGTAACCCTGGGCGGAGCCAGGGACGAGCAGAGGATAGACGCCCTGATGGGTGAGTACACCAAGGACTTCATGCTCCACTACAACTTCCCCTCCTTCAGTGTGGGCGAGGTCAGGCCCGCCAGGGGACCCGGCAGGCGCGAGATAGGTCACGGCCACCTGGCCGAGATGGCCCTTTCCCACGTTATGCCGCAGGACAAGGCCGATTTCAACTATACGGTCCGAATAGTCTCCGACGTCCTCGAATCCAACGGATCATCCAGCCAGGCCACCATCTGCGGAGGTTCCCTGAGCCTGATGGACGCCGGAGTGCCGGTTTCCGACGCCGTAGCCGGAGTGGCGCTGGGGCTGGTCACCGACGGCAGTGATTACCTCATTCTGTCGGACATCGCCGGAATAGAGGACCACCTGGGAGACATGGACCTGAAGATAGCCGGAACCGACAGCGGTATCACCGCCATTCAGATGGACCTGAAGGTGGAGGGCATATCCCTGGATATCCTTCGGGAGGCCATGGACAGAGCCAGGGACAACAGGCGCTACATACTGGAGGAGATGAACCGGGTGATAAGCGAGCCCAGGTCCGAACTGAGCGAATACGCTCCCAGGGTCTACACCGTCCAGATAGAGAAGGATATGATAGGCAAGCTGATCGGTCCCGGAGGCAAGAACATACGCGCCATCACCGAGGAGACCGGCGCCGACATCAACATCGATGATGACGGGACGGTCGTGGTACTCTCCGAGGACGCCGAAGCGGCCAGCAGGGCCCTGGAGATGATCGAGCTGTCCGCGGGAAAGCCGAAGCTGGGGCAGGTGTACGACGGAGTCGTGGCCAACATAATGAACTTCGGAGCCTTCGTGGAGATAATGCCCGGCACCGACGGTCTGGTCCACATCAGCCAGATAAGCAAGCAGCGGGTGGAAAAGGTGGAAGATGTCCTCAAACGGGGACAGCATGTCCGGGTGAAGGTCATCGCCGTGAAGCCTGACGGCAAGATAGACCTTACCATGAAGGACGTTGACCAGGAGAAAAAGGCAGAGTAGTCCATCGGAAGGATGCGGCAGGGGATGGAAGTGGAAATACTTCTGGAGGTAATGGAGCACGCCGCAGACCTGCCCCTTCCATCCATGGCCACCCCCGGCTCCAGCGGGGTGGACCTGAAGGCTGCCGTATCCGGCGAGACGGTCATACAGCCGGGGAATACCCTTCTGGTACCAACAGGCCTCAGGGTCTGCATACCGGAAGGGTACGAGTGGCAGGTCCGTCCCAGGAGCGGAAATGCTCTGAAAAACGGCATCACGGTACTCAACACTCCCGGAACCATTGACTCCGACTACAGGGGCGAGGTCAAGATAATTCTGGCTAACCTCGGGGCCGAGCCCTTCACCGTCCGCAGAGGAGACCGGGTGGCCCAGGCGGTCCTGGCCCCGGTGGTCCGCCCCAGGTTCAGCGTGGTGGATGAGCTGCCCCGAAGCCGAAGGGGAGAAGGGGGGTTCGGACATTCAGGGCAATAGAGTTGCGGGATACCTGACGCTGGCTGTGCTGGCGTTCACGTCCATGCTGCTCTCCTGCTCCTACGGGTTCCGGGGAAGCCTTCCGGAACATCTGCAGTCCGTCAGGGTCGTCCCTTTCAGAAGCCGGGTGAGCCAGTACGGGCTGGAACAGGACATAACCTCCCGGGTTACCCAGAAGATAGTCATGGACGGCAGGCTCTCGGTGGTGCTGGAGAGTGAGGATTCCCGTATAGAAGGCATGGTCGCCGCCTACGAAAGAACCCCGTATTCGTATACTTCGGCGGAAGTCGTGGAGGAGTACAGGCTGCAGATAAGGGTTGAAGTGTCCTTCGTGGACCTGCTGCGGGAGATGGATATAATAGGCGAAGAGAGCGTTACTACCTGGCTGGTATACGATCCGGACACGGAATCGGAATCCGAGGCCAGGGAGAGGCTTCTTGAGGAATCTGCGGAGGATATTGTCAGAAGATGCCTTTCAGGATGGTAGGTGAATATGTCTGAAATGTTTTCGGGACGTAACGGATTATACATGCTGGTTCTCGTTATCTTCATCATGGTGGTGAGCGTAGCGGTGAAGTACGTGCAGATGACCGCGATAACCCCCGGCAGGGTCAGCGGCGAGCTGGACAGGGTATACGACCGGGTTAGCGACGTCCGACCGATGTCGCTGCTCAAGGCCCAGTTCCTTATGGAATGGGGCCGTCACAGGAATTCGGAAGAATGTTCAGCCGCGGTGGCAGCCTCCAGGGAATACCCCGGCAACGGTTTCGAGGGGGACGTTTACGTGGTCACCTATGCCGATTCCATCGAGTTCCCCGGATTCCTGCCGACGCTTACGAGGCAGTTCAGGGTCACTAAACGGCTGGGCGGCTGATGCCCCTTATAGATGACTGGCGACACAGACATCCAAGGAGTTCCTCGAGGGGCCGGGTGATAATCTATATTTTCCTTCTCATAGTGGTCATACTTTTCATCCTCAGGGCGGATTCCATCGTGAGAGGTTTCACCAGGATATTCTTCTCCCCGGACACAACAGAGACCACGGTGGAATGATGTACCGGGTATTCGACGCCCATGTGGACACGCTGATGAGGCTGGAGAGTCCCGAGGAGTTCCTGGGCGGTTCAAGAAAGACCCATCTGGACATACCCAGGGCGAGGAGGGCCGGAGTAACCCATCTTGTAACGGCCATCTGCGCGGAGTCGGCGAAAGAACCTCTTCCTGCGCTCAGGAGGGGGTTCTCCATGTACATGAACACTCACAAACGATCCCCCATCAACATGTATCTCATGCTGGAAGGCTGCCAGCCTCTGGTCGAGCTTGACCGGACGGACGAGATCCTGCAGCGCCTTTCGCTGGCATCACTGACCTGGAACGGCTCCAACAGCCTCGGAGGCGGGATCGGAAGCGATACAGGTCTTACCGGAACGGGCAGGCAGGCGGCCCGGGAACTTTGGGAAAACGGTGTGGTCCTGGACGTATCACACCTCTGCGACCGGTCCAGGAGAGACCTTCTCTCCATGGGATGCGGGGTGGTGGCCACCCACTGCAACTGCAGGGCTGTGCACGATTCCCCGAGGAACCTGCCGGACGATGACCTGAAGGAGATAGCCGGGTCAGGCGGCGTCATCGGCATAACGTTCGTACCGTCGTTCCTGGGCGGAAGCAGATCCATGGAGGATATTCTCCGCCATCTTGAACACCTGGTGGAGCTGGTGGGAATAGAAAGCGCCGGCTTCGGCAGCGATTTTGACGGTATCCGGAACCTTCCCGAGGGAGTGAGCGATTGCGGCGTCTGGCCGGATATCTTCCAAATGCTTGACAGGAGGGGATGGCCATCCGAAGATATTGCTTCGGTGGCAGGGGACAACTGGAGACGGGTAATCTCAAACAGCTGAAATGGAGAGAAGCGATCCATGCGTTTTATTATTGCGGTACTTCTGATTTCGTTCCTGTGCTTCGGGCAGACGCCCTTTGAATTCGCCGTTGTGGAGGAGCTGGTGGGAGGAACTCCCTTCATCAGCATCATCCGCATAGAGATAAACCCGGGTGTCCCGGAACCGGGCAGGACCCAGCTGATGCTCACCACACGGGCAGGTATGGAGATGGAGGGAAGCCAGGACCTCTTTCCGGATTCATCCACCTCCACGCACGTTGTCTTCTCCGGTGTGGTGGAGTACCGGGCGGAAATCCCCGTGCGGACGCTCGACCGTATCTTCTCCGTGCTCTCCGACGCTATGGACCGTTTTCCCGGAACCGGCATCACAGACCTCGCCCTGGACGTGGTGGACATCAACGATCTCAGCTGGATAAGCGTAGGGTGCGATATTGCCTGCATAGACAGCGTCCTTCAGGGAACCATGACCCACGAGCGTTTCTGGAGAAGCGCGTCTCTCAGGGAGTTCGAGGTAGGTACGGTCCTGTTTCCCACGCGAATGCGCAGACCGCTTGTACCCGAGTGGACCGCCGTAACAGATTCAATTCCCCAGGTTTTGGAGACCGGCTGCCCGCCCGCCAGCCCCTGGAAATCACTGCTGTTCCCCGGGTGGGGCCAGCTTTCCGCCGGCAGGGGTATCGGCTGGCTCAATATCGCCGTTGAAGCGGGAGGCGTAGCTCTGCTTGCCGCAGGTGAGGACGAGGCCGGAATCGCCGTGCTGGGAGTAAATCACTTCATCAGTTTCATCGATCTGTTCTGAGGAGAGGAATAGTCCATTGAGGAGTTTCAGAAGAATTCTAAGGGTGGCCCTGATAATCAGCATTCTGCTCTGGACGGTGGGATTCATCCTCGGCAAAGGGGTCGGCTTAACCTGGACCCTGGCCGGAATGGCTTCCTACGCGGCGCCGCTGGCGGCCCTGCTGCTTATTGTCATGGCGATTACCGGCATGGGAGAGGCTCCCCAGGTAACCAGGCGCAAGGCCGGGGAGACCCTGAAGTGCGTGGAGTGCGGACGGCCCTCCGTCCCCGGCTCCAGGTACTGCAGGTACCATATGGATATCATGAGCGAAGGGGAGGACAGGTAGGTTTGAACTCAGCCCGGAAGAGGGTGGGTCCCGGCACCCTCATTTTCATTCTGGCGCTGAGCCTGCTCGCGGCGCTGGCCGCGGGATACCTGCATTCTTCCGACTCTTCGGCGCTTGTCGAAGTCAAGAGCAGAGTCCCCGTTCTGGGAACCTTCGCCACCTTCATAGTGATCTCCGACAGCTCTGAAGCCGGGGCCTTACTCAATTCAATGGACTCCCTTGCACGCCATCTGGACGATCAGCTGGGAGTCTTCGGCTCCGGGGAGCTGTCGGCCCTGAACGCCTCCGGCAGGGCGGTCATTCCGGAACTATCCGCGGACATGAGGAACCTCCTGGACATCTCACTGATGGTTTCATCGGTTACCGATTCGATGTTCGACCCGGCGATGGGGGCCCTGGTCGCGACATGGGGGTTTCCGGAGGCCCCCGCCTTTCCGGAAAGCGCGGCTGTGGACAGCGCCCTTGCGCTATCCGGTCTTTCCATGTTACATATAGATGGGGATACACTGGAGATGGCCCCCGGTGTCCTGCTGGATTTCGGGGCCGTAGCCAAGGGTTACGCCGTGGACAGGATATACCTCCACGCAAGGGAAGCGGGCGCGGTTGCGGCCCTGGTGGAAATCGGCGGCGAGATACGCTGCGGAGGCGACCCTTCCGTGGGTAGAACCTGGATACTGGCGATAAGGGACCCCAGGGGCGAGGGCATCCTCGAGACCATGGAACTGGAGAGCGGCGCCCTGGCCACGTCCGGTGACTACGAAAGCTGGTTCACCCACGGGGGCAGGAGGTACTGCCACATCCTGGACCCGCGCACCGGATACCCCGAGACGGGTATCGCCTCCGTCACGGTGGTCTCCCGTGAGGCCTCTGTGGGAGACGCCCTGGCGACGGCAATCGCGGTGGGAGGAGTGCCGCTGGCGGAGAGGGTTCCCGATTCGCTGTTCAGCACCATCATCGTGGTCGCTGTAGATGAAGGAGGTGTTACGTCCGAATGGAGAATAGAGGCTCAATGAGGGAAGCGGAATGGTTCGCAGGGACGGAAGACGGATGGAAATGCGTACTCTGTCCGAGGGGATGCGAGTTCGAAGAGAACGCAAGCGGCCGGGGCATGTGCAGGATAAGGGGAGTGAGGGAGGGAATTCCCTACCTTCCGGGTTACGGGGAGTGCGTGTCCCTCTCGATGGATCCGATAGAGAAGAAGCCCCTATACCATTTTCTTCCCGGCTCCCGAATACTCTCCACCGGCCCCGCCGGCTGCAACCTGACCTGTGATTTCTGCCAGAACTGGAGCATTTCACAGAGGGACGGCGTTCCCACAAGGTTCGTTCCTCCGCGGGAGCTGGCCGACCTGGCCCTCTCAGAGGGCAGTACTGGTATCGCCTTCACCTACACCGAACCCACCATATGGTACGAGTACATAGCCGATTCCGCTCCGCTGGTAAGGGACAGGGGAGGGGCGGTGGTCATGGTATCCAACGGTGAGGTGAACCCGAAGCCGCTGAAGAAATACCTTGAATTCACCGACGCATGGAACGTTGACCTAAAGTCATGGTCGTCCGACTTCTATTCCAGCCACTGCACGGGCAGCAGGGAGACGGTGCTCAGGACACTTTCCATTCTGGCGGCTTCCGACTGCCACCTGGAGGTCACATTCCTGGTGATACCGGGTGAGAACGACGACCCGGAAGAGTGGAGAGAAATGGCGGACTGGATCGCGGAGGAATGTGGAAAGGAAACCGTCTTCCACATTTCCAGGTTCTTTCCCGGATACCGGCTTAAGCGGGAACCTACACCGGTGCGCACACTTACGGAAGCCAGGGAAATATTCTCCGAAAAACTGGACTACGTGTACCTGGGCAACGTATCCACGGATTTCTCGGACACGAAGTGCCCCTCCTGCGGAGCCCTGTGCGTGGACAGGAAGGGATGGACGGTGAGCACCCGGGGCCTCAGGGACGGGAAATGCGCCTCCTGCGGCCATGACCTGAACATCGTTCATGAGCTGTGAGTCCGAATACAGGTTCTTCCGGCCGGTCGACCTTCTTCTGCCGCTGTTAGTGATTCTTGTCCTTGTCATCCTGGGAAGTACCGGCCCTTCGTCAGGTTCGGGCCTGGAATTCCTGGAGGTCCATACCGGAGACACAACTCTCTTTCACCCCATGAACAGGGACACCCTCATGCAAGTGGAGGGGAACCTGGGAGAGATGACGGTGGTCGTGGACGGTCTCAGGGCCAGGGTGGCGGACTCTCCCTGTCCCGGTCAGGACTGTGTCCGGCAGGGATGGTTGGACAAGCCGGGTGACATGTCCGTGTGCGTTCCTTCCGGAGTCTTCCTGGTAGTATCCGAGAACGGGGAGGGGAAGACCTCCCCCGACGCGGTATCCTACTGACTTCAGCGGCGCGCCAGGAACTCCTTCAGACCTTCCTTCAGTATCATCAGGGCCGAGCGCATCCTGCTTTCCTCCAGCACGTAGGCTATCCTGATCTCGTCCCTTCCCATTCCCGGCGTGGCGTAGAACCCCGCTGCGGGAGCCACCATTGTGGTCCATCCGTCCATGGTGAAATCCGTCAGCATCCAGGCGGCGAAGTCGTCGGAATCCTCCACCGGAAGCCTGATGGTCGCGTAGAACGCCCCCTCCGGCTTGAGGAAGAATATTCCCTCCCTGCCGTGGAGTTCATCCATCAGAATATCACGCCTGTTCTGGTACATGGATACAACGTCCCTGTAGTACTCCTCCGTGAGGGAATTGTACATCTCAGTGGCGCCGAACTGCGACAGTGTGGGGGGACAAAGGCGGGCCTGGCCGAACTTCAGGAATACAGCCATCAGCTCCTCGTTGCGGGTGATAAGGTTGCCCAGCCTGGCGCCGCAGGAGCTGAACCGCTTCGAAATGGAATCCATTACCACCGCCCGGCCGGAGATGTCCGGGAACTCCAGTATGGATGAGTGCTGCCTGCCGTCGAAGGCGAAGTCCCGGTAGACCTCGTCGGCCAGGAGGAAGAGGTTGTTCGCGGCGGCGATGTCCGCTATCTCCGCAATCTCGTCATCGGTGAGTATGGTCCCGGTGGGATTGTTCGGGTTGCATATCAGTATGGCCCTGGTCCTGTCGCTGAGCTTCGACGTTATCTCCTCCGAGGGTGGCAGGTGGAAGCCGTTCTCCACGCTGGAGGTCACCGGCACAAGCTTCACGTCCGCCAGGGTAGCGAAGCCGTTGTAGTTGGTGTAGAACGGCTCGAAGCAGATTATCTCGTCCCCGGGGTCGCAGGTGCCCATCATGGCGAATATCACCGCTTCGGAACCTCCGGTGGTTATCATGACCTGTGAGGGGTCCACCGTAATATCGGAGCGGGAGTAGTAGGCGGAGATGGCCTCCCTCAGCTGAGGCAGACCGTTGCTCGGGCCGTACGCCAGCACGCTGCTCATATTTGACTTCACAGCGTCCCAGAACTCCACGGGTGTTGGAATGTCCGGCTGTCCTATGTTGAGATGGTGTATTCCTGTTCCCCTGGTAACGGCGGCAACCGCCAGTGGAGCCAGTTTCCGAATGGGTGATTCCTGTATGCCCTGGCCTCTTCTGCTGATGGTGGGACTGCTCATTTATGGTTTCCCTTCCTGATCGCCGGTCTGTTTCAATGGACATCCTGATCAATATATTACAACGGGTTTATTATATTACAATACTGTCGCAGTCACCCGATATGGAGCAGTAATGATCATCAGGCTTGTAGAGATCGGCATCGAGGGCTCGCCGGAAGAGAGCATGGAGAGGTTCCTTCAGGCCGCTGTGATACCGCCGCTCCCTCATACAGCGGTACTTCCGGAGCTCTTTACAACCGGATACGTTCTGGACCGTATTCCGGACCTCGCCCACGCACCCGGAGAACTCCCCACCCTTCCTCCGGCGAAAGCTGCGGGCGGGAACTCCATCTGGATGGTGGCCGGAACCCTCCCCGTCGCGGAGGGTGAAAGGGTCCTGAACACCATGGTGGTATACGGACCGGACGGGGAACCGGCGTATACGACGGAGAAGGTCCACCTGTTCAGGCAGATGGGAGAGGACAGAGCCTTCTCTCCGGGTTCCTGCAGGGGAACCTTTGATTATGAGGGCATCACGGCGGGGGGGATTGTATGTTACGACCTTCGCTTCCCGGAGCTTTCAAGAAGGCTGGCGCTGTCCGGGGCGGAGATACTATTCGTTCCCGCTCAGTGGCCCAGCGGAAGGCGGGAGCTGTTTCGGTCCCTCCTCAGGGCCAGGTCGGCGGAGGCCCAGATATTCACCGTGGGCTGCAACCTCGGGGGCGAGCACCTCGGAGTTCTGTTCAGGGGCGGCGGAGGCGTGGCCCACCCTGGAGGCAAGATGGTCCGTGGAATGGATGTGGCGGAAGGTGTCACCGATTACGAGATAGACCTTTCGGAAGTACGGGAGATGCGGAAACGGATAAACTGCCTGGAGGACCGCAGACCGGAGGAATACGGGCTGCTTCTTGAATGGAGAGATAAAGTTGGCGGATAACAACAGCGGAAGACTGTTCAGAATGGCAATAGTCCTTCTGGGTATCGTTGCCGCGGGCATGATCCTGAAGAACACCTCGAACGTGTTCATTCCTCTCACCGTGGCTTTTTTTCTGATGCTGCTGCTTCAGCCCGTTTCCGACCGCACAGCCCAGCTGGTGGACAGCACCATGGGCAGGGTGAAGGGACGGTTCGGAAGGGAGCACATCAGCGAAGAATCCAGGCTGGCGGTCTTCTTCTCGGTGATATTGGTCCTGCTTATCTTCATATTCGTCTCCTTCGGCGTCTACATGCTTATAAGGGGTCAGATATCGCTGATACTCAGCAAGAGCACCAACATCATGGAGAACATAGTGGAGCCCATCAAGCGCTGGATGGTCACCAGCGGGTTCTTCGGAGACGCCGCAGGTGTGACCGAATACATCAACGACCTGGCGGAGTCGGCCATGAGCATAGCTCCCACTGCCGCCAAGCCCATAATATCCGGAGTTTTCACCTTCATGATGATACTCTTCCTCACAACATTCCTGATGATAGGAAGAAGAAGGCTGGAAGAGAACCTGAAGAGCAACCTCAAGGCCTCCAACTACAGAAGAATACTGCACATCGCCGAAAAGCTGGAGTACAACACTCGTAAATTCATATTCACAAAACTTATAACCAGTTCCATTACAGGTCTGGCAATCGGTATCGGCCTGCTGCTCTTCCTCAGCCCTCAGGACGCCCTCATCTGGGGGTCGATATGCTTCGTGATGAACTTCATACCCATATACGGCTCTCTCATAGCCGGAGCCGGCGCCGTACTTTATACTATGGCTGTATACCAGCATGGCAGCTTCCTGAACGTCTGGCCGGTGATTATAATCGTGCTGGGCGTGAACATCTCGGTCTCCAACGCACTGGAGCCTAAGCTGATGCAGTTCAAGCTGCCCCTGGGCTCGGTCACGGTCCTGCTGGCCGTGATCATCTGGGCCTGGCTTTGGGGAGCATGGGGAATGATACTCGCCGTGCCCATCACCATACTCATGAAGGTCATGCTGGAGGAGATAAGCGGCAAAGGCTGGATAACCGCAATAATGGAAACCTGATAAGTACATGCTCCATATGGACGTGAGATAAGTAGGGATAACAATGAGATTGATTACATGTCTGGCGCTGGTGCTCACGGCTTCACTCGCGCTCGCCGACAGCATGATAGTGGACTGGGAATCCCCGACGCAGCGCCCGGAGGTCCGTCAGGGCCCGCTGGGTGAATACTTCAGCATGCCGGGGGCCGTAAATACGGGTGAACCGGGGGAACCGGCCCTGCCGGTATTCCCCGTGAAGGTGCTTCTGCCTGAGGGCGCAGTGGTAGATGCTGTGGAGCCTCTGTCACAGGTGAGCGTGGAACTGCCGGGGACATTCGATCTCAAACCCGTTCAGCATGCTGTGCCTTTATCCCTTCCTCACCATTTCACTGTCACCCCCAGGGATGCCGAGGCCTATTCAGTCAGAGCGGAACGTCCGCTGGTCGACCCGGTGTCACAGGGATATCTGATGGGCTGCAACATCCTCGATCTGAGGATATCACCCGTGACCTGGGATCCGACTACCGGAAGAGCCGACCTCACAACCCTTTTCGCCATGCGCATCGATTATCACATAGAGCCATCCGCTGTCCTTCCCGCCGGAAGGGGGCGGGAGGGGTCCAGGCTGCTCGAGGACATCATCAGAGGCCAGGTGATGAATCCGGATGATTTTGTCGTAGTACAGCCGGTGCCTTCGCGGGACCTTCCCTGGGGCGAGTACCTGATAGTCACCAGGGATTCCCTGGTGGAGGTATTCGAGCCTCTGGCCCAGTTCAAGACGATGAAGGGCGTTCCCGCGGCCATCGTGACAATGGAGTACATTGAATCCAGCTACAGCGGCGTGGACGCCGCCCAGAAACTCCGTTTCTTTCTCAGGGACATTTACGAGGGAACTCCCCCTACATGGATACTCCTTGGAGGTGACACCCCCCTTGTTCCTCACCGCAACTGCTGGGCCACGGCCGAGGGGTACGTGGATGACCCCGCCGCGGACATCTATTACCAGGACATGAACGACCCCCAGGTGGGAACCGATTACTGGGACCATAACGGCAACGGCGTCTGGGGGGAGATAGAGGGCGACACAATGGACTACCACCCGGACTACTTCGTCGGCAGGGCATCGGTACAGAGTGGCCCGGAAGCGAACATCTTCGTAAACAAGGTCCTGGCCTACGAGCTGCCTCAGCTGGAGGACGGCAGGGATACCGACCCCTGGTTCACGTCCATGGGTTTCACCACCGGCATACTCTGGAGCAGTCCCTACTGCCCGGGAAGCGCGGGCAAGGAGAAGGTGGACACGCTTTACACACCCGCCGCCTGGCAGCCGGTGATAAAGCATTACCAGAGCGCGGGCACTCAGAGTTACGAGCTCTCCATGGAGATGCTGAACACGGGAATGCACCTGGTGAACCACGCAGGCCACGGAAGTTCGGGCAGCGTCTCCATAGGCAACGGAAGCCTGGGGTCCGGTGATTTCCTGAGCCTGACCAACATCGCGGACCACGGCAGGGTGTCCATCTGGAACACAATCGCCTGTAACTCCGGCGCTTTCGACACCGGAGGCTGCCTGGCCGAGGCATGGATAAACTCCCCTGAAGGCGGCGGTTTCTGCATGATGAACACCAGGTACGGCTGGGGAGAGCCTTCGGAACCGGGTGACCAGTGGAGCGAGCTGGTGGACCAGGAATTCTTCGCGAAGTTCTTCACCGAGGACCTCTATCATCTCGGCGTTGCCCACGCCATGGCCTGGGACGAGTTCAT